>PWWI01000185.1 GCA_003561535.1 Nitriliruptoraceae bacterium
AGGGGGACGATGCCCACCTGCTCGCCGTCGGCGTCCACGAGCCGGACCCGCGGGACCTTGATGTCCGCGTTCAGCCGGCGCTGCTGCTCGTCGATGTCGCTGCCTCCTGGGTCGGTGTCGCGTTTCCTCGGTGATGCGGGCTCACACGGTGCCGCTTGCGGACCGACCGCGGGGGCCGGGACAGAAGATGGCGACCCGTAGGGTCGCCATCGGGACGATGCCTGCGCCAGCCGGACGCCCTGCGTCCGGTGACCGCATCGACCCGGGGAGGTTGGACCTCGCGGGTGGGTGCTCGAGCACCACTTGTCTTCGGTTGTCCGCGTCTCGGGCGAGGATCCGGGGGGCCGGTGTCCGTCGCGCCGTGCGAGCACGCGCGACAGAGGGTAGCAGCCCACTCGCTCCTCCGGTCGGCCTCCCGGGAGGAGGTCAGCGCCCGGGGACCCACAGCCGGGACGCAGCCGTGCCGCCCGAGGACGCCGGTGGCGGCTGGTCGCCGGACTTGGAAGCGGCGTCGTCACCACCGTCCGCTGCCGGATCTGCGGTGCCAGCCGGCTCGGTGGCCAGGTCCCCCGGCTCGGCCTGCCCGGCCGCGGCGGCCTTGGCCACCTGCTGCTCGCCCTCCACCTGGGCCATCCTCAGCTGGGTGAGCGCCTCGTCCAGTTGTTGGGTGAGCTGCTCGGGCACGTGACCGCGGACGGTGTCGGTCACCGCCGACACCGTGTCGATCAGCAGCCGCCCGTCCCGTCGGCCGAGCTTGACCTGGGCCGCGTTGAGCAGCGCGTTCACCACCTCGGCGAGCACCTGATCGACAGGAGCCTCCCGCAGCTGCGAGAGGTAGGCACGGATCTCCTCCTCCGAAGGCTGCTGCTGGCCCCCGAGGTCGGCGGCGGTGGACGGGTCGAACGGGACGTCGCTCACGCGGCGCTCCTCATCGGCGTCGGCGGGTGGTCGTCTTCGAGCGCAGCCTACCGCCGCGTACGCTGGTGGCCGGCGAGGGGGTGGCCGCTCGGTCCCCGCTCCCGCACCCCTCTCCCCGCCACCGAGGTGCCACGTTGAAGACCTTCGACGCGCTGTTCGCCGAGCTGTCCGAGAAGGCCGAGAGCCGGCCCGCGGGCTCGGGCACCGTCGCGGCGCTGGATGCGGGCGTCCACCACATCGGCAAGAAGGTCGTCGAGGAGGCGGCGGAGGCCTGGATGGCCGCCGAACACGAATCGCCCGAACGGGCGGCGGAGGAGATCAGCCAGCTCCTCTACCACGCCCAGGTCCTGATGCTGGCGGCCGGCCTCAGCCTCGAGGACGTCTACGCTCACCTCTGAGCCGGCCACCTCCGCGCCGCGGCGTCGCAGGCGCACCCGGTCCGCTCTCCCCATCGACGAGTCCGCACCGCCCGCCCCGCCGGGCCCCTGACCTACGAGGTCGAGATGCTGCGCATCGCCGTGCCCAACAAGGGCACCCTGTCCGAGCCCGCCTCCGCCATGCTGCGCGAGGCCGGCTACCGCCAACGCCGCGACCAGCGGGAGCTGGTGCTGGCCGACCCGGACAACGACACCGAGTTCTTCTTCCTGCGCCCCCGGGACATCGCGACCTACGTCGGGTCGGGCCAGCTCGAGGTCGGCATCACGGGTCGGGACCTGCTGCTCGACGGCGAGAACGACGCCGAGGAGGTGCTCGCCCTCGACTTCGGCAGCTCCACCTTCCGCTACGCCGCCGTCCCCGGCACGGCGACCGAGGTCGAGCAGCTGGCGGGCCGCCGCATCGCGACCTCCTACCCGGGCATCGTCGAGCGGGACCTGTCCGCCCGCGGGATCGACGCCGAGGTGATCAAGCTGGACGGCGCGGTGGAGACGGCCGTCCGGCTCGGGGTGGCCGACGTGATCGCCGACGTGGTCTCCACGGGCACGACCCTGCGCCAGGCCGGCCTGGAGATCCTCGGCGATCCGATCCTGGAGTCGGAGGCCGTGCTGGTTCGTCGCCGGGGAGCGGTCTCAGGCGGCGCCGTCGAGCAGCTGCTCCGCCGGCTCAACGGGGTCATCATCGCCCGCCGCTACGTGATGATGGACTACGACGTCCGCGTGGAGCACCTCGACGAGGCCTGCGCCCTGACGCCGGGCATCGAGTCGCCGACCGTGAGCCCGCTGCACGACAAGGGATGGGTCGCCGTGCGGTCGATGGTGCTGCGGAGCGAGACCAACCCGATCATGGACCAGCTGTGGGCCCTCGGGGCCCGCGGCATCCTCGTCACCGACATCCTCGCCTGCCGCCTGTAGGCCGCAGCGCTCACCGCGAGGAGCGCCCCGGCGACGGTGCCGCAACGACGGACGGCCTCAGGCGAGGTCCTCGGCGGCCGGCTCGCTGCGGTCGCAGTGGTCGTCGCCGGGGAAGGTCACGCCGGGTTCGGTGACCAGGGTCAACGAGCGGGTCGCCCGGGTCACGGCGACGTACAGTTGGTGGGTACCGACCTCGGAGCGCTCGACGATGCGATCGGGGCCGACGACCACCACATCGTCGAACTCCAGCCCCTTGGCCTCGCGGACCTCGAGCACCCGGACCCGGTCGATCTCGTCGCGCGTCACGCCCGAGGCGATGGCCCGCTCCAGGCCGGCGACGTCCTCGTCGTCGGCGAGCACGCCGACGGTGCCGCCCCGGGCGGCGAGCAGGGCCTCGACCACCTCGACGCTGGCCGTCGCCGCATCACGGGCGACGAGGTGGCGGGGTCGCTGCCCGGCCGAGCGCACCGCCCGTGGTGCCAGCGACGGGTCGTGACCCGCGGCCACGAGCACCTCGGTGGCGAGCTCCGCGATCTCCGACGGCGTGCGGTAGTTCACCTCGAGCCGGGCGATCTCGACCGCCCGACGACCGATCAGCGCGGCGACGGCCTCCCAGTCGGCGGGTTCGGACACCCGGCTGCGCTGGGCCAGGTCACCGACGACCGTCCAGGAGGCGTAGGGGCCCCGCCGGCTGACCGCCCGCCACTGCATCGGGCTGAGGTCCTGGGCCTCGTCGACGACGACGTGGGCGAAGTCGCGGTAGCCCTCGGCCTCCACGTCCACCACCGGGGCCTCCACGTGCAGCGCCTCGGTACTGAGCCGGATGCCCTCGTCGTCCTCCTCGCGGCGGCGGGGCGTGGGGCGCCTGGCGGTCGGGGTCCCGAGCAGGGCGACCAGCTCGTCGAGCAGCGCCACGTCGTCGATCGTCCAGGAGCTCGCCCGCTCCCACGCGGCGGCCAGCCGCGCGACGTCGACGGCCGGCAGCAACCCGTCGGCCACCTCGTCGAGCGGCACCTCACCGGTGGCCAGCGCCGCCAGCACCGCCTCGGCGTCCACGTCGGGCCACAGGCAGCGCCGGAGCAGGGTCACCTCGGGCGCGGCGTCCACCGTGGCGTTGAACCCGCTGCCCTCGCGGTCCTCGGGCACCCGTCGTCCGGCCGCCCGGTGGGCGGAGGCCCACGCCGAGAACAGCGCGTCGGCCAGGGCGTCGGCCACCACGGGAGCACGGTCGTGGTAGGCGCCACCGGGCACGTCGACCCGGAGCCGCTCCAGGTGGCGGCGGCGCAGGGTCTCGAGCGTGGTGCCCCGCATCGACACGGTGGTGCCGTCGAAGGACAGGCGGGTGGTGGGTGGGATCGGAGGCAGGGCACGGGACAGGGTGCGCTGCAGCACCTCGACCATGGCGAGATCGCCCTTGATGCGGGCGGTCTCGGGGTCGTCCCAGCCCCGGATCCGGGTCCCCCGGGGTGCCAGCGCCGCCAGTGGCCGCTGCACGGCACGGTCCTCGCCGAGCGCGGGGAGCACCCGGGCGGTGTACTCCGTGAACGCCGCCGACGGGCCGATCACGAGCACGCCCCGGCCCTCGAACCGGTCGCGGTCGCGGTAGAGCAGGTAGGCGACCCGGTGCAGCGCCACGACGGTCTTGCCGGTGCCCGGCCCACCCGACACCACCAGGGTGCCCGTGGCCGGCGCCCGGATGATGCGGTCCTGCTCCCCCTGGATCGTCGCGACGATGTCGCGCATCGTCCCGCTGCGGTCCCGGCTCAGCGCCGCCAGCAGCGCGCCCTGCCCGGTGACGGCCCTGAGCCCCAGCCGTTCGGCGGCGGTGCCGTCGAGCAGCTCGTCGTCGAGGTCGACCAGCTCCCGGCCACGGGTGACCAGGGTCCGGCGCCGGGCCACCCCGATCGGTCGGGCCGCCGTGGCCTGGTAGAAGGCGGCCGCCGCCGGGGCGCGCCAGTCGACCAGCAGCACGTCGCCGTCCTCGTCGATCACCGACACCCGGCCCACGTGGAGCTCGTCACCGTCGGAGAGGTCGAGCCGCCCGAAGGCCAACGACTCCACGTCACCGAAGGTGAACCGGGCCCGCCGGCTGGCGTGGTGATGGGCGGTGACGTCCCGCTCGTAGCGCGCCTGGAAGGTGACCCCGGACCGGTCCGCTGCCGCCTCGGCCGCCCGTTCCTCGGCACGACGCCGGAGCAGCTCGACGCGGTCGTGGATGCGGTCGAGGTGCTCCTGCTCCGCCGCGAGCGCGGCACGCTTGTCCCCCGGTCGCGGCTCGACGACCGGGGCGGGCTCGTGGTCGCCGCGATCGGCGGCCTCGCCGGCGGCGGGAGTCACAGGCTCCGCAGCAGCGTCGCGGTCTCCACGGCCGCCAGGGCGGCCTCGGCCCCCTTGTTGCCGAGCTTGCCACCGGCGCGGGCGACGGCCTGGTCCCAGTCCTCCGTCGTCAGCACGGCGTTGCCGATCGCGATGCCGTGGGTCCTGGCCACCGCCGCGGTGCCGTTGGAGCCCTCACCCGCGACGTAGTCGAAGTGGGTGGTCTCGCCCCTCACGACGCACCCGAGCGCCACCAGCGCGTCCACCTCGCCGCTGGCGGCCAGGCGGTCCAGTACGACGGGCAGCTCCCACGCTCCCGGCACCCACACCACGGAGAGGTCCTCCGCTCGGGCTCCGTGGCGCAGCAGCGCCCCCGTGGCACCGTCGACCAGCTGGCGCACGATCGTCTCGTTGAACCGGGCCGCCACGACGGCGATCCGGAGACCGGCGGCGTCGAGGGTGCCCTCGAGGTGTCGGATGTCGCTCACGGCCTGTCCTTCCCATCTGCTCGGTGACGACGGTCGTCGTCGGTGTCCTCCACGGGCGGCGGCGCCATCGCCAACCCTCGCATCGGCTTCTCCACCGCGCGAGGCGACCGCACCCCCTGCGCGGCGAGGTCGCCGACGCCGGTCGAAACGGGCAGATCCTCACCCTCGAGGTCGTGGCCCATGCGCTCCGCCTTGGTCCGCAGGTAGAACGCGTTGGCGGGGTTGGGGAGGACCTCCACCGGGACCCGGTCCACGATCGACAGGCCGAACCCCGACAGCGCTGCCCGCTTGGCCGGGTTGTTGGTCAACAGCCGCAGGGTGGAGAAGCCGAGGTCGGCGAGGATCATCGCCCCGATGCCGTAGTCGCGGGAGTCGTTGGGAAGCCCCAGCTGGAGGTTCGCCTCGACGGTGTCGGCGCCGTTGTCCTGGAGTTCGTAGGCCCGCAGCTTGTGCAGCAGACCGATGCCCCGCCCCTCGTGGCCCCGGAGGTAGACGATCGCGCCCCGGCCCTCCTCGGCGATCCTGGCCATGGCCAGGTCGAGCTGGGGGCCGCAGTCGCAGCGCAGCGAGCGGAACACGTCACCGGTCAGGCACTCGGAGTGCATGCGGACCAGGACGTCCGGCCGGCCTTCGGGGTCGCCGAACAGCAGCGCCAAGGACTCGTTGCCGTCGAAGGAGTTGCGGTAGCCGATGATCCGCCAGTCCCCGTAGGGCGTGGGCAGCCTGGCGATCGCGACCCGCTCGACCAGGGTCTCGCGCGCCCGGCGGTAGGCGACGAGGTCGGCGATCGTGACCATCGCGAGGCCGTGCTCGGCGCAGAACAGCTCCAGGTCGGGGACCCGGGCCATCGACCCGTCGGGGTTCACGAGCTCGCAGATCACCGCGGCGGGCCGCCGACCGGCGAGCCGGACGAGGTCCACCGACGCCTCGGTGTGCCCGAGCCGGTGCAGGACCCCGCCGGGCTGGTAGCGCAGCGGCAGCACGTGGCCCGGACGGCTGATGTCCTCGGAGGTGGTGGAGGGGTCGGCGAGGACCCGGCAGGTCCGTGCGCGGTCGGCAGCCGAGATGCCGGTCGAGGTGCCCGAAACGGCGTCCACCGACACGGTGTAGGCCGTGCCCTTGGGGTCCTGGTTGCGGGCGACCATCGGCGGGAGCTCGAGGCGGTCCAGGTCGTCGCCCAGCATGGGCACGCACACGAACCCGGAGGTGTGCTGGATGACGAAGGCCATCTGCTCGGGCGTGACGGCGTCGGCGGCCAGCACCAGGTCGCCCTCGTTCTCGCGGTCCTCGTCGTCGACGACCACGACCATCCCGCCGTCGGCCAGCACGGCGATGGCCTCGTCGATCGTGGCGAAGGGGCTCACGCGCCCTCCCTGCCGGTGGCGGTGTCGGCCACGTAGGGGCTGGGCGCCCCGCCGGCCAGCAGCTGCTCGACGTACTTGGCGATCACGTCCACCTCGAGGTTCACCCGATCACCCACACCCAACACCCCGAGCGTCGTGACGTCGAGGGTGTGCGGGATGAGGCCGATGCGGAAGCGCCCGTCGTCGTTGCGGTCCACCACGGTGAGGCTGACCCCGGAGACGCTTATCGAGCCCTTGGGGACCAGGTAGCGCGCCAGCGACGCCGGTGCGTCGATCGTGACGAACACGGTGCCCGGCAGCTCCTGACGGGCGGTGATGGTCCCGACCCCGTCGACGTGCCCCTGGACCAGGTGACCTCCGAGGCGGGCGTCGGCCCGCATGGCCCGCTCCAGGTTGACGGGGCGTCCGACCTCGAGATCGCCGAGCGCGGTGGCCCTGAGCGTCTCGGCCATCAGGTCGGCGGTGAACCCCTCCCCCGGCAGCGTCGTCACGGTCAGGCAGGTGCCGTCGACGCTGATCGAGTCGCCGATCACGGCACCGTCGAGGACGTGACCGCACCGGATGTGCAGACGCGCGTGGCCGTCCTGCACCTCGATGTCGGCCACCTGGCCGAGCTCCTCCACGATGCCGGTGAACATGCCTGGGCTCCTCACGTGCCGGGGGGGGGTGCGGGGATGGTGCTGGGGTGGTGGTCGAGCGCGCGGTACTGCACGATCGCGTCGGCTCCGGCCCCTCCACTGCGTTCGAGGCTCCAGGCGCCCGGGGGGGGGGTGGTCAGGGCGCTCGGGGCGGTGTCACCGAGGTGCACGGCGACGTGCCGGACCAGTCGGTCGACGAGCCCGGCGCGCAGCAGCGCGCCCGACAGCGTAGGCCCCGGTTCGGCCAGCAGGGACACCATCCCCGCCTCGGCCAGCGCGGCCAGCGCAGCCGGGAGCGCGACGCCGCGCCCGTCATCGCCGGCCGGCACGACGAGAACGTGGACGCCGGCGTCACGCAGGCGGTCCACCCGCTGCCCGCGCTGCTCCTGTTCCGCCGCATCGTGGCGACGGGGCTCGACGGTGACGAGCACGGTGCCGGGCCGCACGACCCGGGCCTGCAGCGGGGTCTGCAGCCGGGCGTCCAACACGACCGCCGCCGGCTGGTGCTCGTGGTCGACATCGCGCACGTCGAGGCGGGGATCGTCGGCCATCACGGTGCCACTGCCGACCAGCACCCCGTCGACCTCCGATCGCCAGCGGTGGACGGCGCGACGGGCCACGGGGCCGGTGACCCAACGCTGTCCGGGCGGGGGGCTCACGGAGCCGTCCGCCGTCACCGCCACCTTCAGCGTGACGTGGGGTCGGCCGGCGACGACCGCGGTGAGGAAGCCCTCGAGCTGGGCGGCCACCGCCCCACGCAGCGCCGTCCCGGGCGCCGGGGGGCCCACCACCTCGACCCCCGCCGCCGTGAGCGCCGCGGCGCCGCCGGCGGCGACCGCGTGGGGGTCCGGGTGTCCGATCACGACCCGTGCCACCCCGGCGGCGAGCAGGGCGGTGGTGCAGGGCGGTGTGCGGCCGTGGTGGGCACAGGGCTCCAGGGTGACCACCGCCGTGGCGCCCCGGGCGGCGTCACCCGCCGCCGCCAGCGCCACCACCTCGGCGTGGCGACCGGGTGGCGGTTCGGTCACCCCCTCACCGACGATCCGGCCGCCCCGCAGCAGCACACAGCCGACCGCCGGGTTCGGGCTGACCCGCGGATGCGTCCGGGTCGCCAGCGCGACGGCCCGCGCCAGGGCGGCACGCTCCGCCGTCCTCACGCCGGGACCAGCTCGGGCACGCTGCCCGCTGGGCTCACGGGAGCTCGACCTCCATCTCCACGCCGTCCTCCGGTGAGCGCCGGTCGATGGCGTAGTCGGAGCCCGGGGCGGTCCGGCTCTTGGCGTAGCGCTTCATCTCCGTCGCGGTGGCCACCATGTCACCGTGGTGGGCGAAGTCCCGCACCTCGGTGGAGGCGATCCCGATCGACAGCGACAGGAGCTCGTAGCGCTGGGGGACACCACGGCGGTCGGGGACCTCGATCGAACCGGCCGACCGGTCATCGGGGTCGTACAGCGTCGGGACGAAGGCATCGAAGCGCTCGCAGATCCGCCGAGCGGCGGTCAGCGCCAACTCCGGGCGCACCAGGACCACGAAGTCGTCACCGCCGACGTGGCCCACGAAGGCCTCCGGGTCGTCCAGCTCGTCGCGCACCGCCTGCAGGACCGTCGCCAGCCCACGCAGCGCGTCGTCGCCCCGCAGGAAGCCGTAGTGGTCGTTGAAGGGCTTGAACCGGTCCAGGTCGACGTAGAGGAGGGCGAACCCGGCGCCGCGGGTCAACCAGCGGGACAGCCGGGCGAGGATGGACTCGTTGCCGGGGAGGCCGGTCAGCGGGTTGCGGGTGCGCTGGGTCTCCGCGCGTCGGAGCGCCGCCCGGACCCGGGCCACCAGCTCGTCGGGGTCGAAGGGTTTGGTGAGGTAGTCGTCCGCGCCGGCGTCCAGGCCGCAGATGGCGTCGTCGGTCTGCACCCGTGCCGTGAGCAGCATCACCGGCAGGTGCCCGGTGCGGGGGTCGTCGCGCAGCTGCCGGAGCGCATCGAGGCCGTCGAGGGTCGGCATCATCACGTCGAGCAGGATGACGTCGGGCCGACCCGAACGGGCGGCCTGGACCGCCTCGGCGCCGTCGGCAGCCAGCAGGACGTGGAACCCGGCGAGCTGGAGGGTGACCTCCAGGTAGGCGCGGATGTCCTCATCGTCGTCGGCGACCAGCACGCGGGCGCTCATGTCGCCTCCGTCCCGGCAGCCGCCCGGGCCCGGGCGAGCAGGTCCTGACAGGCCGCCGCGCGGTCGGTCGCACCGAACACCGACGAACCCGCCACGAACACCTCGGCTCCGGCCGCCGCCGGAGCATCGATCGTGCCGGCGGCGATGCCGCCATCCACCTGGATGCGGAACCGGGCGTCGTGCTCCCGGCGCCAGGTGGCCGCCTCGGCGACCTTCGGCACCGCGTGGGCGAGGAAGGACTGACCACCGAACCCGGGCTCGACGGTCATCACCAGCAGCAGGTCGACGTGGGGCAGCAGCTCGGTGACCATCGACACCGGGTGCGCGGGCTTGATCGCGACGCCGACCTGGGCGCCCTGCTCGTGGAGCCGGTGGACCAGGGCCAAAGGATCGTCCTCCACCTCGGGGTGGAAGGTGATCGAGTCCGCGCCGAGGTCGACCAGCTCTGGCCCGTAGACGGCCGGATCGGTGATCATCAGGTGGCAATCGAGCTGCCGGTCGGTGGCCCGCCGCAGGGAGGCGACCACGGGGTGTCCGAGGGTGATGTTCGGCACGTAGTGGCCGTCCATGACATCGACGTGGATCGAGGGCACGACCGGCGCGACCTCGGCGACCTCGGCACCGAGCCGGGCGAAATCCGCCGCCAGGATCGAGGGCGCGATGGACAGCTCGGTCACCAGCTCACTCTTCCCTTCCCCGCCCCCGCGGCGCCTCCGGCGTACCTCCCACCAGAGCGCGGTCCCCGATCGTAGCGCTCACTCGCCTCGGTCGGTCGACCGCTCCGCGCGCTCGTCACGCACCCAGGTCGCGATGAACATGCCGTCGGTGTCGTCGCTGTCCGGCCACAGCTGGGTGGTGGTGGTCCGGCTGAACCCCGCCCCGTCGACGTCCCGGTCGAAGGCGTCGACGACGCCGGTGGTCTCGACCGCGGTCCAGGTGCACACCGCGTACGTGAGCCGCCCGCCCGGCGCCACCCGGCCAGCGGCGGCCCGTAGCAGCTCGAGCTGCAGCCCGGCCAGCGACGCGGCGTCCTCGGGGCGGCGACGCCAGCGGACCTCGGGGCGCCGCCGCCCCGTGCCGAGCCCGGTGCAGGGCGCGTCGAGCAGGACGACGTCGAAGCGCTGCTCCTCTGGCAGCGGCGGGGTGCGGGCGTCCCCCTCCAGCCCCTCCACCTCGACGCCCTGCCGCTCGGCGGCGACGGTGATCATCCGGGCCCGATGGGGGTGCAACTCGACCGCGGTCACCGCGCCGCGGGGCCCCACCAGATGCGCCAGGTGGGTGGTCTTGCCCCCGGGTCCGGCGCACAGGTCCAGCACCGTCGCCCCCTCTCCGGCGCCGGTGGCCAGGGCGACCCGCATCGACGCCTCGTCCTGGACGACCGCCCGACCCTCGGCGACGGCGGGCAGCTCCCGCGGGTCGACCCCCGGCGCCCGGACCGCACCCGGCGTCGCCCCGGGGGCGGCCTCGATGCCGAGCGCCGCGAGCTCGGCCAGCAGCGCCTCCGGTGAGGTGTTGGCCCGCAGGGTGACCCCCGGCGCGACGTCATCGGCAGTCAGGATCGCCTCGGACCGCTCGATGCCGAGGCGGCTCGTGAGGTCCTCGACCACCCAACGCGGGTGGGCCGTGCTCAGTACCAGGTGGCCGACGGCGTCCTCGGCCCGGTCGGGCCAGCCGAGGTCGTCGCCGCGGCGGTGCAGGGCACGCAGGACACCGTTGACGAACCCGCCGGCGCCCTTCGCACGCCCCGGCGGGACCACGGACCGGGCGAGCTGCACGCTGGTGTCCACCGCCGCCCGGGCGGGGACGTCGCTGACGAGCAGCTGCAGCGCACCGAGCCGCAGGATCCGGCGCAGGGCCGGCTCGACCTCGGCCAGGGGACGGGTCAGCACCAGAGCGAGCGCGGCGTCCAGCGTCCCCTCCCACCGCAGCGTCTCGTAGGCGAGGTGGGCGGCGAAGGCCCGGTCGCGGGGGTCAGCGAGGCCTGCGATCGCGTCGGGCACGGCGAGGTTGGACCAGGTACCGCGTTCCTCGACCCGGGTCAGCGCCGCGAGCGCGGCACGCCGGGAGGCGAGCCCTCTCGCCCCGCTCACGGGCCGAGGTCGCCGTCGCCGAGCCGCTCCCCCACCTCGATGCGGGCCCCGTTGGCGAAGGCCGTGGCGGTCATCCGGGGCTTGCCGGCCGGCTGGACCTCGGTGAGCCGCAGCGCCCCGCCGCCGCAGGCGACGACGACCCCCTCCTTGTCCACGGCGACCACCGTGCCCGGCGCCGCCGGGGCGGGATCCTCGTCCGGGGTGTTCTCCGCCGCGACGGGGACCGCGCCGAACACCTTCAGCCGCGCGCCGCGGAAGGTCGTGTGGGCGCCCGGGGCGGGGTCGGCGCTGCGGACCAACCAGCTGAGCTCCTCGGCCGGCCGGGCCAGGTCGAGCTGGACGTCCTCAGGGCGGATCTTCGGGGCCAGCGTCGCCCCCTCCGCCGGCTGCGGGACGGGCTGCTCACCGGCGTGCAGCGCCCGCAGCGACTCGACCAGCACCGGGGCACCGAGCTCGGCGAGCCGTGCCAGCAGCGCGCCGGCGCTCTCCCCCGGCTCGATCCCGACCTCGACCCGGCGCAGCACCGGTCCGGTGTCCATGCCCTCGTCGAGCACGAAGGTGGTCACCCCGGTCACCTCGTCGCCGGCGCGCAGAGCATGCTGGACCGGGGCGGCGCCCCGCCACCTCGGCAGCAGGGAGAAGTGGAGGTTGACGAACCCGGCGCCACCGGCGGCCAGCACGTCGGCCGGCAGCAGCGCGCCGTAGGCCACGACGGCGCAGGCGTCCACCTCCAGCGCCCGGAACTCCTCCAGCACCTGACGTGGCTTGGTCGGCTGCCACACCTCGATGCCGTGCTGCTCGGCCGCGACCTTGACCGGCGGTGGCACGGGCGTGCGGGACCGGCCTTTGGGGCGGTCGGGATTGCAGAGCACGACGACCACCTCGATGTCGGCGGCGGCGACCAGGGCGTCGAGGCTCGGGACGGCGACCTCAGGGGTGCCGAGGAAGGCGATGCGCATCTGGGCTCCGGTGGTCAGCGTCGGTGACGGCCCAGCAGCAGGCCGCCGGGCCGCGGCGGTTCCGGGTCGTCGAGACCAGCGGCCAGCCGGTACTCCCGCATCTGCTTGAGCGCCGCCTTGCGGTCGTGGGCCGCGAGGTGGTCGACGAACAGGATGCCGTTGAGGTGATCCATCTCGTGGAGCCAGATGCGGGCGAAGTAGCCCTCGAGCTCGACCCGGTGGTCGTCGCCGACGAGGTCCTGGTAGGCGACCTCGACCCGGAGCGGACGTTCCAGGGGGTAGAACAGGCCGGGGAAGGACAGGCAGCCCTCGTCCCCGTCCTGGAGCTCCTCGGAGACATCGAGCAGCTGGGGGTTGACCACCGCCCCACCGCGGGTGGAGCGGGTCCCGTCCTCGGCCTCCAGGGCCACCTCCCAGGTGAACAGCCGTTTGAGCACCCCGACCTGGTTGGCGGCGAGCCCCGCGCCCTCGGCGGCGCGCATGGTCTCCAGCATGTCCTCGGCCAGGGTCGCCAGACGACCGTCGAAGTCGGTGACCTCGTGGGCGCGTTGGCGCAGCACGGGGTCACCGAAGATGCGGATCTCCATCCTGCCCACCGGCGGCTCCTCCTCGTCCGTGGCGCGATGGTAGGCAACCTGAGCGGGGTGTCCCCTACAGCGCGTCCACGGGGTCCACGTCCACCCGCAGCTCCACCCCCGCCCGGCTGGCAACCGAGCGGAGCGGAGCGAGGGCGGCCAGGGTGGCCGCCCGGTCGTCGCACTTGATCAGGTAGCCCTCCCGGCCCTCGACCGGGACCGGGCCGAGCAGATCGTCACCGGGCGCCAGGTGAGCTGACAGCGCCGCTGCCACCGGCCGGTCGTCGACGTGGGCTGCGGGCGGGACCGTGACCCTGATCGCGTGGGCGGCCGGGGGGAACCGCAGCGCGGCGCGGGTGGCCACCTCCTGCTTCCAGAACCCACCGGGGTCCCAGGCCGCCAGGGCCGCCAGCGCCGGGTGGTCGGGCTCCCGGCTCTGGACCACCACCGTCGAGGTCGCCGGGTCCCGCCCGGCGTGGACGGTCCAGGCCGCGACCTGGCAGGCCAGCCGCAGGGCGTCCTCGGCGGCGTCGAGGGCGGGCCGCCGCAGCGCCCCGTCGAGGTCGGGGAGCACGACGGCACCGACGGGCCCCGGGGGGCGGTCCAGCACCGAGCCCCGGGTGGTGACCAGGATCGCCGGTGGCGGGGGCGGTGGCTGCCCGTACCCCTCGAGGACCACCACCTCCACCTCGCTGCCGCGGCGCAGCTCCGCGCCGAGCCGCTGGGCACCGGCCGCCAGCGGAACGACCTCCATCCCCCGGCAGGCCCGGCAGGGCGATCGCCGCGCGCGACGGTCACCGCACCCCTCGCAGACCGTCCCGACACCACCGTCGGAGCCGAGGCTGGAGGCGCAGACCGGGCAGCTCAGCCGCTCGCCGCAGTCGCGACAGACCAGAGCCCGGCCCTCCCCACGCCGCGCGGCCAGGACGACGCCGTAGGTGCCCGCCCGGGTCGCCGCCCGGAGCGCCGCGGTGGACTCTCGGAGCAACCGGGCCCGGGGCTGGTCGTGGCCGGTCACGATCCGCACGCGGGGTCGGGCCCGGCGCTCGGCGTCGCGGTCGGGGACCACCGGGGTGAGGCGACGCTCCCGCAGCAGCCGCCACGACACGGCCGAGGGCACCGTGCCCACCAGCAGGCCGACCCCGCCGGCCCGGCGCGCCCGCTCCAGGGCGACCTCCCGGGCGTGGTGGCGGGGGCTGCGCCGTTCCTTGTAGGCCGGGTTCGCCTCGTCGAGGACCACCGCGAGCCCGAGACGCTCCAGGGGCGCGAAGGCGGCTCCGCGCTCACCGACCACCACCCGGGCCTGACCCGTGCGGGCCAGGAGCCAGCGGCGGTAGACGGTCCGGGGCGCGGGACCACCACGCAGGTCGACGGCCAGATCCCCGGCGGAGGTCAGCACCGCATCGGCGGTCGGTGACCCCGGGTCGGGAACCAGCAGCAGCACGTCACGGTCGTGGGCCAGGCACAGCTGGGCGAGCTCCGCGAGCCGGGCGGCGACGTCCTCGCCGGGCAGCGGGCGCCACAGGTAGGAGCCGGCGCCGGCCGCCACCGCCTCGCGCAGCGAGCCGCCCCCGTCACCGTACGCCCGCCAGGCGTCGGCCAGGAGCCCGGGGTCCGGCGCAGGATCCGAGCGGGGCCGCACCGCCACGTCCGGGGGGAACCAGCCGGCCTCGGCGGCACGGCGCTCCACGTCGACGGTGCGGTTCGGCAGGGCGTGTCGGAGCACGTCGGCCAGAGGAGCACCGAACCTGGCGGCGGCCCAGCGCAGCACCTCGAGCTCGTCTGGCCGCACCCACCGGTGGGGACCCAGCACCGAAGCGATGGGCCGGAGCCGGGGGGGCTCCACCTCGCTGGAGGTGGCGGTGCCGACCACCAGCCCGCGGACCCGGCGGCCGGAGAACACGACCTGGACCCGCTGGCCGACCTCCACCTCGAGGTCGTCGGGCACGAGGTAGTCGAAGGGATGGTCGAGGTGGAACGGCGCGACCTCGACGACGACCTGGGCGACGCGCAGGGACCCGGCCACCTATCTCAGGCGCCGGCGGCGGCCTTGAGCGCCTCCGCGCGGTCCGTCCGCTCCCAGGTGAACCGCTCCCCCTCCCGCCCGAAGTGGCCGTAGGCGGCGGTCTGCTGGTAGCCGGGGCGGCGCAGGTCCAGCGCGTCGACGATGGCCGCCGGCCGCAGGTCGAACACCTCGCGCACGGCCGCGAGGATCCGGTCGGGGTCGACCTGGGCGGTCCCGAAGGTGTCCAGGCTCAGGCTGACCGGGTTGGCCACCCCGATCGCGTAGGCGACCTGCAGCTCCGCCTTGGCGGCCAGCCCGGCCGCGACGATGGTCTTGGCCACCCACCGGGTCGCGTAGGCCGCGGACCGGTCCACCTTGGAGGGGTCCTTGCCGGAGAACGCCCCGCCGCCGTGGCGGGCCATGCCCCCGTAGGTGTCGACGATGATCTTGCGGCCGGTCAGGCCGGCGTCGGCGACGGGGCCACCGAGTTCGAACCGACCGGTGGGGTTGACGAACACCTGCACCCCGCTGGTGTCGATGTCCTCGGGCAGCAGGGGCCGGATGACGTGGTCCTCGACCTCACGGCGCAGGAAGTCGAGGTCCATGGCCGCCCGGTGCTGGGTGGACAGCACCACGGCGGTGATGGCCCGGGGCCGCCCCCCCTCGTAGGCCACGGTGATCTGGGTCTTGCCGTCGGGGCGCAGGTAGGGCAGCAGCCCGGACTTGCGCACCTCGGTCAGGCGCTCGGCCGTCCGGTGCGCGAGGTGGATCGGCAACGGCATGAGCATCGGGGTCTCGTCGGTGGCGTAACCGAACATCATCCCCTGGTCGCCGGCGCCCTGGAGGCCGTAGGGATCCTCCTCGTCCGAGTCGTAGGCGTGGTCCACCCCCATCGCGATATCCGGCGACTGCTCGTCGATCGCCACCGACACCCCGCAGGTGTTGCCGTCGAAGCCGACGTCGGCGGAGTCGTAGCCGATCGACAGCACCGTCTCGCGCACCACCCGGGGGATGTCGACGTAGCAGG
>PWWI01000050.1 GCA_003561535.1 Nitriliruptoraceae bacterium
CGGTCCCGGCCATCCACTGCCACTGCCCGAAGTTGTTGGCCAGGTCCCCGTCGACGAGGTGGTCCATGAAGTGCCAGGCACCGATCCGCCAGTCGAGGTAGAGGTGCTTGGTCAGGAACGAGGCCACGATCATCCGGGCGCGGTTGTGCATCCAGCCCTCGTGGCGCAGCTGCCGCATCCCGGCGTCGACGACCGGGTAGCCGGTCCGGCCCTGCCGCCAAGCCTCGGCGTCGGCGGCCGCGTCCTCCCCGTCGCGCCACCGGTCCCCCTGGGTGCGGATGTCGGTGTGGGTGAGGTCGGGCCGGGCGGCCAGCAGCTGGTGGTTGAAGTCCCGCCAGCACAACTCCTGCAGGAACGCCTCCTGGCCGGGGTTGCGGCGGTCGACCCGGTGGGCCAGCTCGGTGGCGGAGATGGTGCCGAGGTGGAGGTGGGGCGAGAGCTTGGAGGTGCCGTCGACGGCGAGGTGGTTGCGGGTGTCGTCGTAGGCGTCCACGGGGCCGTCGAACCACCACTCGGCGCGGGCCCTGGCCACCGTCTCCCCGCCGGTCGGCAGGTCCGGGGCGAGCCGGCCGGTGTCGGTGAGATCACCGAGCGCGGGGATGCGTCCCGTCGCCACGGTCGTCGGGGTGGGGACCCGGGTCGGCGCCGGCAACGGCTCGCGCCGGGGGGCCTCGACCCACCGTCGCCAGTAGGGCGTGAACACCTTGAAGTGGTCGCCGCCGGTGGGCCGCACCTCACCCGCCGGCACCACCGTGATGCCGTCGTGGGTGTGCACGCCGAGCCGCCCGCCGAACTCCTCGGCCGCGAGCCCGCGCAGGGCCTGCTCGCGCTGCCGGCCGTGGGCGCTGACCTCCTCGCTGAGGTGCAGCTCGTCCGCGCCGACCTCCACCGCCAGACGTCGGACCTCCTCCAGGGTGTCGCCGTGCCGGACCACGAGCTCCCCGCCGAGCCCCTTGAGGGAGGACCGCAGGTCGCGGACGGCGTCGACCAGCTGGGCCACGCGGTTCGGGGCGGCGTAGCGCGAGCCCAGGATCGTGCGGTCGAACACGAACAGCGGCACGACCCGGTCGGCCCGCTCACACGCCGCGGTCAGTGCCGGGTGGTCGTGCACCCGCAGGTCGCGGGTGAACAGCATGATCGCCGTGGTCACGGTCGAGCTCCTCCCGGGGTGGCGCACCGGTGGCGCCCGCTCGCGGTGTGGTACGGACCGGTCCGGCCCGCTGGACCGGCCACCCGGGTCGTGCCAGGTCGATGTGTACGGAGTCTGGCCGGTCACCCGGCGAGACGTCCCCTACCTACCGGGGCTCACGGGTGCACGAGGATCTTGACGTTCTCCTCCTTGTTGTTGATCAGTTCGTCGAACCCGTTCGCCACGATGTCATCGAGCCCGATCCGACCGGTGATGAACTGGTAGGGATCGACCTTGCCGCTCGCGATCATCTCGATCGTGGCGGGATGGTCGTTGGCATAGGCGAGACTGCCGAGCAGCCGGATCTCGCGGAACACCAGGTCGTTCATCGCGACCGATGCCTCGTGTCCCCAGATCGCGACGTTGACGCAGGTCCCGCCGGCGCGGGTCGAGTTGATCGCCGCCTTGAGGACCGCATCGATCCCTGCGCACTCGAACGAGACGTCGGCACCGCGGCCACTGGTCAGTTCGAGCACCTCGGCAACCACATCGGTACCCGTCGGGTCGATCACGTGGTCGGCCCCCGCGCCGGGTGCCTTGGCCTTGCGGACGTCTGCGGGCTCGACCACGATGATCTGTTCGACCCCGGCGGCCCGCAGCGCGGCGGTCGTCACGAGCCCGATCGGCCCGGCTCCGAAGACCAGCGCCGAGTGGTTCGGCTGCGCGCCCGACAACCTGACGGCGTGGTAGGCCACCGCGAGCGGCTCGACGAGGGCGCCGACATCGGTCCCGAGGTCCCCGAGCGGATGGATCCACCGGCGCTCGGCGACGACGTACTGCGAGAACCCGCCCCCGTAGCCGGAGAGACCCACGAAGCCGAGGCTCTGGCACACGTTGTAGCGGCCCTGGGCGCAGGCATCGCAACGTCCGCAGATGATGTAGGGCTCCACGACGACGCGCTCGCCCACGCTCAGATCGTTCACACCCTCACCGACCTCGTGGACGACGCCGGCGAACTCGTGACCGAGCGTGATCGGGATGGTCTCACCGGTGAGCGGGTGCGGCGCACCCGCGGCCGGCGCGAAGATTGGGCCCTCGAGATACTCGTGCAGATCGGTGCCGCAGATGCCGCACCACTCGACCTCGACCTTGACGGTCCCCGGGCGGATCAGAGGCTCGGGAACGTCGTCGATGCGGATGTCGCCAGGACCATAGAAACGTGCCGCCTTCATGGGGATCTCCTCGTGTTTCGGTGCGGGGTCGACGCATGACTCGGTCGAGCGAGTCGAACGAGACGATGTGGGCAGGTGCTCCAGGTAGCCAGCGAACCCGCCCCCGAAACCCGGACCGACGACGGACGGCGGGGTCCGCGGCCACCGGCCCGGGGAGACTCACGAACGGTGGTGCACCTCGGCGAGCGCGTGGACCGGAGTGTCGAGTCCCTCGAGCCGCGCCTTCAACTGCAGGGCCAGGAACTGCGAGTAATGGCGGGACTGGTGCAGGTTGCCGCCGTGGAACCAGAGGTTGGCCTGCTGCGTGGGCTTCCACATATTGCGCAGCTCGCCTTCCCACGGGCCCGGGTCCTTGGTCGTGTCGGAGCCCATCCCCCACACCTTCCCGACCTTGTCCGCCATCTCCTGACTGACCATCTTCGCGACCCAGCCGTTCATCGACGAGTAGCCGGTGGCGTACACGACCAGGTCGGCCGGGAGCGCGGTGCCGTCCGCGAGCACGACGGCATCCTCGGTGAGGTGGTCGATCTGGCCGTTGACCAGCTTCACCTCGCCGTCGATGATCAGCTGCGAGGCACCGACGTCGATGTAGTAGCCGGACCCGCGCCGCAGGTACTTCACGAACAGCCCGGAGCCGTCCTCGCCGAAGTCGAGCCGGAACCCGGCGGCCTCGAGCCCGTCGTAGAACTCCGCGTCGCGCTCGGCCATCTCCTCATAGACCGGCTTCTGCAGTTCCGGCAGGATGCGGTAGGGCAGGGAGGCGAAGAGCAGGTCGGCCTTGTCGGTGGTGACCCCGGCCGCGAGCGCCTCCTCGGAATACAGCCCACCGAGCGCCAGTTCCATCAAGCTGTCGGAACGGGCGATGTGGGTCGAGCTGCGCTGCACCATGGTGACGTCGGCCTCGTGCTCCCACAGCGCGGCACAGATGTCGTGCGCCGAGTTGTTGGATCCGATGACCACCACGCGCTTGCCCGTGTAGGCGTGCGGCCCGGGGTGCTGCGAGGAGTGCTGCTGCTCACCCTGGAACACGTCCTGCCCGGGGACGTTCGGGAGGTTGGGCACCGCGGACATGCCAGTCGCGAACACCAGTTGTGTCGGCCGGAGCGTGACTGGCTCCCCGCCTCGGTCCACCTCGACGGTCCAGCGCTGCTCGTCGTCGTCGTAGCTCGCCGACGTGACGGTCGAGGAGGTCCAGTAGTTGAGCTCCATGAGCTTGGTGTAGGCCTCGAGCCAGTCGCCGATCTTGTCCTTGGAGGCGAACACCGGCCAGTCCTCCGGGAACGGCAGGTAGGGCAGGTGGTCGTACCAGACCGGGTCGTGCAAGTGCAGCGACTCGTAGCGGTTGCGCCAGGAATCGCCGGCGTTCGGGTTCTTCTCGAGCACGATCGTCGGCACGTCCAGTCGGCGCAGTCGGGCCGCGAGCGCGATGCCACCCTGTCCCCCGCCGATGATCACCACATAGGGATCCCGCTGGTAGCCGAGCTCGGCCCGCTCGCGCTCCAAGCGCTGCTTCCAGGTCTCGCGTCCGCGAACGACACCGTGGTGGACGCCCCGGTCACGTTGCGTGCCGGTTCGTTCCTCGAACCCCTCGAGTGCCTGCAGGGTCGTCAGCAACGTCCAGGCGGTGTCACCGGCGAGCCGTAGGTGTCCGCGGCCGCGACCGGCGGCGGTCTCGAAGGTGATGAACGATCCGGTGATGCCGTCGGTCTCGTCGGCCTCGCCCTCACGTTGCCAGGCGCCCGGAGCGGTGTGCTCGAGCGTCGCCTCCAGCATGGCACGGATCCGTTCGGGTCCCTCCGCGGTGTGCAGGTTCCAGGTGAAGGACACGAAGTCCCGCCAGTAGCTGTCCGGACCGAACAGTTCGAGCGCCGCGTCGACGTCCCGCGCGGCCAGTGCCGCCTCGAGCCGCTCCAGCCACTCGTCGAGGCGTTCGTTCGCGGTCTGCGTCGTCGGCGACGCCGTATCGGTACCCATGTCGTCCTACCTCTCCCGTGGCAGCCTCCCAGCCGCCGTCTCCGCCACGTCGATGGTTCGCTCGGCGATGCTACGACACACTCCGTTGCACCGAGGTTGCATGCACGAGGTGCAGGGCCCGCGCGAGCCGTTGACGGAACACCGATCCCCGGCGACCATGCCGTCGGGAGAACGGCCGGTTCCGACGCGACGGTCCGGCTGACAGCGCTCGTGAACGACGACTTCGTCGCCGTCGGGCCCGCGACCGACCTGCGGTCCCACGCGACGGAGCTCCGCCGCCGGTGGGAGACCTGTTTCGGCCTGGGCCGACCGCGGGGGGTGCGTTCGGTCATCGCCGACTCGTGGACCCGCATGCTCGGTGAGGGCATCGAGCCGGACCGGCTCGAGCCGACGCGCGTGCTCGACGAGGATGGGCTCGCGGCCGCCCGCGAGGCGTGTCCCCTCGGCACGGTCCTGGACGATCTGCGCGGCTGCCTGGGAGGCCTGACCGAGGATGCGGAGCACATCCTGGTGGTCGGCGACGCAGCCGGGCGGCTGCTCTGGATCGAGGGTCACGAGCGTGTGCTCGATCAGGCTCGGACGATCGACTTCGTGCCCGGGATGAGCTGGGTGGAATCGAGCGCCGGCACCAACGCCATCGGGACGGCGCTCGCCATCGACCACGCCGTCCAGATCTTCTCGGCTGAGCACTTCCTCACCGAGCAGCATCCGTGGTGGTGCTCGGCCGCTCCGATCCACGATCCGATGACCGGCGAGCTCGTCGGGGTCGTGGACCTCAGCGGACCCCAGCGAACGGCTCACCCGCACAGCCTCTGGTTGGTCACGGCCGCTGCGGCCATGGCCGAGCAGTCGCTACGCCACCGCGCCGAGGTGGCGGCTGCGCGTCGCGCGGCGACCGACGATCGACGATCGCGATCCCACCCGGCCGCCATCCCGCGAGACCGTGGCCAGCTGCAGTTGCTCACCAGCCACGACCCGGTGTTCGAGGTGGCCGGGTCCGGCCGCTGCCGCCTGTCCCCGCGCCACGCAGAGGCGCTGGCGCTGCTCGCGCTCCACCCCGCCGGTCTGACCGCAGAGCAGCTCACCGTCCACCTCTACGGCGACGACGGCAACCCGGTGACGACACGAGCCCTGCTCTCGCGTCTGAGGGAGTCGCTCGGCGACCTGGTCGATGCCCGCCCCTATCGCCTGGCCGAAGGGGTCACGGTCGACCTGCAACTCGTACGGCGGCTCCTGGTCGCGGGCGAGGGGCGCAGGGCGCTGGCGATGTACCCGGGCCCGTTGCTCGAGACGTCCGAGGTGCCGGCGATCCGGGCGGCGCGCGAGGAGATCGATCTGGCGGTGCGCGACGTAGCCATGCACGGGGGCCCGGACGAGCTGTGGTGCTGGCTGGACACGTCCTCGGGGCAGGAGGACCTCGCCGCGGTGGAGCGCTTCCTGCGATGCGCATCTGAGGACGATCCGCGCCGTCCGCTCGCACGGTCGCGCAAGACCGCGATCCAGGAAGCCTGGCACGACTGACCCCGCCCGCCGCGTACGTCGTCGTGTACACGTCGACGGAGCGGACCGCCAGGGATGTCGGTGGCTGCGGGTACCGTCGGCGGCCATGGCGAACCAGGTGAGCGGCGTTTGACCGACGGGCCCGACGACGTCCTCCAGCGGTTCTCCGCCCCGGTCCGCGAGTGGTTCTCGACCACCTTCGCGGCGCCGACCGCTGCCCAGGCCGAGGGCTGGCCGGCGATCGCCGACGGCGAGCACACGTTGATCCTGGCCCCGACCGGCTCCGGCAAGACCCTCAGCGCCTTCCTGTGGGCCCTGGACCGGTTGACCAGCGCTCCCCCACCCGAGGACCCGACCCGGCGGCTGCGGGTGGTGTACATCTCGCCCCTGCGGGCGCTGGCGGTGGACGTCGACCGCAACCTGCGGGCGCCCCTGGAGGGCATCCGCCTGGCCGGGGAGCGGCTGGGCGTCGAGGTGCACCGGCCCGAGGTGGGCGTGCGCACCGGTGACACCCCCAGCCGGGAGCGGGAGCGCATGAAGCGCCACCCACCCGACGTGCTGATCACCACGCCGGAGTCGCTCTACCTGCTGCTAACCTCCCAGGCCCGCGAGACCCTGCGGGGGGTGGAGGCGGTGATCGTCGACGAGATCCACGCCCTCGCACCGACCAAGCGTGGCAGCCACCTCGCCCTGTCGCTGGAACGGCTGGAGCACGAGGTCCGCTTCGGGGGCCTGGCAGAGACGGAGACGGGCGAGGACCCTGCGGAGCGGCGCGCTCCCCAGCGCATCGCGCTGTCGGCGACCCAGCGCCCGCTGGAGGAGATCGCCCGGTTCCTGGGCGGCTACGGCGACGACGGCCGGCCCCGGCCCGTCACGGTCGTCGACGCCGGGATCACCAAACCCCTCGAGCTCGAGGTCGTCGTACCCGTGCAGGACATGGCGGAGCTCGGCGAGACCATCGACCGGGGCATCGATCTCGAGCTGTCCTCGGGCCCGGCCGCCGCCGGCCCCGCGCGCCGGTCGATCTGGCCCGCGGTCCACCCGAAGCTGCTGGAGCTGGTGCTCGACCACCGCTCGACGCTGATCTTCGTCAACGCCCGGCGGCTGGCCGAACGGCTGGCCGCCAAGCTGAACGAGCTCCACGCCGAGCAGCAGCGCGAGGTGGCGCTGAGAGCCGAGGGGCTCGACGGCGTCGACCTCGAGCTCGCCCTGGCCGAGCCGCCCACCGACCCACCCCCGGAGCTCGTCAAGGCCCACCACGGCTCACTGTCCCGGGAGCGCCGGCTCCAGGTCGAGGACGAGCTGAAGTCCGGGCAGCTCCGGGGGCTGGTGGCGACCTCCAGCCTGGAGCTCGGCATCGACATGGGTGCGGTGGACCTGGTGGTGCAGGTGGCCTCGCCCGGCGCCGTCAGCCGTGGCCTGCAGCGCATCGGTCGGGCGGGTCACCAGGTCGGCGAACCCTCCCGTGGTGTGCTGATGCCGAAGTACCGCGGCGACCTGGTCGAGACCGCGGTGGTGGCCCGCCGGATGCACGACGGCGCGATCGAGGCCACCCGCTACCCGCGGAACCCGTTGGACGTCCTCGCCCAGCAGCTGGTGGCGATGGCGGCGATGGACACCTGGGACGTGCCTGCGATCGCGCAGCTGGTCCGGCGGGCCGCGCCGTTCCAGGAGCTGGCCGACGAGGTGCTCGCCGCGGTCCTCGACCTGCTCAGTGGCCGCTACCCGTCGGAGGAGTTCGCGGAACTGCGCGCCCGGCTGGTGTGGGACCGCACCGAGGACACGATCCGGGCCCGGCGGGGCGCACAGCGGTTGGCCGTGACCAACCCCGGCACGATCCCCGACCGGGGCCTGTTCGGAGTGTTCCTGCCCGACGGCACGCGGGTCGGCGAGCTCGACGAGGAGATGGTCCACGAGTCCCGCGCCGGCGAGACCTTCGTGCTCGGTGCCTCCACCTGGCGCATCGAGGACATCACCTTCGAGCGGGTGGTGGTCACCCCCGCACCCGGCGAGCCGGGCAAGCTGCCCTTCTGGCACGGCGACGGCCCGGGACGGCCCTTCGAGCTCGGCGCGGCCATCGGGGCCTTCCTCCGGGAGGTCGGCGCCCGGGCGGCAACCGATCGCGACGCCGAGGTGGCACACCTGCGGGAGCGGCACGACCTGGATGCCTGGGCCGCCGACAACCTCCTCGCCTACCTCGAGGAGCAGCAGGCAGCCACCGGCACCCTGCCCGACGACCGGACGATCGTCGTGGAGCGGTTCCGCGACGAGCTGGGCGACTGGCGGGTGTGCCTGCTGTCCCCCTTCGGCGCCCAGGTCCACGCCCCCTGGGCGATGGCGATCGAGCGGCGGCTCACCATCGCCGGCTACGACCCCGAGGTGCTGTGGGCCGACGACGGCATCGTGCTGCGTCTGCCCGACACCACCGCCACCTTCGGCGTCCCCGGCGCCGGAGGCTGGGACGACGCCGGCGGCTCGGACGACGCCGAGGGCGCCGACGAGCGAGCCCCCGGCGGCCACCACCTCGACGACACCACGCTGACCGAGGACCTGCTGCCGGCCGCCGAGGAGATCCGCGACCTGGTCGTCGATCAGCTCGCCGGCACGGCGCTGTTCACCACCCTGTTCCGTGAGGCCGCCGGCCGGGCCCTGCTGCTGCCCAAGCGGATGCCGGGCAAGCGCACGGCGCTGTGGCAGCAGCGCCAGCGCGCCGCCGACCTCCTGCAGGTCGCCAGCCGCTACCCGAGCTTCCCGCTGCTGCTGGAGACCACCCGGGAGGCGCTGCAGGACGTGTTCGACCTGCCCGCCCTCGAGCAGCTGCTGCGCGACCTGCACGCCCGCCGGATCCGGCTGGTGCCGGTGGAGACGACCTCGGCCTCCCCCTTCGCCCAGTCCCTGTTGTTCGGCTGGGTGGGGCAGTACATGTACGAGTACGACGCGCCGCTGGCCGAGCGACGTGCCCAGGCGCTGGCGCTGGACCGGGACCTGCTCCGGGAGCTGCTCGGCGGGGACGAGCTGCGGGACCTCCTCGACGCCGGGGTGCTGGCGGCGATCGAGCGCGAGCTGCAGCGGCTGGCGCCGGAGCCGACGGCCACCGACGACGCCGAGGGGGCGAGCGGCGCCGCCACCGACGACGACGCCCCGCCCGGCTACGACCGCCGCGCCCGGGACGCCGACGAGCTACACGACGTGCTGCGTGAGCTCGGGCCTCTCACCCGCGAAGAGCTCGCCGACCGGGCCCGCGAGGACCCCGCCGCCTGGATCGACGCGCTGCTGACCGAGCGACGGGCGATCGCGGTCCGCCTGGCCGACGGGGACCGCATCGCCGCCGCCGAGGACGCCGCGCGCCTGCGGGACGCGGTCGGGGTCGCCCTGCCACCCGGCCTCCCGGCGGCGTTCACCGACCCGGTCGAGGATCCGTTGGCCGACCTCGTCGCCCGCTACGCCCGCACCCACGGCCCCTTCGACGAGCATGCCGTGGCCCGCCGGCTGGCCCTGCCGGTGCCCCGGGTGCTGGCCACGCTCAGGTGGCTGGCCCGGCAGGACCGGGTCGTGGAGGGCGCCTTCCGGCCCGACGGCTCGGGCCGGGAGTGGGTGGACACCGAGGTGCTCCGCCGGCTCAAGCGGCGGTCCCTGGCAGCGCTCAGGGCCGAGGTGGAACCGGTCGACGCGGCCGCGCTGGGACGGTTCCTGCCCGCCTGGCAGCACGTCCGGGCGGCGACGGGGACCCCCCGTCGCGGGCTGGAGGCGCTGCTGGAGACCGTGGCGCAGCTCCAGGGCGCCCCGATCCCCGCGAGCGTGCTGGAGGCCGACGTGCTGCCGGCCCGCCTCGACGGCTACCGCGGCGCGGACCTCGACCAGCTGATCGCCGCCGGCGAGGTGGTCTGGTCCGGCGTGGAGCCCCTCGGACGCGGTGACGGCCGCATCGTGCTGTGCTTCCGCGACCAGCTCGAGCGGCTGGCCCCCGCCCCGGTGGGCGCGCCACCCGACGATGACGTGCATGCCGCGCTCCGCCACCACCTCGCCGTCCGAGGGGCGTCCTTCTGGCCGGAGCTGTTCAGCGCGTCGGGGGTCGCCGACCAGGACCTGGTGCTCGACGCCCTGTGGGACCTGGTGTGGGCCGGCGAGGTGACCAACGACACCTACGCACCGGTGCGGGGCCTGAGCGCCCGGGGCGCCCGGGGCGGTCGTGGCGGCGGCGGTCGTGGGGGGCGTCCCCGGCCGGGGCGTCTCAGTCGGCTCGGGCCTCCGGCGGCCCAGGGACGGTGGTCGCTGCTGGCGGCCGACCACCCCAGCGCGACCGGTGACACCCCGGACGGGACGGCCGCCCACCGCGCCGAGGCGACGGCCCGACGCAGCGCCCTGGCCCAGCAGCTGCTGGAGCGCCACGGCGTGCTCACCCGGGAGTCGATGCGTGCCGAGGCCGTCTCCGGCGGGTTCAGCGCCGTCTACCCGGTGCTGAAGGCCGCCGAGGAGGCGGGCAGGGTGCGGCGGGGCTACCTGGTCGCCGGGCTCGGCGCGGCCCAGTTCGCCCTGCCGGGGGCCATCGACCGCCTGCGGGACCGGCGGCGGGAGGAGCCGCAGGAGGCGACCGTGGTCCGGCTCGCCGCGACCGATCCCGCCCAGCCCTACGGTGCGGCGCTGCCCTGGCCCGACACCGCCGGGCGGCCGGCGAGGACCGCGGGGGCCCAGGTCGTGCTGGTGGACGGGACGCCGGCGGCGTGGCTGGAGCGTGGTGGCCGCAGCCTCGTGACCTTCGCCCACCCGGTCGCGCCGTCGGCCTGGCTGCCGGCGCTGCAGGAACTGGTCGACCGCGGGCGGCTGCGGAAGCTCGAGCTCGTCCGCATCGACGGGGTGCCCGTCCACGAGACCGAACGCTGGCCCGAGGTGCTGGCGACGGCCGGCTTCGCTCCCGGCTACCGGGGCTACCTCTACCGGGGCCGCCGGGGGTAGCGAGGGTCGCGGCACCGGCGGGGGCAGTACCGGGAGCGGTCAGCCGCACTCCACCTCGAGGTCCACGCCGGTGACCTGGGGCGGGTTCGCCTCGGCGACGTCGCCGCGCTGCTCGAAGCGGAACTCGGTCCCGGGCACCAACTCGTCGGGGTCGAAGGCCGAGCCGTCCGCACAGCGGATGTCCTCGGCGTCGAAGGACAGATCGACCACCATGGCGCCGGAGATGTCGGTGGCCAGCAGCTCGACCACCGCCGACCGGCGCTCCGCCTCGGAGTTCCGCGCCGACTCGACGACGACCGCGTGATGCTCTCCTCCGCCGAGCTCCAGGACCCCACAGGCGGCCGTCAGCCCGACGAGCAGGGCCACGATCATCCGTCGCGCGGCAGGTCTGACAGGTGGCATCGGGGCCTCTGCTGGCTGGGAGGAGGGACCGGCGCGGTGCGACCCTAACAAGCGCTGGCCGCGCGCGGAGGGGTACAGATGTGCGCTGATGGCCCCTTGGACACCCCAGATGTTCGCATCTGACGCGCAGAGCGCCGTAGAGTGCGCTCCGACGTAGCCACCGGGTCCCGCAGCGTTGGGTCCCGTGACGCTCGGCGGTGACGCCGTCGCGGGGGCTCGACGTCCGTTGTCTGCGAGGGAGCCCTCGCAGAATCCATCAGAAGGAGTGCACAGCATGGCAGAGTCGTTGGTTGTCCAGAGCAAGGTCAAGGAAGCCGTCAAGGGTCTCGAGCTCCGCATGGACTCGACCCTCCCCGAGGCGCTGAACGAGAAGATCGCCGCGATGCTCGCCGACGCGGCGGCGCGCGCCAAGGAGAACGGCCGCGGGACCCTGCGTCCGTACGACCTCTGAGCCGACCGCACCGCTGACGAGGGTCGCCCACGGGCGGCCCTTCGTCGTCGCGGCACCCCCTGCTCGGCGTTGCGGCACCCCGTCCGCCGGTGACCGTAGGCTCAGGCCATGCCCGAGGGAGACACGATCCACCGCGTCGCGGCGACCTTGCGCGCTGCGCTGGTGGCCCAGCAGCTCACGCGGGTCGAGCTGCCCCGAACACCACGACCGCACCCGGCCCTCGGGGCCAGGGTCAGCGGCGTCGAGGCCCGGGGGAAGCACCTGCTCGTCCACGTCGATGACGGACTGACGATCCACACCCACCTCAGGATGACCGGCGCGTGGCACCTCTACCGGCCGGGTGAACGGTGGCGCAAGCCCGCCCGGGCCGCGCGGGTCGTGCTGGCGGTGGAGCGTGCGCTCGCCGTGTGCTTCGCCGCACCGGTCGTCGAGGTGCTCGACGCACGCGGGCTGCAGCGACACCCGAGCCTGCGGGCGCTCGGCCCGGACCTGTGCGACCCCGACGTCGATCTCGACGACGCACTCCGCCGCCTCCGGCAGCTGCCCGGACCTGACACGACGATCGGTGAGGCGCTCCTCGACCAGCGCATCGCCTGTGGGGTCGGCAACGTCTACCGCTGCGACGTGCTCTTCCTCCACGGCATCGATCCGGCCACCCCCTCCCGCCACCTCGATGCGGCGACCGGACACGCGCTGCTCGCCGACGCGAGCGCGCTGCTCCGAGCCAACCTGCACACCGCTGCCCGGACCACCGCGCCAGAAGCCGGGGAGGGTGCGACCTGGGTCCACGGCCGTGGCAGCGAGCCCTGCCGGCGGTGCGGGACGCCGATCGAGGTGGGCCGCCTCGGCGAGCAGGCCCGCTACGTCTACCGCTGCCCGAGCTGCCAGCCGGACCACCGACGCGTCGACACCGAGGTGGTTGAATGAGCAACCTCTGCCAGGGCAACCATCTCGGGTGACGGGTACGATCGAGGGCATGGAGACCGCATCTGTACCCACGCTGCCCGTCCTCGCCGAGGTCCCACCGCCCCAGCTCGCTGCCTGGCGCGCCTTCCTCGAGGCGCACGCGCTGACCGTGGAGACCCTGACCCGGGAGCTGCGCGAGGCCGAGGATCTGCCGCTCACCTGGTACGACGTGCTGGTCCAGCTCCACGAGGTTCCCGACGGGCGCCTGCGCATGCAGGAGCTGGCCGACGCGGTCCTGCTCTCCAAGAGCGGTGTCACCCGGCTGGTCGACCGCATGGAGCGCGCCGGGCTGGTGGAGCGCGCGAGGTGCACCGACGACCGGCGAGGAACCTTCGCCGCGCTCACCCCGGCGGGTCGGCAGCGGCTCAAGCAGGCGGCACCCACCCACCTCAAGGGGATCGCCGCGCACTTCGCAGCGCTGTTCGACGACGAGGAGGCCGCGGTGCTGGAGCGCCTGCTGCTGCGGATCGTGGAGGCGAACCGCCCGCAGCGGTGACGCACCCGGGGAGCACGGAGAGCACGGGGAACACGGGGAACACGGGGAGCCGCGCCTCGTCGGCCCCTCAGCGACCTGGTGTGCACGGGGCGCACAGCCCCGGAGGAGCGGGCGAGGGTGACGGTCGTCAGCGCGTTGCCCTCACAACCGCTGCCTGCCCGCGTGCGGCCTTGACGGTGCCGCACGGCTAGCTTGTCTGGGCGGCGCACCCGACGAGGAGAACCCGTCCCGATGACCGACAGCCAGAACACGCTCACCATCACCGACAACCGCACGGGGCAGACCTACGAGTTGCCGGTCACCGACGGTTCCATCCGTGCCATGGATCTGCGGCAGATCAAGGTCGACGAGGACGACTTCGGGCTCCTCAGCTACGACCCCGCCTTCAAGAACACCGCCAACGTCCGCAGCGCGGTGACGCTGGTCGACGGCGAGCGGGGGATCCTGCGCTACCGCGGGTACCCGATCGAGCAGCTCGTCGAGTCCTCCAGCTTCCTCGAGGTGGCCTACCTGCTGATCAACGGGGAGCTGCCCGACGCCGCCGAGCTGGACCAGTGGGTCTTCGACATCACCCACCACACGTTCATCCACGAGAACCTGAAGCAGTTCATGGACGGCTTCCACCACGACGCCCACCCCATGGGGATGCTCGTGTCGACGGTGGGTGCGCTGTCGACCTTCTACCCCGAGGCCAAGGACCTGGACGAGTCGGCGGCCCGGCACATGCAGATCATCCGACTGATCGCGAAGATGCCCACGCTCGCGGCCTTCGCCTACCGGCACTCGATCGGGATGCGCTACGCCTACCCCGACAACGACCTGTCCTTCGCCGGCAACTTCCTCAACATGATGTGGAAGACCACGGAGCTGAAGTACGAGCCCGACCCGATCCTCGAGCGCGCCATGGACGTGCTGCTGATCCTGCACGCCGACCACGAACAGAACTGCTCGACCACCACCATGCGGGCGATCAGCTCCTCGGATGCCGACCCGTACTCCGCGGCGGCAGGTGCCACCGCGGCGCTCTACGGCCCCAAGCACGGCGGAGCCAACGAAGCCGTGCTCAGGATGCTCGACCGGATCGGCTCCGTCGACAAGGTGCCGGAGGCGATCCAGGGCGCCAAGGACGGCGAGTTCCGGCTCATGGGCTTCGGTCACCGGGTCTACAAGAACTACGACCCCCGGGCCAAGGTCGTCCAGGGCCTCGCCCACGAGGTGTTCGAGGTCACGGGCAAGAACCCCCTGCTGGACATCGCGGTGGAACTCGAGAAGATCGCGCTCGAGGACGAGTACTTCGTCGAGCGCAAGCTGTACCCGAACGTCGACTTCTACTCAGGGATCATCTACCAGGCGATGGGCTTCCCCACGGCGATGTTCCCGGTACTGTTCGCGATGGGCCGCATCCCCGGCTGGTTGGCGCACTGGCAGGAGAACCTCCTCGACGAGGAGCAGGCCATCGTGCGGCCGCGCCAGCTCTACACCGGTGAAGGCGAGCGGCAGTACGTCCCCCTCTCGGAGCGCTGAGCAGCACCGCTCGACGGGCGTCTCGATAGCACGGACGCGGGTCTCTTCGACCCGCGTCCGTCGCGTCGGCGCACCTGAGGTGGGCTCGTCGCGTCAGCGGCGCCCGTGGTCCTCCTCGGTCACGAAGGGCCGTCCGAACAGCCGCTCCGACACCCCCGTCTGGTCGAGGTACATGCAGATCCCGCCGTTGAAGAACGGCCACCCCGCACCGAGCAGCATCGCGGTGTCGATGTCGCGGGCGTCGGCCACGACGCCCTCGTCGAGCATCCGACGGGCCTCGTCGGCCACGGCCTCCACGGCCATCGCACGGATCTCGTCCGCGCTCAGCGGTGTCGCACCCTCCTCCACCTCGACGGCCGCTGCGATGTCGGGGTACACCTCGCCGCCGGCCTCCCAGTCGTAGATGCCAGGCCGACCGGAGCCCGCGATCTCCCGGAAGGCCGGGTCGATCGCGAAGCGCTCGCCGAAGGCCTCCTCCAGGGTCTCCGCGGTGTGCAGGGCGACCTGCAGGCCCACCAGGCCCAGCAGCACGAAGGGTCCCATGGGGAGCCCGAGCCGGCGGATCGCGTCGTCGATCTCCTGGAAGCTGTTGCCGCTGCGCAGCGCCTCGATCGAGCCGCCGAGGAATCGGGTGAGTAGCCGGTTGACGATGAAGGCCGGCGCGTCGGTGCACAGCACGGCGGACTTGCGCAGCTGCTTGGCCACGTCGAAGGCGGTGGACAGTGCCTCGTCGGAGACCTGCTCGGGACGGATCACCTCGACGAGCGGCAGAACCGCGACGGGGTTGAAGAAGTGCAGGCCCACGACCCGCTCGGGGTGGGTGAGCTTCGAGGCCATCTCGGTCACCGACAGCGACGAGGTGTTGGTCGCGATGACGGCCTGCTCGTCGAGCACCTCCTCGAGGTCGGCGAAGATGGCCTGCTTGAGGTCCATCCGCTCGAGCACGGCCTCCAGCACCCAGTCGGCGCCGGCGACGTCGTCGTAGCTGGTCGTGTAGGTCACCAGGCTCTTGAGGAACTCGGCCTTGCCCGGCTTCATCCGCCCCTTGGTGACCCGCTTGTCGAGCTCACCCTCGATGTGCTCGCGGCAGCGCTCGAGCACACCGGCGTCGATGTCCTTCATCACCAGGGGCACCTCGAGGCGCTGCAGGTGCAGTGACCCGAGCTGCGCGCCCATCAGGCCGGCGCCGA
>PWWI01000026.1 GCA_003561535.1 Nitriliruptoraceae bacterium
ACACTTCACACGCAGGACAGCTTCACAGCGTCGGTCAGGCTGTGAGTCAGGCCCTCGAGCGGAGCCACCGGACCGGAGTCTCCACCACTCAAACGGTGGCAGTGACATCGTGGCAGTCGGGCTGGAACTACGACGACTGGCGTGGAGCGTTCTACCCCGAGACGCTGCCACGGGGTGAGGAGCTCGCCTACGTCGGTGAACGCTTCGACACCGTGGAGGTCAACGGCACCTTCTACGGGCTCGCGGGCCCGGACAGCTTCGAGCGCTGGCGGGACGTCGTGCCCGCCTCCACCGTCCTCGCGGTCAAGGGCAGTCGGTTCATCACCCACAACAAGAAGCTGCGTGGCACCGGCACCGCCGCCGAGCTCGCCCGGGGCCATGACGAACGGGTCGAGAACCCCGCCTACGGCCCTGGCACCAACCACCGGATGCGGCACGTGCTGGAGGTGCGCCACGACAGCTACCTGTGCGACCAGATGGTCGCGATCGCGCGACGCCACGGGGTCGCCCTGGCGGTCTCGCACGCGTCGACGTGGCCCTACACCGAGGAGGTGACGGCCGGCTTCGTGTACGTGCGGCTCCACGGTCCCGACGAGCCCTACGCCAGTGCGTACGACGAGGAGGCACTGGCGCGCTGGGCGTCCCGACTGCAGCAGTGGCGCGATGCCCAGCAGCCGGCTGATGCGTACACCATCACCGACCGGCGACCGCCCCGTCGCCAGGGCCGTGATGTCTACGTCTACTTCAACAACGACAAGGGAGGCCACGCTCCCCACCAGGCGGCCCGGCTCCTCGAGCTCCTGCGACGCCCATGAACACGGGGCTCCGGGGTGGTCTCGGATCGGACCGATAGGGGTACGACCGTCCGGTCCCGCGGCCCTGGCCGCCGGCCTGGGTTCCTACCCTCGAGAAAGAGGCCGCGGACCCGAGCCGCCGCTGATCCGCTCCGCTGGTGGCGCCCGAGAGTGGAGGTCAGGACGCCGGACGGTCGGCGGCACCGACCAGAGGAGCGCTCGTGACCGATACCGCCCCGCAAGAGGAGCAACGGGACCGATCCCAGGAGCCACCGGAGCGCGACACCGGTGAGCCCGGTGACTCCGGTGACTCCGGTGACTCCGGTGACCAGGAGCAGCACGGCCATGCAGGCCACGGCGGTCACGACGATCACGCCGCGCAGTTCCGGGATCGTTTCTGGTTGACGTTGGTGTTGTCGGTGCCGGTGGTGATCTGGTCGCCGATGATCCAGGACTGGTTCGGCTACACCGCTCCGCAGTTCGCCGGGGACCAGTTGCTCGCGCCGGTGCTGGGCTCGATCATCTTCTTCTACGGAGGGTGGCCGTTCCTGGCCGGGGCGAAGGCTGAGATCCGCCCGTGGCAGCCCGGCATGATGCTCCTGATCGCCATGGCGATCACCGTCGCCTACGTCGCATCGCTCGCGACCTCGCTGGGGCTGTTCGACACCGAGATCTGGTGGGAGCTGGCGCTGCTGATCGCGGTGATGCTGCTCGGTCACTGGGTCGAGATGCGGGCGGTGGGGCAGGCGTCGGGGGCGTTGGAGGCGCTCGCGGAGATGATGCCCGACGAGGCGGAGCGGGTGACCGACGACGGTGGGACGGAGACCGTCAAGATCACCGAGCTCGAGGTGGGCGATGTCGTGCTGGTGCGTCCCGGCGCTCGGGTCCCGGCCGATGGCGAGATCGTCGAGGGGGCGGCGGACGTGGACGAGTCGATGATCACGGGGGAGTCCACGCCGGTGTCCCGCGGTGAGGGTGACCGGGTGGTGGCGGCCACGGTGGTGGCCGACTCCAGCCTGCGGGTCGAGGTCGACGCGGTCGGTGACGACACCACCTTGGCCGGGATCCAGCGGATGGTCGAACAGGCGCAGGAGTCGAAGTCCAAGACCCAGCGTCTGGCCGATCGGGCGGCGGCGCTGCTGTTCTACGTCGCGGTGGTGGTGGCGGCGATCACCGCGGTGGTGTGGGTGACGTTCGGGCAGCCGGACTTCGCGTTGAACCGGTCGGTGACGGTGCTGGTGATCGCCTGTCCGCATGCGCTGGGGTTGGCGATCCCGCTGGTGACGGCGATCTCGACCTCGAAATCCGCCCGGTCGGGGATCCTCGTCAAGGACCGGCTGGCGTTGGAGGCGATGCGCAACGTGGACACGGTGCTGTTCGACAAGACCGGCACGCTGACGCTGGGGGAGCACCGGGTCGCGGACATCGCCGTCACCGACGGGGTCGAGGTGGACGAGGTGCTGCGGCTCGCCGGGGCGGTCGAGGCCGACTCCGAGCATCCGCTGGCCCGGGCGATCCACGCCCACGCGAAGGAGCAGGTCGGCGAGGTTCCCACCGCGAGCGGGTTCGAGTCGATGACCGGTCGTGGGGTCGAGGCCGAGGTGGAGGACACGATGGTTGCGGTCGGTGGTCCCGCGCTGCTGCGTGACCGGGACCTCGCCGTCCCCGACGATCTCGGGGAGGACGTCGAGGCCTGGCGGGAGCGGGGTGCCGCGATCCTCTACGTCGTGCGTGACGACACGATCATCGGTGCGCTCGCCCTGGAGGACCAGGTCCGGGAGGCGTCGCGGCAGGCGGTGGCGCAGCTCCACGAGGCCGGGGTGACAGTCGCGATGATCACCGGGGATGCCCAGCAGGTCGCCGATGCGGTCGCCGCGGAGCTGGACATCGACGAGGTGTTCGCCGAGGTCCTGCCCGAGGACAAGGACAGCAAGGTCGCCGAGCTGCTGGAGCAGGGTCGCAGCGTGGCGATGGTGGGTGACGGCATCAACGACGCGCCCGCGCTGGCCCGCGCCACCGTGGGGATCGCGATCGGGGCGGGCACCGATGTCGCGATCGAGTCGGCCGGCATCATCCTGGCCTCCGACGACCCCCGCGGGGTCGTCGCGATCCGCCACCTCTCCCAGGCCACCTACCGCAAGATGCTCCAGAACCTGTGGTGGGCGGCCGGCTACAACATCGTCGCCCTGCCCTTGGCTGCTGGCGTCCTCGCACCGATCGGCTTCATCCTCCCCGTCGCCGTCGGCGCGATCCTGATGTCCACCTCCACCGTGGTCGTGGCACTCAACGCCCAGCTGCTACGACGGGTCGAGTTGACCGCGGCGGCGTGAACCGGTTGACCAGCACAGGGCCCTGAAGGAGGTCGGCGCCCACAGCCCCAGGAAGACGCCGAAGCGTTACCCCGACGCCGTCGGGTGACGCGCCTCAGGCGCCCGACCCGCGTCGCATCGGAGCGGGTCCTGCCGGTCATGGCTCGGTGGGGTGCTCGGGTGGCCGGCAGCCCGGTGCGAGGGGGTTGCGATGGAACACCAGATCGGTGACGACGCGACCGTCGCGCAGGTGTTCGGTCACCAGTCGTTCGACACGGCTCGGTTTCAGCCCCGCGTACCAGGTGCCCTCGGGGTACACGACGGCGATCGTGCCCTTGGTGCAGATGTCGAGGCAGTCGACCTTGGCGATCGACACCGTGCTGCGTAGCCCATGGGCGGTGATCGCCTTGCGCAGCGCCTTGGCGACCCCCGAGCCGCCACAGTCGTCGTCGGTGCAGACGAGCACGTGGCGCTGCATGGTGTCGAGGCGCGCCTTGCGGGCGCGCTCGTGGAGCTTCTCGCTCATCGTGGCGTCCCTCTGGTCGGGCCCGCTTCCGCCCGAGGTAGGAGCTCAGGATGCGGGCGAACGGTCGGAGGCAGCGTGACGTCAGTGCGCCCGCTCGTCTCACCGTGGCTGTTCGTCGCCGATCGGGCCCACCGTCACGAGGGACCCCGGGAGGCGTCGCTCGAGCCTGCCGGCACCGACCAACGCCAACTATCAGTGAGACTCAGTTTTCGTGTAGAGTGTCTGTGGGATATCCGAGTCCGTCCGGGCGATTTGCCGGATGGGGTGCCGGAATTGCATGATGCTCACTTAGAACGAGAACTGCGGGAGCGACGGCGAGCGGAGTGAAGCGGAGCGTCATCCCCCTCGCGTCGGTGACCGAGGTGATCGCTACGGGAGCTACGGGAGCCGCTGTCCTCGTCCGTCCCACGGTCGAACGTCGCTGGAGGAAGCACAGATGCCAGATGTCGGACCCTTCGAAGAGATCATCTACGACAAGCACCATCGTGTGCGCGGTGCAGCCTGGGTCACCATCAACCGTCCTCATCGCATGAACTCCACGACCCAGCAGACCTGGGCGGAGATCATCGAGGCGGTCGAGGACGCGGACGCGGACCCGGAGGTCGGGGTCATCGTCCTGACCGGTGCCGGTGAACGCGCGTTCTGCGCGGGTGGCGACGTCGGTCAGCACCCGGACAAGAAGCAGAAGCCGGGCGAGTTCAAGCACCTCGGCATCCGCCACGGCGGCATCGAGGACACGACCAAGCCGGTCATCGCCCGGGTCTGCGGGTACGCGATCG
>PWWI01000236.1 GCA_003561535.1 Nitriliruptoraceae bacterium
GGGTACGGGGATGCTGTGTCGACGTGGTCGCTCACGATGCGCGCCTCTCGTGTCGCTTCTTGCGGTGCGCGGGGTCTTCGGAGTGGGTCGCACCGAGGTAGGCGTCGATCACCGCGCGGTTGGTCCCGATCTCGGAGGGACGGCCCTCGGCGATGACCTTTCCCTGGGCCAGGCACACCACCCAGTCCGAGATGTCGAAGACCACGTCCATGTCGTGTTCGACGAACACCACCGTGCGGCCCTCGTTGTCCCGGAGCCCCTTCACGTGCTCCAGCAGGGACTGGGTCAGCGCGGGGTTCACCCCGGCCATGGGCTCATCGAGCATGACCAACGCCGGTTCCACCATCAGCGCACGCGCCATCTCCAGCAGCTTCCGCTGCCCACCCGACAGGGTGCCTGCGAACTCTTCGCGCATGTGGTCGAGCTTGAAGCGCACCAACAGTTCATCCGCGCGCTCGGTGATCTCCTGCTCCTTCCCGCGCCACAGCGGTGCCATCAGGGCGGTCAGGAAGCGCTCACCGCCCTGTCCCGTGGCGGCCAGCTGCATGTTCTCCATCACGGTCATCCGCGACAGGGCCTTGGTCAGCTGGAAGGTGCGCACCATCCCCTTGCGGGCCACCAGGTGCGCCGGGACCCCGGCCAGGTCCTCCCCGGCGAAGGTCCACTTCCCACGGTCGGGGGTGTCGAAGCCGGTCAGGAGGTTGAACAGCGTCGTCTTGCCCGCACCGTTGGGACCGATGAGTCCGGTGATCAGGCCCCGGGGGATCTCGAGGTGGTCGACGTTGACCGCGGTGATGCCGCCGAAGGAGCGGCGCACGTCGCTGATGGTCAGCATCGGGTCCGGCTTGGGCACGCCGGGCTCGGCGGCGACGCCTGCGAGGGGGTCGGTGCTGGGCTCAGGAGACATCGAGCTGCAACTCCTTCTTGTCACCGAGGATCCCCTGGGGTCGGAAGATCATCAGCGCCATGATCAGGACACCGACGAAGGTCAACGTGACGGCGCCGACGGCCTGGGCGCCGAAGAAGTCGGGCAGCATCCCGGCGTCGGAGAACCGACGCAGACCGCTCTGCAGGCTGCCGATGAGGAACCAGAAGATGGTCGCGCCGACGATCGGGCCTGCCGTGGAGGCCGTGCCGCCGAGGATCAGGATCGCGAAGGCGTAGAAGGTGACCTGGGGGAGGAAGGTGTCGGGCTGCACGGTCTGCAGCGACAGCGCGAACAGGGCTCCGCCGAGCGCGCCGATCGCGCCGCCGAGGACCAGGCTCTGCATCTTGAAGGAGAAGACGTTCTTGCCGAGGCTGCGGGCAGCGTCCTCGTCCTCACGGATCGAGCGGATCACTCGGCCCCAGGGACTGCGCATCAACGCCCAGACCAACAGTGTCATCAGCCCGACGAGCGACCACCCGACGATCATCACCCAGGCCCGGTTCGGGCTCGCCGCCAAGGCGCCGAAGTAGGTCCGTCCATCGGGAAGGGGGTTGAGCGCGAAGAAGTCGCCGCCGAACTGTCGCAGGCCGAACACCCCGCCGGTGATCGGCTCGGCTGCGGTGCTGCGGACCAGCAGCCGGAGGATCTCGGCCGCCGCGATCGTGGTGATCGCGAGGTAGTCCGCGCGCAGCCGCAACGTGGGCACGCCCAGGATCAGTGCCAGGACGACCGCGCCGAGGAGGCCCACGATCACCCCGAGCCACAGCGGGCCCCCGAAGGTGGACACCGTGATGGCCACCCCGTAGGCGCCGACGAGCATGAAGCCTGCCTGACCGAAGTTGAGCAGCCCGGTGAAGCCGAAATGGATGTTCAGGCCGATCGCGAGCAGCGCGTAGGACGCCGCGGTCGGACCGAGCGCGGTCCGCAGCGCGTCGAAGAGGATGTCGCCAGCCATCAGACCGTGTCCCTCCGCTGCGCCGTGGTCGGTGTCGAGGTCGTCATCCGATCCGCTCCTTCTGGCCGAGCAGACCCTGTGGACGGACCAGCAGGATGATGATCAACACCCCCAGCGCCCACACGTACTTGAGCTGGCTGGAGAAGAAGACGGTGCTCACCTCGCTGACGAGCCCCACGATCAGGCTGCCGAGCATCGCGCCGTAAGCCGTCCCGAGGCCGCCGAGGATCACGCCGGCGAACATCAGCAGTAGCAGGCGGAAGCCCATCAGGTAGTCGACGCTCTCGATCATCCCGAGGAAGATGCCCCCGACCGCGGTCAGGCCGCCACCCATGATCCACACCGACAGGATCACGCGCTGGACGTCGATCCCGGAGGACTCCGCGAGGTCGCGGTTGTCGGCCACGGCCCGCATGCCCTTCCCGAGCCGGGTCCTGGTCAGCATCAGCGCGACCCCGACCAGGATCAGCACCGACAGACCCATGACCCACAGCTCCACCGGCTGGACCCGAACCGGTCCGACCTGCGTGGCGAGCTGGAGGGGGTAGTCGTTGTAGGGGCGCCGGGAGCCTCCGAAGAAGAACAGGATGACGTGCCGGATGACGAAGGCCAGACCGATCGAGATCACGAGCATCGCGATCAGACCGGTCCCACGCCGACGCAGAGGTCGCCACAGGCCGGCATCGATGCCACCCGAGAACGCGGCGGTGAGCACGATCGCGATCAGCGCGGAGGGGATCAGGTGCAGACCGACGATGACGTTGAAGGTGTAGGCCAGGAAGGCACCGAGGGTGACGAGGTCGCCGTGGGCGAAGTTGATCAGCCCGGTCGTACCGAAGATCAGGGACAGCCCGATCGCGGTCATGGCGATGATGAGGCCGAACTTGACCCCGTTGAAGGTGCTCTGCGCGAGGCGCTGGAGCAGGATGCTCCCGACCTCCTCGCGTTCTCCGAGCGCGAACAGCGCGGTTGCCGAGGAGCCCTCGCTGACCCGGAGTTCCAGCTCCTGACGCTCCGGGTCGCGCAACTCCACGCCCGCGGGGAGCGTGGCGACGTCGATCGTGACCAGGTAGGTGCCGGCCTCGGGGAGCTCGACGGACCACTCGCCGTTGTCGTCGGAGGTGCCGACGCCGACCAGCTCGCCGTCGATGGTCGCGACCGCGATGTCGACACCGGGGACGCCGTCGCCGTCGGCGACGAGTCGACCGCCGATCTGCTCGGTGTCCTGGGCGAGGGCGGCCGTACCCAACGACCCCAGGGCGGCGAACAGAAGCAGAACGAGCAGGCCAAGGCGGCTGACACGCGTCACGCCGTCTCCTCACCGTCGCGGGGACCCGGTACGAGCCCGAGAACGCCTCAGCGGCACCTGAACACCGCTCTGACCGCGTGCACACTAGTCGGGTGGCCCCCGTGCGCAACAGCAGGCCACTCCGACCTGCTGTCGGGGTAGTAGGCCGGGGTGGGGACGGACGACTCTGCTTGACTCGGCGGCCGTAGCCCACAGATGGCGACCGCGATGACGATGGTGACCACCACCGACTACCACACCGCCGGCGAGCCGTTCCGGATCGTCACCGCGGGCGTGGCGACACCCCGCGGCCGGACGGTCGCCCAGCGGCGCCGTTGGGCCCAGAGCCACCTCGACGACATCCGGGCGCTGCTGTGCCGGGAACCTCGGGGCCACGCCGACATGTACGGGTGCTTCCTGACCCCACCGGACGATGACGCCGCCGATCTCGGCACGGTGTTCTTCCACAACGACGGCTTCTCCACCGCCTGTGGGCACGGCACGATCGCGCTGGCCACCTGGGCGATCGAGACCGGGTTGGTGACCCCCGCGGAAGGTGCCTCCGAGCACCGGGTCGTGATCGACGTCCCGTCGGGGCGGGTCGAGGCGGTCGTCGCGCTCGAGGGCGGACGCCCGGCCACCGCGCGGTTCCGCAACGTCCCGTCCCTGGTCCACAGCCTCGATGTCGAGCTGGAGGTGGAGGGCCGACGCCTCCACCTCGATGTCGCCTACGGTGGGGCGTTCTACGCCTCGGTCGAGGCCGCACAGCTGGACCTGGAGGTCACACCGGAGCACCTGCCGGCGCTGATCCGCTGGGGTCGAGCGATCCAGGCCACGGCCGACGCCACGCTGGATCTCCGGCCCCCCGATGACAGCGGCGAGGTCGGGTTGTACGGCGTGATCTTCTTCGACCGGCTCGCGGCGGCTCATCAGCGCAACGTGGCGGTGTTCGCCGACGGGCAGGTGGACCGCTCGCCCTGCGGCAGTGGCACCTCGGCCCGTCTGGCGGTGATGGGGGAGCGCGGCGAACTCGCGGTCGGGGAGACGCTGGTGCACGACTCGCTGGTGGGGACCCGTTTCCTCGGGCGGCTGGTGGGCTGCCACAGCGCGGCTGACGCCAGCAACCGCTGGGACACCGAGGTGGAGGGTCGCGCGGCCAGGACGGGCCACCACACCTTCATCCTCGAGCCCGATGACGAGCTCGGTGTCGGCTTCGTGCTGCGGTGACCCGTGCCGCACGACGCGCGGCTGCGTCGCACGGCGTACCACTGCGGTGGACAGGAGAGCACGGTCATGCAGGTGCTGGACCACGACGAGATCTGGGAGCGGCTGCCGATGTCGGCGGCGATCGGTGCCTTGGAGGAGGTCATCGCCGGCGGACGGCTCGCAGCGACGCCCCCGCGGCAGCATGTGCACGCCGGGAACCAGGAGCTGCTGCTCATGCCGTCCTTCCTCGACGGCGGTGGCGGCGTCAAGCTGGTCGGGATCGACCCTGACAACCCCGCGCGGGGGCTGCCTCGGATCCAGGGGGTGTTCGTGCTGTTCGATCCCCCGGGGCTCACCCCGTCCGCCGTGCTGGATGCCCGCGCGCTGACGGCGCTGCGGACCGCGGCGGTGTCCGGGCTGGCGACCCGGTACCTGGCGCGGCCGGATGCGAGCCGGCTGGTGATCCTCGGGGCGGGCCCCCAAGCCCACGCGCACCTGCTCGCGATGCACGCGTTGTTCGAGCTCAGCGAGGTGACGGTGGTGTCGCGGACGCGGGCGGGCGCCGAGGAACTGGCGGCCCGGGCGCGTGAGGAGCTCGGGCTGGCGGCGGTGGTCGCGGGGCCCGAGGCGGTGGCCGACGCCGACGTGATCTGCACCTGCACGACCAGCCGCACCCCGGTGTTCGACGGCGCGCTGCTGCCCGAGGGGGTCCACGTCAACGCGGTCGGGGCGTACCGCCCTGATATGCAGGAGGTGGACGCGACGACGGTGGCGGGCTCGGCGGTGGTGGTCGAGTCCCGCGAGGCGGCGCTGGCTGAGTCGGGCGATCTCATCGTGGCGGCGCGCGAGGCCGGCTGGGACCCGGCTGCGATCACCGCAGACCTCGTCGAGGTGGTCCGCGACGGGGTGGCGGTGCGCACCGCTGCGGCGCAGCGCACCCTGTTCGAGTCCGTGGGCGTGGCGTTCGAGGATCTCGTCATCGCCCGCGCGGTGCTGGAGGCGCCGGCATCCGGGAGCTGACCCGGCGACCACCGGCAGAGCCTGGTCGGCTCGGGCGTCCCGGCCCGGCTCACCCGCGGTGGGTGACGTGCCGCCGGCGCGCGGCCACATAACGTGTGCGCTGCGCGGCAGGTTCGGGCGCCATGTCCGGCCTGCGATCGAACGAAGGCGAGCTCCATGAGCGACATCCCCGGACCTGACACCCCCGGACACGACGTACCCGGTTCCAGCGGCCCCGGATCGAGCGGACCGCGGCCGGCTGACGGCCCCCCGGGGCCCCCGCCACCGCCCGGTGGTCCTGCGGCGGGGGCAGCGGGCGGTCCGCCCGGGTCCGAGGGGCAGCCGCGGCCGTCCGCGCCCGGCTCCGAGGACCCGACGGTCCCGATGGCGCCGGGCGGAGACGATGAGCCCGGCGCGGCTGACCCCACGGTGGAGATGGACGCCACCACGCCCCTGGCCGATGGGCGGCCGCAGGGTCCGTCGGTGCTGCGGGGGGTGGTCACGGCCGCGGTCTCCGGCACACCGGTCGAGGGTGCCTCCGTCGAGGTGGCCGACGCCGAGGGTCAGGTCGTCGCGCGGGCCGTCACCGTCGCCGACGGTCGGTTCAGCACCGCGCAGCTGCCGCCAGGCAGCTATCGGCTGACGGTCACCCGGGAGGGGTACCTCGCCGGTCACCACGACCACGTCCACCCCGGTGGCCGGGTGCAGATCGAGCTGGAGCAGGCCCGGATCACCGGGACGGTCACCGCGCAGGACGACGGCCCGGGGGAGCACGTCGTCGCCGAGGTGACCGCCCAGGACGCGGACGGGCACATCCGCTCGCGGACCTGGACCGACGGTTCCGGCCGGTTCGCCCTCGATGGCCTCACCACGGGGAGCTACACCGTGGCGGCGGCCTCCGACGGGTTCTTCACCACCCGCGAGGAGGTGCAGCTGGATGCGGGCCTGACCCCGCTGGCGCTGGAGTTGGTGCCAGCTGAGCTGCAGGGGCAGGTGCTGACCGAGTCCAACGGCGAGCCGGTGCTGGATGCCCAGGCCAAGCTCAGGACCCCTGACGGCAGGTTGGTCGGGCAGTCGGTCACCGACCCGGCGGGTCGGTTCCTGATCCCGCTGGCGGACCTCGCCCCACCGGCGGCTGTGCCGGGAACGACCCACCACCTCGAGGTCTCGGCCAACGGGTTCGAGCCCACGGCCGTCGACCTGTCGCTGAGCGACGAGCCGGCCGCTGAGGTCACCGTGGCGTTGGCCGCTGCCAAGCGATCGCCGTGGGTGTGGGCCGGCATCGGCGCGGCGCTGCTCGCGCTACTCGCGGCGCTGTTCGCCCTGTTCTCCACCGATGAGACGGTCGTCCCGGACCTGGTCGGCGTCACGATCGAGGAGGCTGCCGACCTGCTGGAGGCCGAGGAGCTCGCACTGGGCGAGGTGACCTTCACCGACACCGACCCCGACGCCGAGCCGGGCACGGTGCTCAGCTCCGATCCGGGGGCCGGGGAGACGGTGGAGGTCGGTGACGCGGTCGACCTGACGGCTGCGGACGACCCGGCCGAGGATCCGACCGTCGAGGTACCACGGGTCACCGGTCGGCAGGAGTCGGATGCGCTGCGGCTGCTCGATGCGCTGGGCTTCGACGTCGCCATCTCGCGGATCGAGGCGGAGGAGCCAGCCGGCATCGTCGTCGCGCAGGATCCGGCGCCGCGGACGGAGGTCCCTGTCGGGGATGAGGTGCGCATCGACATCAGCGAGGGCCCCGGCGAGGCGGCACCCGAGCCGGAACCCGAGCCCGAGCCCGAGCCTGAGCCGGAGCCCGAGCCGGAGCCGGAGCCGGAGCCGGAGCCGGAGCCGGAGCCCGAGCCGGAGCCCGAGCCGGAGCCAGAACCCGAGCCGGAGCCCGAGCCTGAGCCCGAGCCCGAGCCCGAGCCTGAGCCCGAGAACGGCCTGCCGGACATCGACCTGCCGGAGATCGACACCGAAGGGATCGCCGGCTTCTTCGAGCGCGTCGTCGAGTGGTTGCGAGGCCTGTTCGACCGCTGATGGCGAGGCCACAGCGGCCCCTCGCGCCAGGACGGTGCGAGGGGCCGCTTGCGCACCACGAGCGGTCGTGACGATCGCTCGATCCCGCCCTGTCACGCACCGGGGCGCTGGCCGGAGCGCGTGATCAGCCCGCCGTCTCAGCGCGGACGGCTGAGGCGACGCCCATCGCGATGAGCAGTTGGGCGGCGAGGTAGGTCAGCATCACCCAGAACCCATGGGCCGGCAGCTGCACCAGATCGGCGACCGAGTCCAGTGCGATGAGCGCGTCGGACACCACGAACAGCACCGCCCCCAGCGCCACCGTGCGGTTGACCCCGGTGGCCAGCACCGCCATGGCGACGATCACCACCGCGTACACGGTCACCGGCAGGCGCAGGTCGCCGAGGTGGCCCCACAGCACCACCAGCAACCCCACCAGAGCCGCGAGGTAGGGGAGGGCGAACACGGGGCGTGTCAGCACGCTGTCGGCCCGGTACGGCCAGAACGCGACGCTGTAGGTCAGCTGCGCGATCAGGAAGGCGCCCAGGCCGGCGAGGAACCAGGCCTCGCCGCTGGGCATGAGCCCCAGGTCACCGAGCCAGGACCACACCAGGCCGATGGCCACGAGGGTCCTGAACCTCCCGCTCGGTGTCACGGTCAGGAACCACGCCAGGAGCGCTGGCATCAGCAGGGGCTTGGTCACCAGGTGCAGGGCATCCTGGCCGACGAGCTGCCCGACCAGGTGCAGCATGGCGACGGCGATGAACCCGGTGAACCAGGTGGTGTGCTTGATGGCCACGCTCTCCTCCGGGTGTGCGGCGCGGATCGATCGGCCCTCGGCAGCCTGCCCGATGACGTCGTTCGGCGCCGCATCCAGCTGGTGTGCATCTCTCGGAGGTGCCCCGGGGCGCAGGCGATGGGCCGAACCCGGTCAGCTCGGATGGAAGGTCTGTGAGGTCGGTGGTGTTCCCTCGGTCGAACGCCCTGGCCGGATGGCTTCCCTGACGGACCGGGACCTCATCGCACGATCGACCCTGGAGCACCTCGATGCCACACACCTACGACGTCATCGTCATCGGCGCCGGCCCAGCCGGCGAGAACGCCGCTGACTACGCCAAGCAGCGTGGCCTCTCGGTCGCCATCGTCGAATCCGATCTGGTCGGTGGCGAGTGCAGTTACTGGGGCTGCATGCCCTCCAAGGCGCTGCTGCGCCCGACCGAGGCGTTGGCGGCGGTCACGCGCCTCCCTGCTGCGGCGTCGGCGGTCACCGGCGAGATCGACGTCGATGCCGTGCTGCGTAGCCGCGACGCCTTCACCTCCTCCTGGGATGACGACGGGCAGGCGCAGTGGCTCGAGTCGGTCGACGTCGAGCTGGTGCGGGGCCACGGCCGGCTCGCCGGTGAACGGGTCGTCGAGGTCACCGCATCCGACGGCACCGTGACCCGCTACGAGGCGACGCGCGGCGTCGTGCTCGGGGTGGGCTCGAGGGCGGCCCTCCCGCCGATCCCGGGCCTTGCGGAGGCCACGACGTGGGACAACCGCGACGTGACCGAGATGAAGGAGATCCCGGACCGCCTGCTCGTGCTCGGTGGCGGGGTCATCGGGGTCGAGATGGCCCAGGCGGTGCGCCGGCTCGGCGCGTCCGAGGTGACGATCATCGAGATGCTGGACGGCCTCCTGGCGAACGAGGAGCCCTTCGTCAGCGCTGAGCTGCTCACGGCCCTGGAGGCCGACGGCATCACGATCGAGCTCGGTGCCCGCGCCGAGCAGGTCGCCCGCGACGGCACCGACGGTCCCGTCACCGTCACCCTGGCCGACGGTCGGGAGCTGACCGGTGACGAGCTGCTCGTGGCCGTGGGCCGCCGGGCCCCGACCGACGACCTCGGTCTGGACACGATCGGGGTCGAGCCCGGTCGCGGTGGCTTCGTCGAGGTGGACGACCACCTCCGGGTTCCCGGCCACGACTGGCTCCACGTGATCGGTGATGCGAACGGACGGGCGTTGCTGACCCACCAGGGCAAGTACCAGGCCCGGCTGGTCGGCGACGCTCTGGCCGGGGTCGACGTCGACCCGGCCTGGGCCGACCACGACGCTGTCCCGCGGGTGGTCTTCACCGACCCGCAGGTCGCCGCGGTCGGTCTGACCGAACGAGGCGCGCGAGAGGCAGGGCACGATGTCCTGGCGGTCAGCTACGACATCGGTCACACCGCTGGCGGCGCGCTGCACGGCAAGGGCACGAGCGGCACGGCGCAGCTCGTGATCGACCGCGGAAGCCGCACGATCGTCGGTGCGACCTTCGTCGGCCCCGGCGTCGGCGAGATGCTCCACGCCGCCACGATCGCGATCGTCAGCGAGGTGACCATCGACCGGCTGTGGCACGCCGTCCCGGCCTTCCCCACCATCTCCGAGGTGTGGCTCCGGCTGCTCGAGCAGGTGCGCGCCCAGGAGTTGTAGGTCCAGGCCCACGGTTGGTGGTGTCGTACTCGCGCCGACCTGGGCCGTCGGTCGCGGATCGGCAGCAGCCGGTGCTGGACGAGGAGCCGGCCAGTAGCGTGAATCCGGCCACGAGGCGGGAGCGATGATGGACCTCGATGAGGCGCGCAGCTTCCTGCGCGAGCACCACCACGCCGTACTGCACACCTACCGCCGCGATGGCTCGCCCCAGCTCTCGCCAGTGGCCGTGACGGTCGATGACCTCGGACACGCGATCGTCTCCACCCGCGAGACCGCGATCAAGGTCGCCAACCTCGAGCGCGATCCGCGGGCCTCGCTGTGTGTCTTCCCCGATGCGTTCTTCGGACCGTGGATCCGTGTCGACGGGACGACGGAGATCGTGCACCTGCCCGAGGCGCTCGAGCCCCTCGTCGACTACTACCAGCGGGTGGCTGGTGAGCACGACGACTGGGACACCTATCGGCAGGCCATGCGCGACGAGCGCCGTGTGCTCCTGCGCATCACCCTGACCGCCGCCGGTCCCGACGTCGCCGGCTGATCGCACGACCACCTGCCGCTCTCAGCCACCGCAGCGAACCCGAGGAGCAGACATGGCCCACACACCGAGAGTCGGCGACCCCGCCTTCGCGCTCGATCTGCCGACGCTGGGCGGCGGACGCGTCGCACTGACGGATCTGCGCGGTCGTCCCGTCCTGGTGTCCTTCCTCCGTCATGCCGGTTGACTGATCTGCCGAGCGCACCTCGTGAAGGTGCGGCAGCGTTGGGAGCGGTGGGAGGCCTTGGGCGCGGCAGCGGTGTTCGTCGTGTTCGACGCGCCTGAGCTGCTCCAGCGCACGATGTTCGACGACATCGAGGTGGCGTCGTTGCCCTTCGCCGTCGCGGTCGATCGCGAGCGTGTCAGCTACGGCGCCTGGGGCCTGCGCCGGGCCCGTCACCGCGACATCTGGCTCGATCCGAACGTCTACCGGACCTACTGGCGTCTCCTGCGGGCGGGCGATCGGCTCCTGCCCGGTGGGTCCGATGTGCTCCAGCTCGGCGGGGACTTCCTGGTCGACGCGCGGGGCTCGATCGCGTACGCGCGACCACAGGAGCGCGACGACCGTCCGGCGGTCGGAGAGCTGCTCGCGGCGGCGAAACGGGCTGCTGGCTGATCGCGGTGCGGGCAGCTGGTGGCGGAGGTGGACGGGAATCGAACCCGCCAGAGGCGCTTCGCGCCTCTCGCCGGTGTTGAAGACCGGGGGCCCCACCAGGGAACCGGACACCTCCGAGCACCTGCGTGCTCGGGTGGCACCGTAGCCACCGGAGCGAGGCTGCGGTCCTCGGGCCGATGATCGGGGCGGATCGCAGTGTTCCACCGTCGGGTGCCGGTTGCCGGTTGCCGTGCCGAGGTCGTCGTCTTTCGGTCGGTCCGGGGGTTGCTCGCGCACCGTGGCCGGACCTGTCCCCCGGGAGGTGCGCGAGTAACGCCGGGGGGGGGCGGTCCGCGGTCCGCCTGCTCGACCCCACCGGCCCCACCGGCCACTCCGGTCCCATCGGCCCCATCGGCCCCACCGGCCGCTCCGCCGCGCCCAGGGCGTATCCGCCATACTGGCCATCGGGACTGGCCGCAGTGTTGGCCCGCGCGATCGAGGACCCATGTCGAACCCCAGCACGACGGTGCGACGCTTGACCGCGCTGAGCCACGGCGCCGGCTGTGCCTGCAAGCTGAGCCTGGACGAGCTGCAGGGGATCCTGGCAGGGGTTACCTGGCCGGCGCACGACGACCTCCTCGTCGGGCTCGCCAGCGGCGATGATGCGGCAGTGTGGCGGCAGCCCGACGGCCGCGTGATGGTCGCCACCACCGACTTCTTCACCCCACTGGTCGACGATCCACGCGACTGGGGTCGCATCGCGGCGACCAACGCGGTCAGCGACGTCTACGCGATGGGGGCGACGCCGCGGCTGGCCCTGAACCTGGTGGGCTGGCCCCGCGATCTGGACTTCGACCTGCTCCGCGAGGTGCTGGACGGCGCCGTCGAGGTGGCCGCCGACGCCGGGTACGTGATCGCCGGTGGCCACTCGATCGACTCGGTCGAGCCGCTGTTCGGCCAGGTCGTGATCGGCGATGCCGACGAGGTCGACGTCCTGACCAACGCCTCTGCGGTACCCGGGCAGGCCATCGTGCTGACCAAGCCGATCGGCACCGGGGTGGTGACCACGGCCCTGAAGCGGTCGGAGCCACTGCACGAGGGGCCACGCAAGGGCGCCGCCGCCGACGGCGCCCTCGCGGTCGCCTACCGAGCGGCCGTCGACGAGATGACCCGTCTGAACCGTGACGCCGCGCGCATCGCCCGTGAGCAGCAGGCCACCGCCGCCACCGATGTGACCGGATTCGGGCTGCTCGGCCACCTCCACCGACTCACCAGCGCCAGCGGTCTCGCCGCCACCCTCCACGCCCAGCAGGTCCCCATGCTGCCCCACGTGGGAGAGCTGCTCGATGCCGGGTTCGTGCCCGGGGGCTCTCAGCGCAACGCCGAGCAGGCCGGCCGCTTCCTCGTCGGGGAACTGCCGTCGGAACGCACCCGGCTGCTGCTGGCCGACGCGCAGACCTCCGGTGGCCTGCTGTTCACCGTGGACGTCGACCGTGCCGAGCTCGCCGTCGCGGCCCTGACGGCGCTCGGCCACGATGCGGCCGTGGTCGGCGGCACGCACGAGGGCACGCCGGGCCAGCTGCGGGTGGTCGAGGGGTGAGTGACCCCCGCCGCGCGGTGCCGGCCCTCGGCCGCCTCCTCGACCGCCCAGCGGTGGTCGAGGCGATCACCGAGCACGGCCGCGACCCCGTGGTCACGGCGCTGCGGGCCGCCCTGGACCAGGTGCGCCGGACCGCCAGCGCCGGCGGCAGGATCGAGGATGAGGACGCCCTCATCGCCAGCGTGCTCGCCGCGGTCGAGGCACGCCCGGCCCTACAGCTCACGCCCGTCATCAACGCCACCGGGGTCCTGCTGCACACCAACCTCGGTCGCGCCCCCCTGTCGCCCGAGGCGGTGGCGGCGCTCACCACCGCCGCCGGCACCGTCGATCTCGAGGTGGATCTCGGCACGGGCGAGCGGGGCGGGCGGGACGCCCCCATCCGAGACCCGCTGACCCGTCTGACGGGGGCCGAGGCGGCTTTCGCGGTGAACAACGGCGCTGCCGCCCTCGTGCTGGCCCTGACCGCCCTGGCCGGTGACGGTGGGGTCGCGGTCAGCCGCGGTGAACTCGTCGAGATCGGCGGGTCCTTCCGTATCCCCGACATCGTTCGTTCGGCCGGGACGCAGCTCGTCGAGGTCGGCACGACGAACCGGACGCACGCGCACGACTACCGGGCGGCGGTCGAGGCGGGGGCGAGCGCGATCCTGCGCGTGCATCCCAGCAACTTCCGGATGGACGGCTTCGTGCACCGTCCCACCACCGCCGAGCTCGTCGAGGTGGCCAGGGCGGCGGACGTGCCCTTCATCGACGACCTCGGCTCCGGCCTGCTGCGCGCCCACGCGGCGGCGCCCGACGAACCGGTCGTCGCCGAGCGGATAGCAGCCGGTGCGTCGGTGGTGGTGTTCTCCGGCGACAAGCTCCTCGGCGGCCCTCAGGCCGGCATCATCGCCGGCGAGGCGGAGCTCGTCGAGCGGTGCCGACGAGCCCCGCTGGCGCGCGCGCTCCGGCTGGACAAGCTGCGAATGGCCGCGCTCGCCGCGACCCTCTCCGCCTACGAGCGGGACGCCGCCGGCGGGCTCCCCGTCTGGTCGATGGCCGAGACGGACGTCACGACGTTGCGCACGCGGGCCGAGGCCATCGCCGACGCCATCGCCGACGCCTCCGTCGACCCGGACGTCGAGGTGGTCGCGCTCCAAGCGGTGCTCGGTGGTGGCTCAACCCCGGGGGCCACCCTGCCGAGCGCCGGGGTCGCGCTGACCGGTCCCGCGGACCGGCTGGCCCGGCGCTTGCGGACCGGCAGGCCCGCGGTCGTGCCGAGGATCGTCGACGACCGCGTCGTGCTCGACCTGCGCGCCGTGCCACCCGAGGCCGACGGGCAGCTGATCGAGGCTGTCCGTGCCGCGATCGCGACGCTCGGCACCACCGCCGGGCCGGACACGGCGTGATGCAGGTCGTCGCCACCGCCGGGCACGTCGACCACGGCAAGAGCGCACTGGTGCGTTCGCTCACGGGTCGCGAGCCCGACCGGCTCGAGGAGGAGCGCCGCCGCGGGTTGACGATCGATCTCGGGTACGTGTGGACCGACCTGCACGCAGCTGGGCGGACCGTCACGGTCGCCTTCGTTGACGTGCCAGGCCACGACCGCTTCCTCACCAACATGCTGGCCGGCGTCGGCGCCGTGCGCGAGGTGCTGTTCGTGGTCGCCGCCGACGACGGGTGGTCGGCCCAGTCCGAGGAGCACCTGGAGATCGTCACCGTGCTCGGCCGGCACATCACCGCTGCCGTGGTGACCAAAGCCACCCCGGCCGGCCCGGCCCGCACCGCCGAGGTCGTCGACGATGTCCGCGCGCGGTTGGCCCGCGTCGGGGCGGCAGCGGCACCGGTGCTGGCTGTGGATGCGATCGACGGTCAGGGGCTCGACGAGCTGCGCGCGCCCCTCGTGCAGCGGCTGTCCCCGCCCAGTGACGGGGCGGGAGACGACGGCGAGGGTTCGCGTCCGGGCGTGCCCCCTGCACCCGACGGCTCCTTCCCACGCCTGTGGGCCGACCGCGTGTTCTCGGTCGCCGGTGCGGGCACCGTGGTCACGGGAACGCTGGACAGCGGGCGGCTCACGCGCGGGGAGCACGTCGCGGTGCTGCCCGGTCGCGCCCGCGGCCGGATCCGCGACCTGCGCAGCCTGGAGGACCAGGTGGAGGTGGCGGTGGCACCCGCCCGGGTCGCGGTGGCCCTGGCCGGCGTCGACCACGCCCAGGTCGAACGCGGGGCGGTGTTGGTCGGGCTGGATGGGGTCGGTGCCCCCGCCGGGGTCGCGAGCGAGGCCATGGACGTCTGGCTGCAGGTGCTGGAGCACGGTCCGGTCGGGCACCGGGGCGCCTGGCAGCTGCACCTCGGGACCGCGCACCGACCGGCACGTGTGCTCCCGCTGCTCGGCGACCTGCAGCCGGGTGAGCGAGGCCCTGCGCGCGTCGAGGTGGCGGGTCCGCTCCCGGTGCGGATCGGTGACCGGTTCGTGCTGCGGGAGGTCGGCCGGCGGGTCACCGCCGCCGGTGGCACGGTGCTGGAGCCCTCCCCTTCCCGGACCCGACGGGGGGTGAGCGAACGCCTCGAGCACGCCGAGGCGCTGGAGGCTGTCCATGAGGCCGGTGGCCTCGCAGCCCGTGTGCGCGCGCTCGTGGAGCTCCGCGGTGGCGCGACCGCGCTGGTGGGTCTCGAGGCCGCGGTCGGTGGTCCCCTGGGCGCGGCCCTGGAGGACGACCGACGTGTCACGGTCGTCGACGAGGTGGTCGTCGAGCGGCCACACCTGGAGCGGTGGCAGGCAGCGGTCGTCGCGGCGGCCCGCGAGCGGACCGGGGACGACCCGGTGGTCACCCACGACCAGCTGCTGTCAGCGGTCGAGGCCCATGGTTGCCCGAGGTCGCTGTGGCCGGCCGTGCTCCGCGCCGTGCTCGCCTCAGGAGCGGTGGAGGAGGTCGGTGGACGGGTCGTGCACCGCGACCACCTCGATGTCTACCGCGCCGGACTCCGGGCGCGGCAGGAGCAGCTGCTGGCCGCGTTGGCCGGCCCCGAGCTGGCCTTCGTCGATGCCGACCGGGTCGTCGCCGAGTACGGCCTGGCGCGCTTCGAGCTGCAGCCGCTGGTCGACGGCGGGCAGCTGCTGCAACGCGACGGCCTGGTGTTCACCCCCGACACCGTCGAGCGGGCCGTGGAGGTGCTCGATGCCGGCCCCGGTGGCGGCGGCGCCCCGTTCACCGCCTCCGA
>PWWI01000094.1 GCA_003561535.1 Nitriliruptoraceae bacterium
CCGGCGCGCCCCGACGAGGGAGCACAGCCCGTGACGGACGAGACCCTGCTGGCGCTGTTCCGGATCGTGGTGGGCACGGCGACCCTGGCGTTCTTCGGCGCCTGGGCCGTGCGCCGGGGCACCTTCCTGGTGCAGCTGATCCTGGCCGCCCAACCGAACCCCGAGCGCAACATCCGCACGGCGTTCAAGGCCAACCTGCGGCACGCGCTCGTCAACATCTTCGGGCACAAGAAGCTGCTGAAGTGGTCGCTGTCCGGGATCGCCCACTTCTGGGTGATGTACGCCTTCTTCATCCTGCAGACCACGGTGCTGGAAGCGATCGGCGAGCTCTACGTCGGGCCGTCCTTCCAGCTGCCCCTGCTCAACTCGATCAGCCTGTTCGGTATCACCGCCTACGACGTGCTCGGGTTCTCCCAGGACGCGCTCGCGTTGCTGTCGCTCACCGGCATCGCGATCTTCGCCACGATCCGGGCCTCCCAGGATCCGCGCTCACAGGGGCGCAGTTCCCGGTTCGCCGGTTCCAACCTCAACCAGGGCTGGTGGGTGCTGGGTGCCGAGGTCCTGGTCGTGTGGACGCTGTGGACCGCCCACGGCGTGCGGTTCGCCAAGGGCTTCGCCCCGACCGAGGCCGCCTTCATCTCGAACAACATCTTCGGGCAGGCCATGGTCGGGATCGACCCCCTGACGCTGGAGTGGATCGGGGCCATCAACCTCGTCGCCCACCTCGCGATCGTCATGGGGTTCCTGATCTTCACCCTGCACTCCAAGCACCTGCACATCATCACGATCGCCTTCCAGGAGCTCACCCGCGACCCCAACCGCGACACCGCGCTCGGCAAGCTCACCTCGGAGCCGATCGACCTGGAGAACATGACCGAGGAGACCGTCCTCGGTGTCGGCCAGATCGAGCAGTTCACCTTCGACCGGTTCCTGGACTTCCAGACCTGCACGGAGTGTGGTCGCTGCCAGTCCCAGTGCCCCGCCTGGAACACCGGCAAGCCGCTCAGCCCGAAGCTGCTGATCCAGGACCTGCGCGACCACATGTACGCCAAGGGTCCCTTCCTCCTCGGCAAGGTGGACGAGGCCGAAGCCGGCGACGTCATCAAGATCCCGCTGGTCGGCGATGCCCCCGGCGAGGCTGCGGTCATCGACTACGACGTGCTGTGGTCCTGCACCACCTGCGGCGCCTGCGTGGAGGAGTGCCCGGTCGACATCCAGCACGTCGACACCATCGTGGACATGCGCCGCTACAAGGCGATGATGGAGTCCAGCTTCCCCCAGGAAGCGGGCGTGATGCTCAAGAACGTGGAGAACGCCGGCGACCCGTGGGGCGTGGGCCAGGCCAAACGCGAGGAGTGGACCAACAAGCTCGACTTCGACATCCCCGTGCTCACCCCAGGCGAGGAGCAGGGTGGGGAGTACGAGTACATCTTCTGGACCGGGTGCGCCGGCGCGGTGGACGACCGGTCGATGAAGATCACCCAGGCCACCGCACAGCTGCTGCACGACGCCGACGTGTCCTTCGCGATCCTCGGCAAGCACGAGACCTGCACCGGCGACCCGGCCCGTCGGCTCGGCATGGAGTACCTGTTCCAGATGCTCGCGCAGCAGAACGTGGAGCTGCTCAAGAGCGTCGGGGCGGACAAGACCAAGATCGTCGCCTGGTGCCCCCACTGCTTCAACACCCTCAAGAACGAGTACCCGGACTTCGACGGAAGCTTCGAGGTGCTGCACCACTCCGAGGTGCTCGCCAAGCTGATCGACGAGGGCCGGCTGGTGGCCACCAACCAGCTCGACAAGCGGGTCACCTACCACGACCCGTGCTACCTCGGCCGCCACAACGAGGTCTACTCCACCCCCCGGCAGGTGGTGAACGCCGTCCCCGGCCTGCAGCCGACGGAGATGACCCGCTGCCGCTCCAACGGCTTCTGCTGCGGCGCCGGCGGGGCGCGCATGTGGATGGAGGAGGACATCGGCAAGCGCGTCAACATGGAGCGGGTCGACGAGGCACTCGAGCTGGACCCGGAGCTGATCACCACCGCCTGCCCCTACTGCACCACGATGCTGGAGGACGGCATCGCACAGAAGACCCAGGAGGGCGTGCTCAGCGACGGGCAGGTCGAGGTGCTCGACATCTCCGAGGTCCTGCAGCGCGGCCGGATGCTGCCCATGGCCGCCCAGGGGGTCGCTGCGGCCACCGCGCCCGAGACCGTGCCGGACGAGTAGTGCCCCAGCACGCGGCCCCGGGGACCGGGGGATCGGCCGGTCGCGACGGGCAGACCGAGTTGTCAGCAGCCGAAGGCCGTGCCCCACCCGAACGCGACCGCGCCGACCGGGGGCGCGAGCCGGATGACGAGGCGCCCGCCACCGCTGGCGGCGGTCAGTCCGACGGCGCGTCGGGGTAGGGCCAGCCGTTGGCGTCGCAGGCGCCGGTGGTGATGGTCTGCTGCATCATGACCGGAGCCGCCGCTCCCGGGGCCGGGCAGTCGACGTGGCCGTGACCGAGCCCATGACCGAACTCGTGGTTGACGAGGTAGCGGCGGTAGGTGGTGAGGTCGCTGAAGTCGTCGGCTCCCCGCTGCCACCGCATCGCGTTCAGCGCGGCGAAGGTCCCGTTCCAGCAGGAGTAGAGGCCCTCGGTACGCAACCCGGCCTGACCGCACAGTCGGTCGACGGTGTGCGGGGTGGCGAGCACGAGCCGGACATCCGCATGCGCGGGGTCCTCGACCCGTCGCAACCGGTGATCGCGACCCCAGCTACGGGGGTCGTGGAGGGCTTCCTCCACCGCCGCGGTCAGCGCGAGGAGGTCCGCGCCGACGGTGGGCTCGAGCTCGACGGTGTAGGTGACGAGCTCCCCCTGCCCCGATTCCGCGATCCCGGCCGCCACCTCGAAGCCCTCGGCGCTGCGCCTCGCGGGGCTCGCGGCAGCTGGCGGGACGAGATCGTCTCCCTCGGGGCCCGCCGGACCGCCGATGCGCCCGGGCACGCCGTCGCGGGTGCCCCCGGCAGCGCGCGGTGGGAGAGCATCGTCCGCAGCATCGGCATCCTGGGTGACCCCGCCGCGGGGGCCGGCACCGGGCACCCTCAGCGCCTGCGGCGTGGTGACGGCCTCGTCGCGACCACCGGGAGGCCAGTCGAGCAGCCACCACAGACGGTGGGCCGTGACCTCGTCAGCGTCGCCGGCGAGGTAGCCGAGCGGTACCCCGGTGGTCGGTCCGGCGTCGCTGTCCGGGCCGGCTGCGAGGAGGCCGCCCGCCACCAGCAGACCCAGGAGACCGACCGGCAGCAGGCCTCGGTGCAGCCGGCCGGCCCGCCATCGCCTGATGGACATCGGCTCGCTCCCCTGCCGCCGGGACCCGAGCCTATGCGCCTGGGCACCCTCGTTGGACGATCGAGATGCCCCGCTCCCGCAGTCGCCGGCTCACCCGATCAGCGGTGCAGGAGTTCCCGCTCGTCGAGCCACGCATCGAGCCGGTCGTCGGGCGCCCCCATCGACACCGCGATCGTGCGGAGGTCATCGGTCCTGAGGCTGAGGATGTGCCCGTTGTAGTCATCGCGCAGCCACTGGACGTGACGGACCAGGCGCAGCAGCGGTGCCAGCTCGGGGTCGTCGGCCTGCTCCCGGAGACGTCGCAGATCGACGGCCAGGGTGTCATCGCCGCCGCGCTGGCGGGACCGCTCCTCGTCCGGGAGCAGTTCCACGACCGGCACCTCGTAGAAAGCGGCGAGCGACGCGAGCTTGTGGGCTGAGATGGCCCGGTCGCCGCGTTCGTAGGACCCGATCACCACCGCCTTGAACCGGCCTTCGCTCAACTCCTCGACGTCCTGCAGGCGCAGACCCCGCGCCCGCCGCACGGCCCGGAGCTTGGCACCGAGCCGCTGCTGGTAGCCCACTCCCGCTCCCTGGTCGGCCCCCGCCTCGGGCAGGACCGTGACCTCTGCTGGCTCGGATGTGGCGGTCATCGCTGCTCCGAAGGGTCCGCTGAAGGTTTCCACGAGAGCAAGCGTCGCGCGACGCACTCAGGTCACGCGCTGTTGTCTGGCCGCGCGCACGCCGCTCGTTGAACGGGCGTACATGAACGCAACGCCACGGTCCGTGACGGTGAGTGACATCTCGGGCACACGCAGGAACAGGCGCTCCGTGACCGAACGTCACTCGCCCCGGCTCGCCCGTCACGCTGAGCGCACCACCGAGAGCAACGGAGCGACAACGAGAAGCCCCCGGCGCGGGGACGCCGGGGGCCGGTCGATCCAGGGCAGGGGACCTGCGTCACCGAAGGGGACGGACGACGACGCTGGCCGGCACGAGGCCGGACCTGGATCCACGCTCG
>PWWI01000108.1 GCA_003561535.1 Nitriliruptoraceae bacterium
ATCAGCACCGTCCGGTCGTCCGTGGCGAAGGCCAGGCGGGCCTGCTCCGGCAGGACCAGCGTCGCGGGCCCGTCGCCGTCACCGACGTGGAGGGCGACCAGCACCTCCTCCCCACGCTCGATCGCGAGCACGGGGCCCTCGTCCAGCACCCAGGTCGTGGATGTCCGCCCGTGAAGCGCGGGAAGCGCGCGTCGAGCGTGTAGGAGCGCGCGTGTGCGCTCCAGCGGGGAGGTCGGATCCGCGGTCTGGACGGCGACGCTCTGGCTGGCGTCGTGGTTCGACCCGAAGGGCAGCCACGGGGTGCCCGTGGTGAAGCCGAAACCCTCGCCCGGCTCCCACAGCATCGGGGTCCGAGCCGGGTCGCGTCCGGGGACGCCCTCCAGGCGCAGGGCGATCGGGTCCTCGGCGACGCCCGACGGCAGGACGCCGTCGTCCAGCCCGAGTTCGTCGCCCTGGTAGAGGAACGGGACACCCGGGAGGCAGCTCAGCAGCGTCAGGTAGGCCAGCGATCGGCGTGCGCCCACCTCACCGCCCCCGAACCTGGTGGCGGCATGCGGAGCGTCGTGGCTGGACAGCGGCCACGCCAGGCGGTCCTCGCAGGCCTCGACGAAGGGTCGCAGCTGGTCCCGGATGTCGGTCGCATCCCAGGCGGCCTCGATGGTGGCGAAGGCGAAGGCGGAGTGCAGGGCGTCGTCGGTCACGTACCGCTGGAGCTTGGCCGCATCCAGCACGTACACCTCGCCGAGCAGCACGGCCCCGTGGGCATCGGCGATCCGCCGCCAGTCCCGGTAGATCTCGACCACCCCCGGCTGGTCGAGGTCGTGGACGTGGGCGAAGCGTTCGAACACCGAGGTGGCAGCGGCGAGGCTGACGTTGGTGATGAGCGGGTTGTCCCGGAAGGCCGGATCCTCCACCAGCGAGTGGGCCACGTCGATGCGCACCCCGTCGACGCCCCGCTCGAACCAGGCGGCGAGGATGTCCTCGAAGGCGGCGCGGACCCGCGGCTCGGCCCAGTTCAGGTCCGGCTGCTCGGGCAGGAACAGGTGCATGTAGTACTGGCCCGTCCGCTCGTCGAAGGTCCAGGCGGGACCGCCGAAGTGGCTGACCCAGTTGTTGGGAGGTCCGCCACCCGGGGCGGGATCGCGCCAGACGTAGAAGTCTCGGTACTCGGCGTCGCGGCTGGAGCGGCTGTCGACGAACCAGGCGTGCTGGTCCGAGGTGTGGTTGGGCACCAGGTCCATCAGCACCTTGAGCCCCAGGGCGTGGGCCTCCTCCAACAGCCCGGTCAGGTCATCGAGGTCCCCGTAGGCCGGCTCGACGCCGAGGTAGTCCGCGACGTCGTAGCCGTGATCGCGCTGGGGCGAGGGCGTGATCGGGGTCAGCCACACGACGTCGACGCCCAGGTCGGCGAGGTGGTCGAGGCGGGCGCGCAGCCCGGGGAGATCGCCGATGCCGTCACCGTCGGCGTCGGCGAAGGAGCGCACGTACACCTCGTAGCCCACGGCGCCCAACCACCAGTGCGGTCGGGGGTCGTCGATCGGCATGCTGGGCCTGCTCGGTCCGGTGGTCATGGTGCTCCTCGGTGCGGCCATCAGGCCCTGCAAGCGCTTGCAGGTGGTGAGCAGCGACGACTACGTTGCCAGGCTACGCACCGGCCGTGCAACGCAGCGACCCAGCTGCCGCGTCTGGTGCGGCGCGTCCCTGGACGCAGGGCCCCGCTAGCTCGCTGGTGGGGTCGGGCACCCTGCTGGGTGGGCGCGGAGACGGGAGCTGCACTGCAGACCGTGAGTGCGACGATCGAGGACGTGGCGAGGGCGGCCCAGGTGTCGGTCGCGACCGTGTCGCGCGCGCTTCGGGGTCTGCCCAACGTGGCACCCTCGACCCGGGAGCGGGTCGTCGCCGCCGCGGCGGAGCTCGAGTACGTCGCCGATCCCACGGCATCCCGGCTCGCCGGAGGCCAACGGCTGGTCATCGGGTTGGTCGTGCCGATGCTCGGACAGTGGTACTACGCGAAGCTGTTCTCCGGGGTCGAGGCCGTGGCGACGGTGGCCGGCTACGACGTGCTCCCGTTCACGACGTCGGGGCCGGGAGGCAGCCAGCGCTTCGTGCAGCAGCTGCCCTTCCGCAAACGTGTGGATGGTCTGATCCTCGCAGATGCCCCCTTCGACGACGTGCAGTTCGCCGCGGTGGCCCGGACCGGGGTCCCGATGGTCTCGCTCGGGGCCTTCGCCCCCGGCGTCGCCGGCATCGCGGTGGACAACGTCGCGGCAGCCAAGCTCGCCGTCGGTCACCTCACCGCGCTGGGGCACACCCGTATCGCACTGATCGGGGGGAGCCCCGACGACCCCTTCCGGTTCTCGGTGCCGGTCGACCGCTTCAACGGCTACCAGGAGGCGTTGGACGCGGCCGGTCTGAGCTTCGATCCGTCCCTGGTGGTGCCCGGCAACTTCTCCGCTGAGGGAGGCGCGGAGGCGATGTACCGGTTGCTCGCCGCGCCGACGCCCCCGACCGCGGTGTTCGCCTGCTCCGACGAGATGGCGATCGGCGCGATCCAGGTCACGCGGGACGCGGGGCTGAGGGTGCCCGAGGATCTCTCGGTGATCGGCATCGACGACCACGACATCTCCGCCTACGTTGGGCTCACCACCATCCGTCAGGACGTCATAGGGCAGGGCGAGCGCGTCGCGCAACTGCTGCTCGATGGACTCCGGTCGGTTGATGGGGTCGGCGTACGCCACGAGTTGCACCCGACGCGGCTCGTGGTCAGGCGGACGACGGCAACGGCACCGGTCGGGACCCCCTCCGGTGGCTGAACCGGGGACCCCCCGCGGACAACCTTACGAAAACGCTTGCAGCGACCGCCTCCGACAGCCATAGTGGGAGGCAAGAGAGAGAGGGAGAGCCCAAGATGGCCAAGATCGTGATGGACGACATCCAGAAGGTCTATCCGGACGGCACCCAGGCGATCTTCGACCTGAGTCTGGAGGTCGACGATGGGGAGTTCGTGATCCTCGTCGGGCCGTCAGGGTGCGGGAAGTCCACGGCGCTACGGATGGTCGCAGGCCTCGAGGAGATCTCCGGCGGCAAGATGTACATCGGGGACAAGGTCGTCAACGACCTCTCGCCCAAGGAGCGGGACATCGCGATGGTGTTCCAGTCCTACGCGCTGTACCCCCACATGTCGGTCGCGGACAACATGGGCTTCGCGCTCAAGCTCGCCAAGGTCGACAAGTCGGAGATCGAGCGCCGGGTCAAGGAAGCCTCCGACATCCTGGGCCTCAACGAGTACCTCCACCGCAAGCCGAAGGCGCTGTCCGGTGGTCAGCGTCAGCGGGTGGCGATGGGACGTGCGATCGTGCGTTCTCCCCAGGCGTTCCTCATGGACGAGCCGCTGTCCAACCTCGACGCCAAGCTGCGGGTGCAGATGCGGGCGGAGATCGCAGCGCTGCAGAACCGGCTGGGTGTGACCACGATGTACGTCACCCACGACCAGATAGAAGCCATGACGATGGGTGACCGGGTCGCGGTGCTGCAGGCGGGACGCCTCAAGCAGGTGGACTCGCCTCAGCAGCTGTACGACCGTCCCGACAACCTCTTCGTGGCCGGGTTCATCGGCTCGCCATCGATGAACATCGCCACGGGCAAGGTGCTCAAGGAGGACGGCAAGGTCTACCTCGAGCTCGACCGGGGCGAGACCAAGCTCGAGGTTCCGGACGAGGCACTGGACCGCTACCCCAAGGCTGCGGACCTCGACGGTGCCGAGGTCGCCATCGGGATCCGCCCCGAGCACTACGGCCCGCCGAACGAGGTCGCACCGGGGCAGGTCTGGAAGAACCGCAACGTCGAGCTGGTGGAGATGCTGGGCTCGGAGATGCTGGTCCACTTCCGGACCGAGTCGGCCCCGATCGTCACCGAGGACATGCGCGCGGCGATCGATGACGATGAGATGTTCGAGGAGATCAAGAAGCAGGCGGAGTCCGGCGGACAGACCTTCACCGCTCGCTTCGAGCCCGACAACCCGCCGAAGGTCGACTCCAAGATCGACATCGGCGTCAAGACCGAGTTCCTGCACCTGTTCGATGCGGAGAACGGGCTCGCGCTGCGCTGAGACTTCCAGGGTCGTGGTGCTCGCGCACCACGACCCCGAGACCGCCGCGCGTCCCCTCGGCCGCGCGACAGAGCAAGACTCGGGTCGGCGTGGCCGGTCCGCAGGGAACAACTGACGACAGGGAGTTGATCGTGAAGAACGCCAGGAACCGGGTGTGGCGGCCGTTGGCGGCCGCGACTGCGCTCGCCATGGTGGCCGTTGC
>PWWI01000123.1 GCA_003561535.1 Nitriliruptoraceae bacterium
AGCTTCGCCGCCGTCGGCGCGGCGATGGCCGTCGGCACCCTCGCCGCGTTGGTCCGCTACCACCGCACGGGCGTGTTCCCCGGTGCCGAGGACCAGGAGGCGGTGCCCGAGCGGCGCATCGTGGCCCTGTGGCTCCGGGTCGTGGTCGGCGTCGTGCTGACCATCATCGGCATCGTCGCGATCGATCGCGCCGGCATCTGGTGACCGGCCTGGCAGGGCCGGCACCTGATCCGGGGTAGAGAACCGGTCAGCGGTGTCCGGCTGACCACCCCGCGGAGTCCAGCTCGTGACTGCGGGGTAGAGAACCGGTCAGCGGTGTCCGGCTGACCACCCCGCAGCAGCAACGGCTACGGCCGGCCCGATGCGGCGTCGCCAGAGCCTGCTCGGTACCGTGCGCCCCGGAACGTTCCGCACGAGTCCGTTCCGGTCGGCCGTGGGAGGGACGCAGCGTGCAGCGCGACATCTTCACCGAGGAGCACGAGGGGTTCCGGGACCTGGTCGCCCGGTTCGTGGCCGACGAGGTGGTGCCCCACCACGAGCAGTGGGAGCGCGACGGGCTGGTGCCGCGCGAGCTCTGGACCAAGGCGGGAGCGCTGGGTCTGCTGTGCACCGATGTGCCCACGGAGTACGGCGGTGGCGGCGTCCCCGACTTCCGTTACAACGTGATCGTCACCGAGGAGCTGGCCAAGGTCGGCGCCTCCGGGGTCGGCTTCCCCCTCCACAACGACGTCATCGTCCCCTACTTCCTGGCCCACGCCACCGCGGAGCAGCGGCAGCGCTGGTTCCCGCCCATGGCCTCCGGTGAGGTCATCACCGCGATCGCGATGACCGAGCCGGGGACCGGATCCGACCTCGCGTCGCTGTCGACCACCGCGATCCGTCAGGACGACGGCAGCTACCTGCTCAACGGCGCCAAGACCTTCATCACCAACGGCATCCAGGCTGATCTGGTCATCGTCTGCGCCAAGACCGATCCTTCCTCGCAGCACGGTGGCATCAGCCTGCTGGTCGTCGAGCGGGGGATGGAGGGGTTCGAGCGGGGTCGCAAGCTCGACAAGATCGGGATGCACGCCCAGGACACCGCAGAGCTGTTCTTCACCGACGTGCGCGTGCCCGCCGAGAACCTGCTCGGGCAGGAGGGGCAGGGCTTCGTCTACCTGATGCAGGCGCTGCCCCAGGAGCGCCTCGGGATCGGCATCGCCGCCATCGCCGGGGCCAAGGCGGCCTTCGATGCCACCCTGGCCTACTGCAAGGAGCGCGAGGCGTTCGGCAGGCCGATCGGGTCCTTCCAGCACTCGCGCTTCACCCTGGCCGAGCTGCACACCAAGATCACGATCGGGCAGCAGTTCGCCGACCGGTGCACGATGCTGCACAACGACGGCCAGCTCAGCGTCGAGGACGCAGCGATGGCCAAGTGGTGGTTGACCGACCTGCTCGGCGAGGTGGTGGACGCCGGCGTCCAGCTGCACGGCGGCTACGGCTACATGAGCGAGTACCCGATCGCGCGCGCCTACGTCGACGCCCGCGTCCAGCGGATCTACGGCGGGACCAACGAGATCATGAAGGAGATCATCGGTCGCACGCTCGGCGTGTGAGGTCTTCGGTCCCTGGTGGTGCTCCCGGACACGGATCCCGCCCCGCTCAGCGCTCGATGTGGGCGGCCACGATCGCCGGCAGGGTCGTGAGGTAGCGGTCGAGGCGTCGGCTCGCGGCCGCTGCGTCCCGGTCGACCAGCCACTGCAACAGCAGCCCGTCGACGGTCGCGACGACGAAGCGCGCGAGCTCGTCGTTGGCATCGGGCGCCAGCTCGTCGGTCAGGTCCCTCAGTATCCCGCTCAAGGTCCCGACCAGCAGGTCGTACTGGTGGACGGCGAGGTGGTGCTTCTCCGGCTCCCGTAGGGCGTGCAGGGTCAGCTCGTACTGCGCCAGCTGCAGCGTGCGGGTGCCCTCGAGGTAGGCCCACGCGCCCCGGAGGAACCGCTCCAGGACATCCACCACCAGGTCCGGGCCTTCGAGAGCTCGTGTGGCGGCGGGCTCGACCGTCTCCGCGGTCGCACCCAGGGTGGCGTCGATCTCCCGGACGACCCGCTCGATCACCGCCTCGAGGAGCTCGTCCTTGGAGTCGAACACGTAGTGGAAGGCCCCGAGGGCCAGCCCGGCCCGGTCGGTGATGGCCCGGGTGGTGGCCCGCGTGAGACCATGCTCGGCGATCACCTCGACCGCGGCGTCGATCAGCTGCTCGCGCCGTTCCTCGGCACTGCGACGCTCGGTCGAACCCTGCTCGGGGTGCTGCTGGGTGCCGCTGGTCATCGCTGCTCCATCTGGACGCGGTGGGTTCCGGCCGACGAGCCGGTGGCCCGGTCGGGGTGCGTGGAGTGGCAACCTCCATCAGACCAGGCCCGACCGTCGGCGGGGGGTGGTGACCCCGACCGACCGGTCCCCTGGCCGTTCGGTGGGTGCACACCGTCCCACGTCCTCGCCCGGCGACGGGAATGGCCGGCGGCCAGCCCGCGTTCCCCACCACGAACGCGATCGTCCCCGGTCGCACACCCCGTCACCACACACCCGAGGAGCCACCGTGGCCACCCCGCAGGACCTGACCGCCGACGACTTCCGTGAGACCATCGACGAGAACGAGATCGTGCTCGTCGACTTCTGGGCCGACTGGTGCGGTCCCTGCAAGATGTTCGCTCCGATCTACGAGGAGACCGCCGCCGCGTTCGAAGACGTCGTCTTCGGCAAGGTCGACACCGAGGAGCAGCAGGAGCTGGCGGCCGCCTTCCAGATCCGCTCCATCCCGACGCTGATGGCCTTCCGGGACAACGTGCTGGTGTTCAACCAGGCCGGCGTGCTGCCGAAGGAGTCCCTCGTGGACCTGATCGAGCAGATCAAGGGCCTGGACATGGAGGACGTCCACCGCCAGATCGCCGAGCAGGAGCAGCAGGCAGCGAAGAACTGACCCGCCGGCTCCACGGACCGACCCACCAGCCACCCCCGATCGGCACGCACCGGGGCGGGACCCACCGGTCCCGCCCCGCTGCCGTCAACGGGTCGTGCACCGAGCCATGCCGCGTTCCACCGCGTCGATCAGGTAGGGCCTGAGCTCACCCGGGGCGACGATGCGGTCGACCGAGCCGACCTCCCTGGCCCGTTCGATCGAGTGGATCCGGTCGAACTCCGCGGCCACCTCGCCGAGCTTCTGAGAGCGCACCTCGCTGCGCAGGACCGCCAGCGCAGCCCGCAGCTGCCCCTGCGCGGTCGGTGCCGCCGTGGAGATGCGTTCCCGCAGCTCCTGCAGCCGGGGGTCGGCATCGGTGCGACGGTTCACCTCGCCGGCGAAGACCACCGCCGCGGCCGGGGGACCACCGATCACCGAGGCGTGCGAGCCCTCCACCGCCGCGACCTCGAGGTGGTCGTTGAGGGCCTTGGAGAACACCACGAACGCGCCGCCGTGGTACCGGGAGATGACGGTGAACACCACGGGGCCGTCGAAGTTGACGATCGCCCGGCCGATCTCCGCGCCCAGTTCGAGTTGCAGCTCACGCAGCGACTCCGGTGAGCCGTCGAAGCCGGACAGGTTGGCGAGCACGACCACGGGGCGGATCCCGCTGGCGGCGTTGATCGCCCGGGCGACCTTCTTGGAGGCCCGTGGGAACAGCGTGCCCGCCGTCCAGCCCTCCGGCCCGTCGGCCGGGATCGGGCCCCGGCGCGGCAGTGGTCGGGACTCGATGCCGATGAGCGTGACGGGGTAGCCGCCGAGGTGGGCATCGGTGACGACCGCCATCTCGGCGTCGGCCATGTCCTGCCAGCGTTCCAGCGGTTCGTGGTCGAGGTCGCCGACGGCCCGGAGCACCGTGCGGACGTCGAAGGGCTTCTTGCGACCGGGGTTGGTGCGCTCGTCGAACACCTCGCCGACGGTGGCGAAGTCGAGGCCTTCGAGGTGGTGGGGGTAGCCGCGCACGTCGCGGTCCCGGTCGTCGGTGGTGGGGGCCGGCCGGGGGAAGCGTTCCCCGGGTGCGAGGTAGCTGTGCTCGTAGTGGGCGAACAGCACCTCGATCGCGCTCGCCAGGTCCGGAGCCCAGTGCTGCGCCTGGCCGTTGGGGCCCATCACCCGGTCGTAGCCGCCGATCCCGAAGTTGTCCTCGGCTGACACCCCACCGGAGTAGTCCAGGGCTTGCTTGCCGGTGAGCACCATGGCCGAATCGGGGGTCATCACCAGGATGCCCTTGGTGTGCATCAGCATCGTGGCTTCGGCGTTCCAGTAGGGCTGGGCACCGACGTTGATGCCCGACACGATCACGTGGAGCTGCCCGCCTCCTTGCGTGAACTCGATGATGCGTCGCAGCACCGCGGCCACGCCGTCCATGTTCTCCGTGCCGGAGTCCATGGCGATCCGGGCACCTGAGGACACCGCGAACCACTCGATGGGACAGCCGAGCTCCTCGGCGAGATCGATCCCCTGGCGGAGCAGCGCACACTCCCGGGTGGCGATGGAGCCCAGCCCCTTGGTGGGGTCGCCGAACAGCGCGATCCGGGTCATGCCCTCGGGGTAGCGGTTGGTACGGGTGGTGACCCGCCCCACGACGATGCCGGCGCGGTTACGGCCGTAGGGCCGGTCCACCTCGACCAGTCGGCCGCCGTCGTCGAGGTCGTACTCGACGAAGCCTCCCGCCTCCTTCGAGGGCACGGTGGAGCGGTCCCGTATCAGCAGCGGCACCAGCTCGTAGGGGTACACGCTGCCCCGGCTGCGGGCCTTCATGACCTGCCGGCTCATGTCGTCAAAGGGCGCCAACGGCTGCGTCGGAGGCTCGGTGACCCGCAGCGTGAAGCCCTGCCCCGGCGGCCGCGACATCCGCACGACCACCTCGGTGGGCTCCGCCCCCAGCAGCGCCAGGCGTGCCTGCACCGTGACCTGCTCGAGCCCGAGCCCTTCGGTGGTGGGCGCGAGTGCGCGCACGACCGGCTCCAGCTCGGCGATGGGAACGTCGACCGTCGGCCACACGTGGAGCATGATCCGGTTCCACTCGGGCCCGTTGCCCCCCGGGGTGGCTGCCCGGGCACGGCGCAGGTCGTCCAGCGCCGAGGCGAGCACCTGCTCGAGCTCGGGGAGGGCGACCACCCGTCCGTCCGCATCGCGCACCGGCGTGAGGTCACGCACCTCGCTCATGACGAACAGTCGCTCGTCCTCGGGGTGGTCGTGCGCGCGGGCGTGGAACAGGTAGGTGTGCTCCGACGACGGCAGCCGGGTCATGGCGAAGTGCTCGAACCGCCACAGATCGAGCCGGCCGGCGACCAGGGGGTGGATGCCCCGCAGGGGCCGACGCTCCTGGAACCTCCCCTGCTCGTCCCGCCGGAAGGTCAGGTGCTCCACCGACGGGCGTTGCGGGTCCTGCGGGTCGACCCCGGGAGCCACCGTCAGCGACAAGGTGATGCGGCGCAGGGCCGGAGGGAGCGCCGCATCGTCCAGATCGGCTTCCAGACCCGCGGCCAGCAGATCGAGCTCGGTGGGGGCGTCGGGCCAGGCGAGGTAGACGTCGGCCACCACACCAGCCCCCGCGGTGCTCGGGTCGACCTCGGCGGCCAGGTCGGCGGTTGCCTGCAGCGACTCGGACAGGTCGTCGGCGGTCGCGGCCAGGGCGATGACCCGTCCCTGCCCGCGGGGGTCGTGGAAGTCGGCGACCACGCCCTGACCACCGGCGACCTCCACGGTGCGGATCGTGTCCAGCTTGCGGGTCCGGTAGTAGCGCCGGGTCAGGACCTCCAGCAGCGGCCCGAGCATGGCACCCGTGACGGATGGGTCCTCCAGCAGGCCGAGGAGCTGCTCCGGGGTGTCGATCAACTCCTGGACACGCTCGTGACGATCGGGCCTGTCGGGCTCATCGGCCAGGGCGTGCAGGTGGGCCCTGGCCCGCTCGAAGACCTCCGCCCGGCGCGAGGCCAGCCGCGGTTGATCGAAGCAGCGGTAGCGGACCCGTCGCGCCAGGTCGCCGATCACCGGTTGGCGGGCCTGGGTCGCCACGATCAGCCGATCGAGGGTGTCACGCAGCTCCTCACCCAGAGGGTCCTCGGGGACCGACCCCGCCCGTAGGAACCGATCGAGTAGCGCCAGGATCACCGGGACGTGGGCGGTGGCTCGCCGCTGGGCGAGGTGGATGCGGAACAGCACCTCCTCCAGCTCCGGTGTGCGTTCCAGGGAGTTCACTCCGTGGTGCGCCAGGGCTCGGAGCAGCTTCTCGGCGAAGCTACCCGGCAGGTCGTCGGCGTCGAAGGTGCGGAGGAAGGCGTGGAGGTGTTCGCGGGCGCTGCGCCGCTCCCCCCGGTCCTCCTCGTCACCGAGCCGCCGGTTGCGGGACAGGGCGGCGATGTCGGCGTGGATGCGGAGCACCTCGAGCTCGGCGCGGACCACCTCGGCGTCGGCGACGGAGGATGGCCGCTCGAGCGCTCCGAGCAGGTCATGGACGGTGTCGTCGGGCAGGTCGTAGCCGAGCACCGCCCGGCGTAGGGCGTCCAGGACGTCGAGGTGGTGGCCCTCCACGCTCGTGCGGTCTTGCTCCAGGGCGGCGAAGGTCACCACCTCGCCGACGGGGCCCTCCGCCTCCTCCGTCGACGGCTCGAGGCGCAGCACCGGCTGGCCGGCGTCGAGTTGGACGTGGCACGCCGCGAGCACCTCTGCGACCTTGCCGGCGAAGGGTGCGGTGAGCGGGGTCTCCATCTTCATGCTCTCGAGCACGGCGAGGGTGGTCCCCGCGGAGACGGTCTCACCCGCGGCGACGTTGACCGAGACGACCACCGACGGACCGGGAGCGCGGACCAGGCCCGCGTCGTCCTGGGAGACGCGGTGCGGGATCCCGTCCACCTCGATGAGCTGGTCGGGGCCCTGGCGGATCGCGACGACCCGGAACCGCTGTCCCTCCACGGTGAGGCGCCGCTCGTAGCGGCGCAGCCGCTCGACGGTGGCCAGCACCCGGGTGCCGTTGGTCGCGACGAGGTAGCGGCCAGGTCCGGTGCAGGCGACCTCCAGGCCGTAGGCCGTGCCGTCGTAGCGCAGATCGATGGCCCGGGGGAGCTCGGGATCTACCTGGGGTCGGCCGCGGGCGGCCGAGGCGTAGAAGCGGGTGCGGTCGTAGGTCGAGGCCTCGTCGTAGGCGTCGATCGCGGCGGCGACCATCGCCACGTCGCCGCGGGTGTCGAACCGGTAGCCGTCGGCGGTGCGCCGGTCGAGCCAGGCCGTGTCGATCCGCCCGGCCAGCACGTCCGCGTCGTGGAGCAGGTCGAGCAGGAACGCCCGGTTGGTCGTGCCACCCTCGACCAGCACGGTCGTCTGGGCCAGCGCGCGCCGCAGCCGCCGGACCGCGGTGTCACGGTCCGGGCCGTGGGCGAGGATCTTCGCGATCATCGAGTCGTACTCGGGCGGGATCGCATCGCCTTCGGCGACCCCGGTGTCGACCCGGATACCGGGCCCAGCGGGGAGATCCAGCAGCTCGATGCGGCCGGCGGCCGGCGCGAAGCCACGCTCGGGGTCCTCGGCGTTGAGGCGGACCTCGACCGCGTGACCGGAGGAGGCCGGCGGGTGCTCGGTCGGCAGGCGCTCGCCCGCGGCGATCCTGAGCTGCCACTCCACCAGGTCGAGCCCGGTGGTCAGCTCCGTGACGGGGTGCTCGACCTGGAGGCGCGTGTTGACCTCGAGGAAGGCGGTCAGGCCGGTCGACGGCTGGTGCAGGAACTCGACCGTCCCCGCGCCGCGGTAGCCCGCCGCCCGGGCCAGGTCGGCAGCGGCACGGCGGAGCTCGGCGTCCTGCTGCCCGGTGAGGGCCGTGGACGCCGACTCCTCGATGACCTTCTGGTTGCGGCGCTGCAGCGAGCAGTCCCGGGTCCCGACCGCCCACACCCCTCCCTGCCCGTCGGCCAGGATCTGGACCTCGACGTGGCGGGCCTCGGTCAGCATCCGTTCGAGGAACACGGTGTCGTCGCCGAAGGCGGCGGCCGCCTCGGCCCGCGCGCGGGTGAATGCCTGCTCGAGCTCGGCGAGGTCGCGGCAGACCCGGATGCCCCGGCCGCCACCGCCGGCGGTGGCCTTGACCACCAGGGGGGTCCCGATGCGTGCGGCGTGCTCCCGGGCGGCGTCGAGCGCATCGACCGGACCGTTGCTCCAGGGCGCCACCGGTACCCCGGCAGCCTCCGCAAGGTGCTTCGCGCCGATCTTGTCGCCGAGTGCCCGCATCGTGTCACCGGTCGGGCCGACGAAGGTGACGCCGACCCGCTCGCACAGGTCGGCGAAGGCGGCGTGCTCGGCGACGAAACCCCAGCCCACCCAGGCCGCGTCGGCCTCTGCCTCGATGAGCGCGCGGGCCAGCTCATCGTGGTCGAGGTACGGCGAGCGTGCCCAGGTGGGCTCTGAAGGCCCTGGGCCGATGCGGATCGCGTCGTCCGCCTCCCGGACGAACATCGCGCCGCGCTCGGCGTGGGTGTGGAACGCCACGGTGCGGGGACCGGTGCCGTCGGCCTCCCTCAGCGATCGGACGGTGTGGATCAGGCGCATCGCCGGCTCGCCACGGTTCACGATGGCGATGCGGTCGAACACGGCGGGCTCCTCCATCGACGCGGGGTGCGGCCCGCGGACGTCGTCGGTGGGGTGCGGTCCCGTGCCGACGACGGCTCGTCCCCGGAGGTGCGGCCCCGGGCCCCGGAGGGGCGGCCCCGGGCAGTCCCATCCTAGACCTGACATCGACGTCAGGTTCGACTTCCTTCGGTCGCTGGCCGGACGAACGGCTTCCGACCACAGCGTCCCACCCCGCACCGGCGGGGGGGGACGGGAGGGACCGCTCGTTCAGGCGTCCCGGTCGGTGACGTCCTCGGCTGCGGCTTCGGGGAGTTCGACCTCGGGCAGCTCCTCGGCGGTCAGCTCCGCCTCGGTGAGCAGGATGCCTTCATCGCTGGCCAGGAACCCGGACATCTGGGCGCTCCCGTCGGCGGCCTCGGCGATACGACCACCTGCGACGCCGCCGTCGCTCGCGCCGAAGGTGAAGGCGATGTTCCCGCCGGCGTCGAGCTGCTCAGCGATGTCGGCCTTCAGCTCCTCGCGCACCACGGCGGCACCGAGCTCGGCGGCCATGGACTCGATCAGCTCCACCCAGCGGTGCTCCACCAGCGCCACCAGGAGGGACGAGTCGGGGCCAAGCGAGGTGGCGAGATCCTCGACGCTGGCCTTGAAGGGCACGTTCTTGACCTTGCCGACCAGGGCACCGATGACCCCGCCACCTGCAGCGGTGGCCCAGCCCAGCGGACCGGCGAGCAGCGCCAGCGTCCCTCCGATCGCGCCACCGGTGAGGAGGCCCCGGCGCCCTCGGTGCTTGGCGTTGGTGATCTTCAGCTTGCCGTCGCTGTCCTTGACCACAGCGGCGGCGTCGATGATCCCGATCAACCCTGCGCGGCGGCCGAGCTTGAGGTCGTCGAGCAGGCGGCCGGCCTCCTCGGCATCGTTGAAGGCGGCGACGATGAGCTGGACGGGTGCGGACATGGGAGGCGGCCTCTCGGTGTGCGGGCATGGCTGACGTGCTCGGCAGGGTGCATGAGCTGGCCGATGACCGCGTCACCCAGGCCGGGTGAGACAGCGGGTGCCGCCGCGGACCCTTCGACTCGCGCGGTGGCTCGTCGATGCGCCGATCGCGGGACCGGTGGTCAGGCCGGGGTGAGGTGGAGGGGTCAGGCTGGGGTGAGGTAGAGCTGGAACTCGACCGTGGCGGCATCGGCGACGCTGACCACGATCGGCGCTGACGGTGCCACGAGGTCGTGGTCGGAGAGCAGCACCTCGAAGCTGCCCGTGACCAGCAGCCGGTCGCCGGCGCCGAGCAGGATGCCTTCGATCGTGGCCGTGACCGGCTGGGTCACGCCGTTCAGGGTCAGCTCACCGGTCGCGTCGACCCCGAGACGGTCGTCGGGGACGGGCTCGGTGCCGAGGTCGACCGGCTCCGTCAGCTCGAAGGTGGCGGTGGGGTGGGTATCGGTGTTCATGGCGCGCTGGGTGCGACCGTCCCGCTGCCGGATGTCGGTGGTGAGGGCGGTGAGGTCGCCGATGACGGTCGCCTCGGCGAGGACCGAACCGTCGAGGCTGAGCGTGCCCTCGACCTCGGGGGTGCGGCCGACCGCGGTCGTGGCTCCGACGGTGGTGAGCTCCTCGTCGATCCGGAACCCGAGGAAGGTGCCGGCGCCGTCGTCGAAGTCGAAGGCGACGAGGTCGGTGTCGATGACCCAGTCGGTGGCGAGCGGACCGGGTTCGGTGTCGTCGGCCCCGTTGTCGTCCGGGTCTGGGTCCTGGCTGCCCTCCTCACCGGCGGCATCGTCCGCCGCGTCGACCGCGGCCTGGGGGTCGACGGCGGCCGGGGTGTCCCGCCCGAGGTACCAGTTGAGTGCGAGAGCGAGCGCTCCGACGACGAGCAGGCCGACGACGAGCAGCCACAGGCGCCGTGAACGAGCTCCGGGCGACGACGTCCGTGGTCCCGCATCGGTTCGGGTGGTCTGGTCGGCCATCGCGGCGGCTCCTCGGTTCACGACGTCGTGGTACGGCGGAGACAGGCGAGAGGCGTTCGGACCCAGTGGCGTGACGGCCTGCGTGCGAGCCACCGCTGGCTCGAGCGGTGGCTCGCGGCAGGTGGGGATCCGTGATCGTCTCAGCTCGCCTGCGTGGGTGGCATAATACTTGGTATGAACATGGTGTTAAGGCAACCCGCCATGCTGTCGGTGACGGCGGCAGCCGAGATGCTGGCTGTCACTCCGCAGGCGGTGCGCGACCTCATCGCAGCGGGAGAGCTCGGCGCCCAGCGGATCGGGCGGATGTTCGTGGTCCCGAGGAGCCAGGTCGAGCTGCTGGCCCGCGCACCGCGTCCGGTGGGACGGCCGCTCGCGCCGGCCACCGCCTGGCAGCTCATCGCCGTGCTGTCCGGCCGCTCCCCGAGGTCGGTGGGGACCACGCGTCCGGGGCGGCTCCGGGAGCAGCTGTGCCGGGGGAACGCTGCGGAGTTGGCAGCGCGCCTCAAGGTGCGGGCCCGTCCCCAGGACCTGGATCTCACGACCGGCACCTGGCGGCGGCTGCTGGAGGACCCGCGGGTCGTGCCCTCGGGGGCCGGACTCTCACTCACGCTCGATGCCTACGTGACGGCGGAGGCGCTGCCCGCCGTGGTCGAGCGGTACCGACTCCGCCCGGTGGGACAACGGCAGGTGGCTGGGCCGTTCGTGCTGCGTGCGGTGCCCCGGTCCGTGCCGGCTTCGCTGGCGCCGCGGCGTCCACGAGCCCCCGAAGCGGCGCAGCTGTTGGATGCGTTCGAGAGTGCCGACGCCGACCGGCACACCGAAGGGTCGCTCGGGCTCGCGCGTCTGTGGCAGGCACGGTGCGCCGCTGTAGCGCCCTGACACCGTCTACCCGATGGCACCTCGCTGCTCGGGTGAGTGGTCCTGCCGCCGGCGTGGGGGCGGTCGAGGCTCAGCGCGGGTCCGAGCTGGCTCCGAGGGGCTGTGGGGCCGCGACCACGACATCGTGCTGGTGGGCGAACCGAGACTCGACGACGTCCTTGCCGTAGGGCGTCAGGGCGAGCCCCGCGAGCTTGAAGTGCGCGATCGTGAACGGGATGCCGATGATGGTGAGGGCGAGCAGGAGCCCGAAGGCCACGTGGAGCAGGGCCAGCCACCAACCCGCCACCAGGAACCACAGGACGTTGCCGACCACCGAGCCCGCTCCCGCGTCGGGGCGTCGGACCACGACCCGCCCGAAGGGCCACAGGGTGTAGCCCGCGAGCCGGAAGGCCGGTACCGCGAAGGGGATCGTGACGATGAGCAGGATCGACAGCAGCCCGGCGACCACGTAGGCGATCGCCATCTCGATGCCGCTGAACACCAGCCACAGCAGGTTGCCGATCGCGCGCACGGTCGCCTCCCGTTCCGGGCGGTCGGAGCTCGGGTCGCCGGGGTCATCCCCGGTGTCGGCGTGCCCTCGGGACCCCACGGTAGGCGTCCCGACCGTCGGCGAGGCTCAGCGTCGCCCGCTGCTCACCGGGGCTGGCACGTGGGCCGGAGAGGTTCCAACGGTTCCCACTGTCCTCTGGCGGTGCTGCGAGGCCCGCTCCGTAGCTTCCGCGCCCCGCACCCTCTCCGCACCCGCGGCTCCTGGCCGCCTGGAGGTCCGTCGTGACCGTGTCCGTCCCCCGTGTCCGTGTGCTCCTACTGCTGCTCGCCGCGCTCCTCCTCGCCGTCCTGCCCGTCTCCGAGGCCTGGGCCAGGGCCGGGGGGCCGCCGGGCACGCCACCTGGTCTCGCCCGGGCCGCGGACCACGAGGTCTGGATGCTCGACCAGGGGACCGACCTGATCCACGTGCTCGACAGCCGCGACGGCCTCGACATCGAGCGAGCGGTGACGATCGACCTGCGCGCGGACAACCTCCGCGGTGCGGGCTTCGAGGTCCCCACCGGGGTCACCACGGTGGTTCCCCACATGATCGAGTTCGACTCGCAGCACCGCTACGCCTTCGTCGCGGCGACGGCTGGGAGGTCCACCATCGTCATCGACGCTCAGGCGAAGGAGGTCGTAGCGGTCCTCGAGACCGGACCCGCCTCCCACATGGCCGCCGTCACCCCCGACGACTCGGCGGTCTGGGTCGCGGTCATCGGGTCCGGGGAGCTGGTGGAGATCCCCCTCGACCTCGACGCCGAGGAGCCCACCTTCGCGATCGGCCGCACCGTGGACGTCCGTGAGGTGCTGGAACCCTTCGCCGAGGACCGCGGCTGGGAGTTCCCGGGCTTCCAGCCGGTCTGCCACCAGTTCACCCCCGACAGCCGTGAGGCCTGGGTCACCCTCGGACCCGGCTGGAACACCGGCGGTCTGTTCGTTCTGGACCTCGAGACCGCCGAGGTCACCGCCGCATGGGACCCCGAGGTGGTCAGGGCGAACTGCGGTGTGGGGGTCAACCGCGAGGGCACCCGGGTGGTTGCCAACTGGAGTGGGCAGGTCGGTGCCGGGGAGGACACCGAGGGCGAGTGGTACGTGTTCAACGCGCACACCAGGCAGCTCCTGCGCACCGAGTCGTCGCGAGGCTTCGACGCCCACGGGGTCCGGTTCACCCCCGATGGCCGCCACCTGTGGGCCGTGAACCGCATCTCAGACAACGGTCTGGTGATCGACGCCCGCTCGTTCAGGGTCATCGAGGAGATCGACGACGTCGGTGACACCCCCGACATCCTCGACTTCTCTCCCGATGGCGCCCGGGTGTACGTGACGCAGCGAGGACCGGTCCCGCGCTCCGGTGGGGTGCATGCCGCCGCAGGCGACGCACCCGGGATCGCGGTGCTCGACGCCGCGACGCGGGAGGTGCTCGAGGTCATCACGCCGGATCCTGTGTGGAGCAGTGATCGCGCCCTGCTCAACGATGTCCACGGTGTGGGGGTCCGGCCGGTCGGCGGCGACGAGCCGCCCCTCCGCCCGAGCACCCACGCGCTGGACCGCCGGCCGTCGGTGGTGGACGTCGAGGTGGCTGACCTCGGTCCGCCCCTCAGCTGCCACGTGGTCGCGGCCGGGTGAGCGCCGAGCCCGGGTGGACCATCGCGTACCGGCCAGTGGTCGATGCGCGCCCTCACGCCGCTTCGCGCACGGGTGCCGGTCGGGGTCGGTCGCCTGCGACCGGGGCCCTGACATCTGTCCGCACACCGGGTTGCCCTCCACCGGCAGGGGGCGCATGCTGACGGCTGCGGAGCGTGCTGCCATCGATGCTGACATCAAGGCCGCCATCGATCACGATCAGGAGTGCCCTCCATGCCGGTTCTGCTGCCACCCCGCGCCAGCGACTCGTTCCTGGACCTGGCGCTGGCTGGCGAGCGAGCCCAGGCGACGCGGTTGACCCTCGATCTGTTCGCGGGGGGCTTCCCGCTCCCGGTGTTGATCACCGACCTCCTCGGCGCTGTCCAGCGGGAGGTCGGCGCGCGCTGGCACCGTGCCGAGATCGGCGTCGCCGAGGAGCATCTGGTCACGGGGGTGTCCCAGGCGACGCTCGGGGCCCTGGCTGCCACGGTGCCGCACCGGCCGGGGAGGGGGACGGTCGTTCTCGCCTGCGCCGAGGGGGACTGGCACTCCCTGCCTGCCCAGCTGTTCGCGGAATCCTTGCGGGCCGTGGGGCAGGGGGTCCTCTACCTCGGAGCGTCGACCCCGTCGGAGGACGTGTCGAGGTTGCTCGAGCGGCGACGACCCGATGCGCTCCTGGTCACCTGCAACCTCGCCTTGTCCTACCCCGGCGTGGCCGGGTTGGCCGACGCGGCGCACCGCCACGGCGTGCCGGTGCTGGCGGGCGGCCGTGCACTGAACCCCGCTCGGGCGGTCGCGCTCGGTGCTGACGCCTGGGCTGCTGATGTCACGAGCGCCGCGAACCTGTTGCGTTCCTGGCGCCGTACCCCGCCCGAGGTCGATCCCCGCCCGGTCGAGCTCGAAGCGGCTGCCGCTGCCCTGGATGCCCGCGCACCCGAGCTCGGTGGTGTCGCCTACGAGGCGCTCGCGGATCGCTTCCCACCGATGGCTGACTACGACCGGCGGCAACGGGCACGCACCTACGAGGACCTGGTCTACATCGTGCGGTTCCTGGCTGCCGCCCGGCTGGTCGACGACGAGGAGGGGTTCACGACGTTCGCCACCTGGCTGGAGGACCTCCTGGTCGCCCGCGGCGTCCCCGCCGCCGCGCTGGTCGCCGGTCTCGAGGTGCTGGCACCACCCGTGCGGGATATCGACGAGCGCAGCGGTGCCCTGGCGCTCTCCGCTGTGGAGCGCATCGGATGTCGAGCGGCCTGACCGGCATCCTGCGGCGCTGGTCGCTGGCCTCGTACGCGATTCCAGACGTGCCCCAGGTGGGTCACGGGGCGCGGCCCGGTCCGTTGGGGCGGCCGACGCCGGCCGCGGTCGGTCACGCACCACCCGGCAGCCAGGTTCGCTGCAGCCCGTTGGGTAGCAGGACACGCGTGCCCGGCAGCTCCGCGAAGGGATGTCCGGTGGCGGAGGACCCGATGGCGATCAACTCAGACCCATCAACTCACATCCCAGGGCCAGCTGCCGGAACAGCCCAGGCTCCCCGTCCGAGTGCGCGCCGCGGCTCGTCGGTGTGGGGCCTCGGACGGCCTTGCCGCGCCCTCGGCCGCTGGGCGTGCTGCGCACACGCAAGTGACCAGTAGCCTCAGCGCGCAAGGCCATTGGTCACATTGGCTCCGGAGCTACTACGGTAATAGCACCGTGGGAACGCTGGGGTACACGGTCGGAGCACCGCACCCGTACCCAGACGCGGTGGAGCGCGCGTCACCAGACGTGCGCCGGTTGGACCCAAGGAGACGCATGATGAGGATTCGAACCGGCGGCAAAGTCGTCGCATCGTTCGCGGCTCTGGCGATGCTCGTTGCCGCGTGCGGTGATGACGACGTCATCGACGAGCCGGAGGAGACGGTCGAGGAGCCTGAGGAGGAGCCAGAAGAGGAGCCTGAGGAGGAGCCCGAGGAGGAGCCTGAGGAGGCTGCGCCGTCGGGTGAGGGGTTGACGTTGGCGTACA
>PWWI01000023.1 GCA_003561535.1 Nitriliruptoraceae bacterium
CCCAGCCGGTTCGCGCCGTGGTAGTTGAAGCTGGCCTCGCCGCCCACGAACAGCCCCGGCAGGTTGCTCATCTGGTTGTAGTCGGTCCACAGCCCGCCCATGGCGAAGTGGGGCCCCGGGGCGATGCGCATCGGCGTCGTGTAGGGGTCCTCACCCGTCGCGTCGGTGTAGAGCTCGAGGAGGTTGCCGTAGCGCTCCTCCATCGTCCTGCGGCCGAGCCGGGCCATCGCGTCACGGAAGTCGAGGTAGACCCCGTTGCGCAGCGGCCCGACCCCCTTGCCGGCGTCGAGCTGGATCTTGGCGGCCCGCGAGGAGATGTCCCGCGGGGCCAGGTTGCCGAAGGAGGGGTACATGCGCTCCAGGTAGTAGTCGCGTTCCTCCTCGGGGATGTCCTCGGGCGCGCGGTCGTCACCGGGTTCCTTGGGCACCCACACCCGGCCGTCGTTGCGCAGCGACTCGCTCATCAGGGTGAGCTTGGACTGCCACTCGCTGGTCAGCGGCAGCGAGGTCGGGTGGAACTGGATCATGCAGGGGTTGGCGAACAGCGCGCCGCGCTTGTGGGCCCGCCACGTGGCGGTCACGTTGGAGGACTTCGCCAGGGTCGACTTGAAGTAGACGTTGCCGTAGCCGCCCGTGGCCAGCACGACCGCGTGGGCCGTGTGGGGGACGATGTCGCCGGTGACCATGTCACGGGCCACGATGCCCACCGCACGGCCGTCGGCCACGATCAGGTCGAGCATCTCGTGCCGGGTGTGCAGCTTGAGCCGCCCCGCCCCGACCTCCTTGAGCAGCTGCTGCGAACCGGCGATCTGCAGCTGCTGGCCGGTCTGACCCCGGGCGTAGAAGGTGCGGGAGACCTGCCCCCCACCGAAGGATCGGGTGGCGATCTGGCCGCCGTACTCGCGGGCGAAGGGCACGCCGAGCGCCGTCATGTGGTCGATCACCCGCACCGACATCTCGGAGAGCCGATGGACGTCGGCCTCGCGGGCGCGGAAGTCGCCACCCTTGACGGTGTCGCGGAACAGCCGGTCCACCGAGTCGCCGTCGGCCTTGTAGGCCTTGGCGGCGTTGATGCCACCCTGGGCGGCCACGCTGTGCGCCCGTCGGGGTGCATCGTGGAGGGTGAAGGCCTCGACCTGGTAGCCGAGCTCCGACAGGGTGGCCGCTGCACCGGCACCGGCCAGCCCCGTCCCGACGACGATGACCTTGAACCGGCGACGGTTGGCGGGGTTGACGAGCCGGAGGTTGAGCAGGTGCTCGTCCCACAGGGTGCGGATGTCGCCCGTCGGCGCGGCATCGTGGATCTCCGGGCCGACCGTCCGACGACGGTCGAGCTCTGCCTCCAGCACGGGGTTGTCCTGTCGTGGTGGTGGCGACGTCGGCGGTGCCGCAGGTTCGGCCGAGCGGGCAGGTGCGGGAGCCACCGCGGGCTCCCGGACCAACGGGGGCGCGGACCGAGGCGCCGCGGCCGGACTGCCCGTGGCAGGGCTGCCCATGGCCGGCGCCGGATCCTGCGCCTGCTCTTCCTCGGCGCGACGCGCCCGGGCATCGAGGTAGCGCTTGCCGAGACCGGCCGCCGCAGCCGCCAGACCGGCCGCCACGGGGACCGCGCGTGCCATCGATCGGCGAGACCCGCCTGCGCGCCCGCTCCCGCCACCATCATCGAGGTGACCCGGCCCGGCGCTGCCGGTCTCTCGGCGGTCTTCGGTCGGCATGACAGCTGCCTCCACGGGGTCACTCGCAGCAGCGGGACCTCCCCGGTCACTCGTCGTCACCGTCGACGGGGTCGCTGCACCACGGCAACCGTACGGGGAGCCCGTGACGCGGGGGAACCGCGTCCGATGGCTCCTCATGTGACCTTCGCCTCTGGCCTGCCGCTGGTGCCCTGAGGCCCGGCTGGGCGCTACCGGTCGGCGCCATCCGGGTCCTGCGGTGCCGCGAGGTGGAGATCGCCACCGTCCACGCCCGGCGCTGCCGCGGGTGGATCCGCCGGTGCGTCGCCGGCCCCCGGCCCGGTCGATCCGTTGCCGGACTCGACCGGAGAGGCCAGCTGCCGGCGCAGCAGCCGCTTGGTCAGGGTGTGGATGCGGTAGATCTCGGAGATCAGCTCGACCTCCCGGGCGTACGCACCCGCGCGGCCGGGCCCCTGGCCGGGGAGGCGGAAGGCCTGACGGGTCATGGCCGATTCGCGCCGCTGCTTCACCTGATCCGCCCGGTCGAGCAGCGCCGCGACCCCCTTGCGATCGGCCTGCGCCACCGCCTCGACCGCGGCTTCGAGGTTGGTGGCGACCTCCAGCAGCAGACCGCGGATCACCTCCTGCGTGGACTCCGCCATCTGGATGCGTTCCGAGCGCATGCGCTGCCCGATCCGCGCCAGCCCCATCTCCACCACGTCGCCGATCGCCTCCAACTCGTCGGTCGCCGCGAGGAGGCGCGCGATCTCCACGGACTGGTCGAGGCTGATCTCCTCCTGTCCGAGCTGCGCCAGGTAGGTCACGATCGCCGATCGGATCGCATCCACCTCGTCGTCCATCGCTTCGATGTGCTCCAGAGCAGCGAGGTCGCCGTCGATCGCCGCGTCGCCGCCGACCCGCACCATGTGGACGACCTTCTCACCGAGCCGGCGGATCTCGGCCCGGGTGAGCTCGAGGGCCGCCGCCGGGGTGTTGAGCATCATCACGTTGAGGTGGCGCGCCTCGGCGAAGGGGTCGACCTCCCGCTCCTTGATGAGCCGCTCCAGGCCTCGGGCGATGGGACCGGTGAAGGGGAGGACCGCGATGAGGTTGAGGGCAGCGAACACGGTGTAGGCGTTGGCGACCTGGCGGGGTGTCTCGGCGGCCAGACGCGCCGTGCCCTCGAGCGCGGGGAGGCTGGGCGACATCCAGACCGCGAGCTCCGCGAGGAGCGGGATCAGCGGCAGCCACACCAGGGCCGCCCCGAGGTTGAGCAGGACGTGGAAGCCGGCGGCGCGCTTGGCAGGGGGGCCGGCCCCGATGCTGGCGAGCATCGCGGTCACACAGGTCCCGACCTTGGCACCCAACGCGATGGCGATGGCGGTCTCGAGATCGACCAGTCCCTGGCTCGCCAGCACGATCACGATGCCGATCGTGGCCGAGGAGGACTGGACGAGCGCGGTGAAGGCGGCACCCATCACCAGGCCGGGGAACGGACCTCCGGCGCCCTGGAACAGCGCCATGACCTGGGGCTGGTCCCGCAGCGGCGCGACCGCCCCCGACATCAGGTCCATCCCGAGGAACACCATGCCAAGGCCGAGCAGCGCCCCACCCGCCTGCTTGACGATCGGCCGGCGCTTGAGGAAGGTCATCACGAAGCCGCAGGCGATCATCAACGAGGCGTACCTGGTCACGTCGAGCGCGACGATCTGCGCGGTGACCGTGGTGCCGAGGTTGGCTCCGGCGATGACCCCGATCGCCTGCGGCAGCGTCATCACGCTGGCCGACACGAACCCGACCACCAGCACCGTCGTGACCGACGACGACTGGATGATGGCCGTGACCCCGGCACCGGACATCGCGCCGACGAATGGCCGGGAGGAGACCCGGGCCAGCCCGTCGGCCAGTTTCGACCCGGCAGCGGACTGCATGGCACGGGTCATCTGCTCGAAGCCGAGCAGGAAGATCACGAGCCCACCCAGCAGGCCCGTCGACAGGTCGAACCAGGACAGCTCCACCGCGGCCCTCCCATGACCGGCCGCGGCGAGGTTAACGCTCGGTGAACGCCACGCCTACATCGGGTTGCCACAGGACCCGCTCTTGGGGGACCACGTGCCCTAGGTAGGCCCTCTCGCCCGCGCCATCCTCCGGGCGTCCGGCGCGGTCCCGCACACCCGCGCCCCGTGAGGTTGCCTTGACCACGACACATCGCACCGCTTCCGTCCACCTCGGATCCGACCCGGGTGCGGGCCCCCAGATCGCCGTCATCGGTGCCGGTGTCTCCGGGCTGGTGGCGGCGCGGCAGCTCGCGACCACCGGCGCGCAGGTGACCGTCTTCGAAGCAGCCGACCACGTCGGCGGGCAGCTGCGGGCGGCGACCGTGGCCGGCCATCGCGTCGACGTCGGTGCCGAGTCGGTGTTCACCGCCGCGCCGGGGCCACTGCAGTTGCTCGAGGAGCTGGGCCTCGAGGAGGAACTCGTCGGCGCCAACCGCGCCACCACCTGGATCTGGACCGAGCGGGGTCTGCGGCCGCTCCCGGACGGCTTCACCCCCGCGGGCCCGTCCAGGCTCGGCCCGGTCCTACGGTCCCGGGTGCTCTCGCCAGTGGGCCTGCTGCGCGCCGGCCTGGAGCCCCTGCTGCCAGCATCACGCGGCGGACCGGACGTCGCCGTCGGCGAGGAGCTCGCGCGCCGGTTCGGCTCCGAGGTGGTGGACCGCCTGGTCGATCCCCTGCTCGGCGGCCTGCACGCCGGCGACGTGCGCACCCTCAGCCTGCAGGCGGCGACCCCGCAACTGGCGGCGCTGACCGCCAAGCACCGCTCTTTGCTCCTGCGCCGACGCCCCACACCCAGCACCGGTCCGGCCTTCGTCACCCTGACCTCCGGCATGGGCACCATGACCGAACGCCTGGCCACCAGCAGCGCGGGCGTCGAGGTCCGTCTGGGGACCCGGATCAGTGCCGTCACGCGCGAGGCCGGTCGCCTCCGGCTGTCCGTCGACGGCCAGCGGCCGATCGACGTCGACGGGGTCGTCGTGGCGACCTCGGCAGCGGTGGCCCGTGAGCTGCTGTCCGAGGGCAGCCCGGTAGCGGCTGCGACCCTCGGGGAGCTGCGCGCCGCCTCGGTGGTGGTGGCAGCGCTGGCCTACCCCGCCAGGGCCGCCGAGCTCCCGGCGATCGCCGGGGGCACGGGGATCCTGGTGCCCAGCACCAGCCCGCAGCTGCTGAAGGCCGCCACGTTCCTGTCCACCAAGTGGCCACATCACGCCCACAGCGACCACGTCCTGATCCGCGCATCGGCGGGCCGAGCCGGGGACGACCGGGCCATCGAACTCGATGACGAGCCCCTCATCGAGCGGCTCCACGGGGAGTTGGCCCAGGCCACCGGGCTGGACGCCGATCCTCTGGAGGTCACCGTCCAACGGTGGCCGACGACGATGCCGCAGCTCGAGGTCGGTCACCACGAGCGGCTTGCGACCATCCGCTCCGCGCTGGCCCGCGACCTGCCCGGCGTCGTCGTGGCGGGCGCCCCCTACCACGGCCCCGGGCTGTCCTCCTGCCTGCGCTCGGCGACCGGCGCAGCCACCACCCTGACCACCGCACTCCAGGAGACCCACGCGTGAACGGACACGGCCGCACCGCCATCCGGAAGGTCCACCAGGACGTCCACCAGCGACCCTTCCTGGTGATCTGGGAGTCGACCCGCGCCTGCCAGCTGGTCTGCCAGCACTGCCGCGCCGACTCGCAGAACGAGCCGCACCCCTTGCAGCTGAGCACCGAGGAGGGCAAGCGACTGCTCGACGACATCGCCAGCTTCGGTGTGCCGAGCCCGATGGTGGTGATCAGCGGCGGGGACCCCTTCGAGCGTGAGGACCTGACGGAGCTGATCGCCTACGGCAAGCAGGCCGGGCTCAGCATGGCCCTGGCTCCCTCGGTCACCCCCAAGGCCACCCGCGAGCGCTTCGCGGCGGCAGCCGCCGCCGGGGCCAAGGCGGTCTCGATCTCCCTCGACGGCGCGACCGCACCCCCCCACGATGGCTTCCGCGGGATCGAGGGGGTCTACGACGCGACCCTCCCGGTCTGCCGTGACATCATCGACCTCGGCATGCGGCTGCAGATCAACACCACCGTGACCGCCGGCAACGTCGGCGAACTCCCCGAACTGCTCCGCCAGGTCATCGACCTCGACGCCTTCCTGTGGAGCGTGTTCCTCCTGGTCCCGACCGGCCGCGGTGAGGCGCTGCAGGCCCTGCCGCCTGAGGAGGTCGAGGACGTCCTGCACTGGCTGGTCGACGTCTCCAACTACCTCGCGGTGAAGACCACCGAGGCTCCGCACTTCCGGCGGGTGATCCTGCAGCGGCGCCGGGCGGGTGAGGTGGACGCGGCCACGAGCTTCGGCCTCGGCGACACCTACCGCCGGCTCCGCGCCGCACTGGACGACCTCCTGGCCGAGCGGGACCTGCCGACCCGGGTACCGCGCCCCCCGCTGGACATCAACGCCGGCCGGGGGTTCGTGTTCATCGACCACATCGGCAACGTGCACCCGAGCGGCTTCCTGCCCGTGCCCGGCGGCTCGCTCCGGGAACGTTCGCTGCCGGAGATCTACCGCGAGGCACCCTTGTTCCGTGAGCTGCGGGACGTGAGCCTGCTCGGCGGCCGGTGCGGGAGGTGCGAGTACCGCAACGTCTGCGGCGGATCACGTTCCCGCGCCTACGCCGTGACCGGCGACCACCTCGCCGAGGAGCCCTACTGCGCCTACGAGCCGCGCGGTGGGCCGATGCTCGACGCCGCCGGGGCGCCGGTGTGAGCCCGGCGGCGCGAGTGAGCTCTCGCAGGCCGGTCACCCGAGGGAGGGGATCAGCAGACCGCCGATGATCGCCATCGCGAACACCGAGGCGAGGAAGGCGCCGAGCAGCCGTGGCTGGAAGATGCCCGACAGGATGGTGACCTCGGGCAGGCTGGCCCCCATCCCGGCGATCACCATGGCGAACATCGGCCCCCCGCCGACCCCCGCAGCGAGCAGGCCTGCGCCGATCGGGAACGCCGCCTCACCGCGGAGGTAGAGCGGGAGACCGAGCACGGCCGCCAGCGGCAGCGACCACCAGGTGGCGGTGCCGAGCAGGCCGGCGAGCCACCCCTCGGGGACCACGCCGTAGAGCAGGGCACCGATGCCCACCCCGAGCAGCATCGGCCGCAGCATGGGTCGCAGGAGCTCGACCGACGCGGCCCACGCACCCGCGACCTCGGCGTGCCAACCGGCCCACGCTCGGTGGCCCCCGGCCGCAGGGCCCACGACGTCGCCATCGCAGGCCGTCCCCCCCGCCGGCCCGCAGCCAGGACCGCCGCCGACACCGACGAGGACCCCCGGCGCGGTCCTCACCGGCTCAGGCAGCACCCCGGGCCTGAGGTAACGGTCCAGTCGGGTCAGCTCCCACACCGCCCCCAGACCGATGGAGGTCGCCGCGGCGGCCACCGCGTACACCACCGTCGTCCGACCGCCGAACAGCAGCGCGAGCACCCCGAGGATGTAGGGGTTGAGCAGCGGTGAGGCGAGCATGAACGCCGCGACCCCGCCGAAGCGCACCCGGGCCCGGAGCAGGCCGAGCAGCAGCGGGATGGTCGAGCACCCGCAGAACGGGGTGACCGCACCGAGCAGGGTGCCCTTGACCAGCGCGGGCAGGAGCCGGTCGCTGCCGAGCAGGCGGGCGAGCCGGTCCTCGCCCAGCCACCGCTGCAGCAGCACCAGCCCGACCGTGATCGGGATGAACAGCACGAGCAGGCTCACCAACAGGCTGCCGAACAAGGTCACGGTCTCGATCGCACGCACCAGGCTCATCACGGATCCTCGATGATCGTTGCCTCGACCGTACGGACCCCCAGGTCCACCTCACGGGGCCAGTCGAGCGGTCACTGGCACGCCGTCGACGAGTTCGGGAGGATCAGGCGAGGTCGCGGACGACGTCGATGAGCACGCGCAGTCCGGTGATCAGGTCCCGGGTCGGCGAGGTCAGACTGACCACGACGCTCGGCGGATCACCAGCCCCGACGCTGGCGGCGCTCCCGGGGTGGACGAGGACGCCGCGGTCCCGGGCCGTCTCGGCGACCGCACTCCCGGTGACACCTCCGAGGTGGAGGAGACGCAGCGGGCCACCCTCGCTCGAGGCCACCGACACCAGCGGCGCGACCGGCGTGACGAGCCGGATCGTCGCGGCCGTGTGGTCGATCAGGTGCTGCCGCCGCGATCCCAGCAGCGCGTCGCGGTCGTCGGCGGCACGCAGGGCCGCGTCCGTCACAGGGGGCGAGGGCTCCGCGTCGATCGCGACGGCGACCGCCCGCAGCCGCTCGGCGAGGGCGCCGCTCGGCGTGTGGATCCATCCGACACCCGCCCCGGGAGGAGCCGACGCCGAGGTGGAGGCGACCGTCACGGTGCGCTCGTCGCGGTCGAAGCTGGCCAGCGCGGCCGGCGGCCGGGTCTCGATCCACAGCTCCGCGTGGCTCAGGTCGTCGACGAGCGTGACGTCGCCGGCGGCAGCTGCCTCGACCAGCAGCCGCCGCTCGTGCGAACGGAGCACGAAGCCCGACGGCGCGCCGTGGGTGGCGGTCATCACCGCGACCGGCGCGGCGCGCGATCGCAGCCGGGTGAGCCACCCCGGCACGTCAGCGCGCCCGTCCCGATCCACCGGCAGGGGCACGGGGTGCAGGCCACGCACGCGGAGCAGGGCCAGCACCCGGGGATCGGTCAGCGCGGGAACCAGCACCCGGTCCCCGGGCCGGACCAGGGTGGCCAGCACCACCTCGAGCGCCCGCATCGCACCATCGACCACCGTCAGCTGCTCCGGATCCCCCGGGAGGCCCGAGCCACCGAGCCGGTCGGCGAGGTCCCGTCGGAGGGCCAGCAGACGATCGTGCGATGGCGCGGGGGCAGGATCGGATGCGGCAGGCCGGGCGGCTGCCGCCGTCGGCCACCGCACCGTCCGCAGGTCGACGACCCGCTCCGAGCGTGCCGGCGTGCCACCCTCGAGGACCGGGAGGATGGGCTCGAGCTCCGCAGCCCGCGACGACGCCCACGGTCCGGCGCAGCACCCGATCGTGGTCCCGGCACCCTGACGGGTGTGGGCCAGCCCGTCGGCGCGGAGCCGCTCGTAGGCGCGGCCGATCGTGCCGCGGCTGCGGCCGAGGGTCGCTGCCAGGTCCCGTTCCGACGGCAGCTCGACCCCGGCGGGCAGTCGCCCGTCCCGCACCGAGGCAGCGATCGCCTCGGCCAGGGACACCGAGCTCAGCGCTGCCCCCTCGAGCCCGTCGAGGCGACGCAGCAACTCGCGGGCACGCACGTTCGGCTCCTCTCGACCGTCGCGACCCGAGGTGGTCAGGCGGGTGCCGGCCGGGGATGGTCGGTGATCTGCGGGTTGTAGCGCACCTCCTCGATCCGGACCGCTGTGCGCCGACAGTTCATCCCCGAGGTGGATGCGAGAGTCCACCCTGTGACCGATGCCACCCGTTCGTGCAGCGGGCAGGCTGCAGGAACCGCCTCGCCCCGGCAGGGGCACGCCGGGGCCGGGCCACGGCCGAGCACGAGCGGAGGATCGACGGTGAGCGAGGTCCGCGAGCGGATCGGCCAGCACCTCCAGGTGCTGGTGCAGGACATCGGTGCGCGCCCGCCGGGCTCCCCTGCGAACCGGCAAGCGACCGCCTACGTCGAGCAGATCCTGACCACGGCTGGCCACCGGCCGGTGGCCGCCCCGTTCACGACCCGCTGGTGGGAGCCGGGCGAGGGCCACCTCGAGGTCGGCGGCGTCCGGGTCGGGGTCGCGCCGAACCCCTACAGCCCTGCCGGCGACGTCCGTGGACGCGCGGTCCTTCTGCGCCGGCTCGACCAGCTGGAGGCGCTCGCGACGGCTACCGGCGCCGTGCTGGTGCTCACCGACGAGCTGGCCAGCGGGCAGCTGCTGCCCGCCGCCTTCCCGTTCCTCGACCTCCCCGAGCACCGACGGACCCGCGACGCCCTCCACCGGCTCGCACCAGCAGCTGTGGTGGCGGTGTCCGACCACTGGGAACCCATCCTCGAGGACCCCGACCTCCCCTTCCCGTCGACCACGATCCCCACCGAGCTCGGGCGGGATCTGCACCCGGGTGACGAGCTCCACCTCGTCGTCTCCGGTGCCGTTCATCCCGGCGATGGCGTCAACCTGTCGGCCCGGATCGGTGACGGCGACCGCCGGCTGGTGCTGTGCGCCCACCTCGACTCCAAGGTCACGACCCCCGGAGCCTTCGACAACGCCGCCAGCGTCGCGGTCCTGCTGGCGCTGGCCGAGCTCGGTCACCTCGACGGCCTGCCGGTCGAGCTGGTGCTGTTCAACGGTGAGGACCACATCGATGCCTGCGGAGAGGTGGCGTGGCTGGCGGCCACCGACCTCGACCAGGTCGCGGGGGCGTGCAACCTCGACGGGATCGGGCTCGCCGGACGACGCACCTCGCTCGCGGCGCTCGCCTGCCCGGAACCGGTGGCGTCGGAGCTGGCGGCCTGGGTCGCGCGTCACGACGGATGGGTGGCCGCCGAGCCCTGGATCGAGAGCGACCACGCGATCTTCGCGATGCGCGGCATCCCCGCGGTCGCGATCACCACCGAGGACGTCCACGCCCTGCTCGGCGGCCTCGCCCACACCGCCGATGACACCCTCGAGGTCCTCGACCGGGACCTGCTGGCGCGCATCGCCGCGGACCTCCCGAGCCTTCTGACGCTCCTCGCCACATCACTGACCACCGCCGCTCCCAACCACCACGACGGGTAGCGGGGCGGTGCCCGACACCGGTCCGCGGTGGCTCAGGACGGCTCGGCGGCCTCCCCCCTCAGCTCAGCCCGGGCCGCGCCGAGGAACCGGAAGGTCCACTCCTCAGCCAGCTTCCGGCTGCCGCAGAACACGATCGGGACCGAGGGGTAGCGGACCTGGAGCTGCGCCACCAGGTCGGCGAGGTAGCCGGCCGGGACGTGCTCGCGGGTGAACAGGTCGGCGTAGCGACCCTCGACCACCACCGCGGCTCGGGGCAGCGTCGCCAGCTCGGCCATCACGAACGACAGGGAAGCCTCGATGGCGCTGGTCGCGAAGTCGTCCAGCGACTTGCGCTCCACGCTGGCGACCACCTCGCCGTCGATGGCGACGCCGTAGTCGCCGACCGGGAGGGGCTGGGGGTCGACGCTGGCCTGCTGGTTGGCGAAGCGGTAGCCGTACCGCTCCCGCGTGTCCTTCAGCACCGTGAGCGTCTCGGTTCCCGAGGCACGCCGGGTCGGCAGCCGCAGGCCCGGGCGCACCCCCGTCACCGTCCGCGAGGTCTGCCAGAAGATCGCCTCCCGACCGTCCTTGAGCCGGGTGAACACGAACTGTGACCGGTGCTGGCGGGGGCGGTCCAGCACGAGATCGATCGCTCGGCCACGTCGCAGGCACTCGCGGACGGCGACCTCCTCGACCAGCACGAGCTCGGTGGGCTCGGGCCAGGCTTCGGCCCGGTGGCAGTAGACCTTGGCCGTGCGTGGCCAGGTCTCGCGGGCCTTGAGCACCAGGGGTCCGTCCTGCGCCGGCAGCCACAGCAGGTACGGCAGCTTCGAGCCCGGATCAGGGTTCTGGGCGATGCGGAACAGCTCAGCCATGACGGCAGGCTCGCGCACCACCACCCCGACGTGCAACCACACCGGTCCCGGGCGAGGGGGTCGCGACCCCGTGCCCGCGCTTTCCGACGCTCATCGCGCGGGCGGTGTGCCGCCTCCCGTGCGCACCTGGTCGGCACCCGTGCGCAGGAGCAGGGCGATGTCCTCCATCAACCGGTTGGCCGTCCGGTGCGCGACCCGGTGCAGCGCGAGGTTGTCCAGGACGGCTCCCAGTGGTCCCCCCGGGGCGCGGTAGCGCCCCTCGATCGCCAGCGAGGCGATGTCACCGGAGACGAACAGCCCCAGCTCGCCGTCGAAGGTCGGCAGGGGACGCACCGGGCGGTCCGCGTCCCACTCCTCGGCACGCGCCGGCTCCCAGGACAGCGAGCGCCACAGGGTGGTGCTCGACTCCCACGGTGCCCCGACCCGCACGGCGACCCTGTGTGACCAACCCGCACCGTGCAGCACCGTGCTCCAGCGGCCATCCTGGATGACGTGCGCGTCGGGCAACCAGCGGGCCGGATCGCCTTCGAGGCCCGACCGCAGGAGCGGCGGCTCACCGACCAGCGGCAGGAACACCGCCAACGGTCTCAGGTGCTCGATGGGGTGCCTCCTGACGGCCGGGTCGACCGAGGGAAGACAAACCGGTCGACGCGGCTCGGGATCGGGTCGGAAGGCCCCAATGTGTGGGACCGACGACCCCCGGGCGCGTCTGGGACGGGGGCCGGCACCCGAGGTCACCGAGCGGCGTCGACCGTGGCCAGCAGCCCGTTCCAGGCGTCCTCGAACTTGGCGACCCCCTGGGTCTCGAGCAGGTCCGTGACCTCGTCGAGATCGATGCCGACCTCGCCGAGCGCGGCGAGGGTCGCCTGGGCCCGGTCGAGGTTGCCGGTGATGGTGTCGGTGGTGACCGCGGGGGCGGCTGCCACGGCGGCCAGCGTCGCCTCGGGCATGGTGTTGACGGTGCCCGGCGCGACCAGTTCGGTGACGTAGAGCGTGGGCGGGTAGTCGGGGTTCTTCACCCCGGTGGAGGCCCACAGGGGCCGCTGGGGGTTCGCACCCTGCTCCTCGAGCGCCTGCCACCGATCCCCGTCCGCGACCTCGAGGTAGGCGCCGTAGGCCGACCGGGCGTTGGCGACCGCCAGGGTCCCGATCAAGGCGCGGGCCTGCGGGGTGTCGAGATCGGCGAGCCGGGGATCGACCTCGGTGTCGAGGCGGGACACGAAGAACGACGCGACCGAGGACACCTGGTGGATCGGCTGCCCCGCCGCGAGCCGGTCCTCGAGGCCGGCGAAGTAGGCGTCGATGACCTCGCGGTAGCGCGCCACCGCGAACAGCAGCGTCACGTTCACGCTGATGCCGTCGGCGATGACCTGCCGGATGGCGGGCAGGCCCTCCGGGGTCCCGGGGATCTTGATGAGCAGGTTGTCCCGATCCCCCTCCGCCCACAGCTCCCGGGCCTGGGCGATGGTCGCGTCGGTGTCGTGGGCGAGGCGAGGATCGACCTCGATCGACACTCGACCGTCCTGCCCATCGGTCGCCTCCCAGACCGGCCGGAGCAGGTCGCAGGCCCGGCGCACGTCCTCGGTGGTCAGCTCGCGCACGATCTGTTCCGCATCGGCGCCCTCGGCGGCGAGCCTCGCGATGTCCGCGGCGTAGTCGTCGGACCCGGTGATCGCAGCCTGGAAGATCGCGGGGTTGGTGGTCACCCCCACGACGTCGAGCTCGTCGACCTTCTGCGCCAGGTCGCCGGAGTCGAGCCGTCGACGGGACAGATCGTCCAACCAGAACGCGACACCCTGGCGCGACAGCGCCGTCGTGGGCCGCACCGCCTGGTCCGTGGAGGAAGAGAGGGCCATCGCTGCTCCTGTCTGCTGCCCGGAGACCTAGCCGGAACCGGCCCTCGCCGTCAACACGGCCCACGACGTCGCAGCTGCGACGAGGTCACGGACCGCCATCGAGAGCCAGCGCGACGGTGAGCTGCAGGACCACCTCGGGATCCTCCAGTCGCTCCCCGTACCGCTCCCTGAGCTGCGCCATCCGATAGCGCACCGTCTGCGGGTGGACGACCAGGTCCGCCGCGACGGCGCTGCGTCGACCATGGTGGAGCAACCATGACCGCAGCGTCTCTGTCAGCCGTGCCGCGGTGCTCTCGGTCAGCCCCTCGAGGGGGGCGAGTGCCTGCTGGCGGAGGTCCTGCAGCGCCTCGGGATCGGCGGCCAGGACCAGGGCGGTGAGGTGCTCCTCGGTGTCGACCGCCGCCCCGTCCCGGGCCGTGACCACCTCCCGCGCCCGCAGCGCCCGCTGGTACGACGACGCCGCCCGGATCCACGGTCGTGGCGGGCCCACGATCGCCGCCCGATCCTGCAGCGCCCGGAGCAACGCGGACCGGGTGCGGACGGCATCCGGCACCAGCAGGGCCCCGGAGCGCTCCGGGAGCAGCCCTACGGCGAGATCGTCGGTCAGTACCAGCGTCCGCTGGTCGAGGACACGGACCGCCTCGTGGACCCGGGCCACCGGGAGCAGCACCGCGGTCAGCGTCTCCGGCGGCGACCAGGCAGCGCGCTCGGCGCGGGCGAGGAGCACGTCCGCGGGGGCACCAGCCAGCAACGCCTGGCCGAGCTCGCCTATGTGTCTCGTCCGGATCCGCTCGGTGTTCGCGAGCTCCGCAGCGTGCCCGGCCGCGCTGGCCGCCGAGAGCTCATCGATGTAGGCGAACACCAGGGCCGCGAAGCCGACCACGCTGGTGGCGGACACCCCGTGCTCCACCGCGGCCTCCCCCTGTTCCCGCCATGCGACACGGGCACCGACGCGGAAGGCCGACAGGAGCGCATCCATGCTGCGCCCGCTGCGTGCCTCCGCTCGCCCCAGTTCGTAGGCGCCCTCGACGGCCGCGTCCAGCACCGAGGTGGGATCCTGCTCATCGCTGCCGGCTGCCAGCCGCAGGAAGGCCTCGAGGGCCATCTCGACCCCTGCGGCGATCCCGGTCGCCATGTCCTCGCTGAGCCCGTCGCCGTACTGAGGGACCTCGGCGGTGACGGCGGCGATGGTCCGGGCCGCGACCTCCGGCAGCCGCGCCCGGAGCATGACGACGACCTCCTCGGGCAGGCCCAGGTCGCTGGCCCGCCGAGCGATGTCCCTGGAGGCAGGCTGTTCCACGGTATTTGTCCTCTCCGAACAATCACTTTCCGATATCTCACCCTCAAACCTCAAGATGTTATCTGTAGAGCAGGACATCCTGGGGGCAGTTCGGTTCGGCCACACCGTTCCCACCTCGACCCGCTGGCCAGCTGACCAACCACGGAGACCACGATGTCAAGGACCACCCCCGCCCCGTCACCGGACCTCGGCCCGGCCACGGTGCTCCCCGGGCAGTGGAGTCAACGGACCTCGCTCAGGGACGGCACGGCGACGCTGCTGCGCCAGATCCGGCCCGAGGACCGCACCCAGCTGGCCGCCGGCTTCGACCGGCTGTCACCGGCGTCCCGGCTGCAACGCTTCCACGGCCACATCCACGAGTTGACCGACCGGCAGCTGGACTACCTCACCGACGTGGACCACGCCGACCACGAAGCGATCGTCGCGATCGACCTGGATCACCCCGAGCAGCCGGGTATCGGGGTCGCCCGCTACGTCCGCGACCCCTTCGAGCGTGACGTCGCGGAAGCGACGGTGGTCGTCGCCGACGGCCACCACGGGCAGGGCGCCGGCACGCTGCTCCTCGGCGCGCTGGCGGCGCGCGCCCGAGCCCAGGGCGTCGTGAGGTTCCGCAGCTACGTGCTGCGGCACAACGCCCCGATGCTCGCGCTGTTCGACCAGCTCGGGGGGACGCGGGAACCCGAGAGCGAGGACGCCTGGCGGGTCGAACTGTCGCTGCCTTCCCGGACCCGTGACCTGCCCGCGCCCCCGGCCGCCCGAGCCTTCCGGGCGGCGGCACGCCCCTCAGGAACCCGCGGGCTCCGGCATGCCACCCGCCGGATGCGACCAGCCCGCCGCGGCGGCGCGAGCCGGCCGGAGCCGGGGATCCAGACCGAGCTGACCCCGTTGGCCGACGGGATCGAGGACTGGCTCGTCAACCGTGATGACCGCGCCATCCGATGGCCGGCAGACCCGACCGGATGACTGCGCCCTGACCCCGGAAGCCCGTGCCCCGCACTCCGCGGGGCGTGTTCGGCGAAGCAGGCGTTGGCGGAGGGAGGGGGATTCGAACCCCCGAGACCCGTAGGTCTACCCGCTTTCGAGGC
>PWWI01000215.1 GCA_003561535.1 Nitriliruptoraceae bacterium
CGCCCGCCACGGTGGTGACGAGCAGGACGATGGCGACCGTGGTCACGGCGACGGAGGCATCCGCCACGGCGTTGGTGGCGCGGGAGGACAGCTGCTCCATCCACTGCACGGCGGCGGGTTGTGACGTGCCGTCACCGGCGAGGGTGGTGGCCCAGAAGAAGATGATGTAGGCCCCCGCCAGCACCAGGATCACGCCGGCGGTCCGGTTGACGTGCTGCGAGGCGTGGCGCAGCCGGGTCACCAGCGCCCGCTTGCCGAAGGCCAGGGACAGGGTGACCAGTAGCAACAACGTCGACATGCCCAGGCCGTAGACCAGGAACGTCGCGATGCCGGCGACCAGGCCGAGCGTCGGGATCGTCCCGGCGACCACGATCAGGAACACCGGCAGGGTGCAGGACAGCGACGCGATCGCGTACGACACCCCGAACCAGAACACCCCGGCGTTGCCCCGACCGCCCGGTGCGCCGTCCGCCTTCGGCAGCCGCACCCGCAGCTCGCGCCCGCTGAGCATCGCCGCGCCGAGCCCGATGACCCCGAGCCCGACGACCATCGCGATCCAGGGCAGCGCGTCCACGACGGCCCGGACCCCGAGCGTGATGAGGATGCCGGCCACCCCGAACACCAGCAGGAACCCGGAGGAGACCACAGCTCCGACGCGCACCGCCCGCAGCGCGCTGGAGCCGGCAGCCACCTCGACGTCGTCGTCGAGCCCCAGGAAGTAGGACAGGTAGGCCGGCAGCATGGCGAAGCCGCAGGGGTTGAGGGTGGCCACCAACCCGGCCGTGAACGCGAAGGCGAAGGGGAGCTCGATCACGCATCCACCAGGTGCTCGTCGATCAGGTCCCGCAGCTGCTGCTCGGTGAGCAGGCCGGCGTGGCGGTGCACGATCGCGCCGTCGGCGTCCACGAAGTAGGTGCTCGGCATGGAGATGACCTCGAAGTCGCGGGCCAGGGCACCGTCCGGGTCGAGGCCGAGCAGGTAGGTCACCCCGGTCTGTGCGGCCAGCGACTCGGCCTGCTCCCGGGTGTCCTGGGTGTTCAGCCCCACGAACCGCACCTCGTCAGCGCGATCGAGGTGGACCCGCTCGAAGTCGGGCATCTCGGCCACGCACGGCGGGCACCACGAGGCCCAGAAGTTCACCACCAGCGGCTCGCCCGACAGCTCCGGCAGGGAGAGCTCGCCGCCCTCGAAGGTCTCGAAGACCCGGTCGGGGACCGGCGGGCCGGCAGCGGTCTCGCCGCTGTCCGACCCGGAGGCGCTGGTGCAGGCGGCCAGCACCAGTGCGGTCACCGCGCCCACGGCGGTGCGTCGTCGCCACCTCACGCTGACCTCCGGCTCGGCGTTCGAGGTGGGAACCGTCAGCCCCCTCGCCTGCTTCCATCCGGACCCTCCTCGCGCCCTGATCGCGTCGATGGCGCAGCGAAGGGAGCCGCAGTGACGTCATCCCCCGCGCCTGTCGCGCTGGTCCGGACGCCATCGCCCCGCCTCGTCGAGGCGGAGCTGACCCACCTGGCACGGGCACCGATCGACCTCGAGCTCGCGCGTGCGCAGCACGCCGACTACGTGACGCTGCTGTCACGGCTGGGACTGGAGCTGGTGTGGCTGCCACCCCTGCCGGCGCACCCTGACGGGGTGTTCGTCGAGGACACCGTCATCGTCGTCGACGACACCGCGGTGCTGGCGCGTCCCGGTGCGGTGTCCCGACGGGGCGAGGTCGCCAGCGTCGGGCAGGCGCTGCTCGCTCGTGGCTACCAGCGGCAGAGCATCCTCGCGCCGGGGACCATGGACGGCGGTGACGTGCTCCAGGTCGGCAGGACGCTGTACGTCGGTCGCACGGCCCGCACCGATGACGTCGCCATCGCCCAGCTGCGTGCCCTGGTCGAGCCACTGGATCGCCGGGTGGTCGCCGTCCCGGTGACCGGCGTACTGCACCTGAAGACCGCCGCGACCGCCCTGCCCGACGGCACGATCGTCGCGGTCCCCGGCGGTGTCCCGGCCGATGTCTTCGGTGACCGGGAGGTGCTCGCAGCTGGCGAACCGGCCGGCGGGGACGTGCTGGTGGTCGGCGAGGTGGTGGTGGTGTCGGCGGCGGCCCCACGGACCGCCGAGCTCATCCACCGGCGCGGGTTCGATGTCGAGTTGGTGGACGTGTCGGAACTCGAGAAGGCCGAGGCTGGCGTGACCTGCATGTCGGTGCTGCTCGGCACGCCCGTCCCGGGCGTGGGCTGAGCGGCTGCGATGGGTCATCGTCGCGACGCACCGTCAGCAGCAACGTGACCAGCGCCGCGGTTGGCCAGGCCGTCGTGTGCTGCCGTTGTGGCCGGGGTCGGGTCGGTCACCAGCGGTGGTGCACGTGCGGACGGATGTGGTGGTCGTAGATCGCCCGCAGCTCCTCGTGGAGTGCGGGATCCAACGGCGGCAGGTCGCTGGCGGCCACGTTGCCCTCGACCTGCTCCACGGAACGTGCCCCGGGGATCACCGTGGTGACGGCCTCATGGTCCAGGATCCACCGCAGCGCCAGCTGCGCGGCGGTCAGGCCGCTGCCGGCCAGGCTGCTGACCTCCTGGGCAGCGCGGACACCCACCTCGTAGGGCACCCCGGCGAAGGTCTCCCCGACATCGAAGGCCGCACCCGTGCGGTTGTAGGTGCGGTGGTCGTCAGCGGGGAAGGAGGTGTCGAGGTCGTAGCGGCCCGACAGCAGTCCGCTGGCGAGCGGCACGCGCGCGATGATGCCGACGCCAGCCTCGTGGGCCGCTGGCAGGACCTCCTCGAGGGGCTTCTGGCGGAAGGCGTTCAGGATGATCTGCACGCTGGTGACACCGGGTCGACCGATCGCGCTGAGGGCCTCTTCACAGGTTTCGACGCTGACGCCGTAGGCGCTGAGGAGCCCGTCGGTGACCAGGTCGTCCAGCGCCCCGAACACCTCGTCGTCGGCGTACACCTCGGTCGGGGGACAGTGCAGCTGGAGCAGGTCGATCCGCTCCACGCCGAGGTTGTCCAGGCTCCGGCCGACCCAGCCGCGCAGGGCCTCGGGCGTGTAGGCCGAGGCGACGTGGGGGTCGGCGCGACGGCCCACCTTGGTGGCGATGGTGACCCGGTCGTGGTCGCCGCGCTCGGCGACGACCGCGCCCACCAGACGCTCCGATCGTCCGTCCCCGTAGACGTCGGCGGTGTCGAGGAAGGTCACGCCGGCGTCGAGGGCCGCGTGGAGGACCTCACGCGCCTGCTCGTCGCCCACCTCGCCCCAGTCGCCACCGAGCTGCCAGGTGCCGAGTCCGATCTCCGACACCTGCAGGTTCGCTCGTCGGAACGCTCGCGTGCGCATGGCCGGGCCTCCTCGATCGATGATCGCCAGTGTGGGGAACGGGCGTCAGGAACGCCCGCGATCGCGATCTGCTCCAATTTAACGGCGAGACCGGTGGACCTCCTCTGCTGGCCCTCGTCGGTTGGCCCCGGCCTTTCGCCCCACGTCTTCGCAGCACCGCGTCGTGCGCGACCGTGTCCGGCGAGGCCGCAGGTGGCATAGTGAGCCCGGGAGACCGATGCCGTGGCGAGGGCACGGCATGAGCTGCAGAGGGAGCACCACTATGGCCATCACCCACCTGTTCGCGGCCGCCGCCGGGGCCGGCGCGGCCGTCGCGGCCGATCGCCTGGCTGACCGCCTGCGTGGCACGCGACCGACCGAAACGACCCGGATGGTCGGGACCACCGTCGCGGCGCCCACCGCGGCGCTGTGGGTCACCGACTTCCTCAACGCGGCCTACTTCGCCCGGGACGAGGATGAGCGCGCGCTCGATGACCTCCGGCTGGCGTTCGCGATCGTCACCACCTTCTGGCACGAGCACGACCACCGCGCGATCGGTGCCAAGGACGTCCTGAGCTTCCACCGTGCGTTCGGGACGGCCCGGCTCAAGCGGGCTGGCGGAGGGGCGGGGACGCTCGACACCGATGCCCTGCTGGCGGGGGGCGCCCAGCTGTTCGGTGAGTGGTTCCGTGATGCCGCCGGTGACCCGGCGCGTCGGGGCTGGGGCATCGTGTTCCGCACGGCCGAGGACAAGGACGCCTACGACCCCGAGATCCGGCTGCAGCAGGCGCAGCTGGGTCCGCTCACGCCACCCGAGGCGCCTGCCGCGGCGCAGATCTGGTCGACGTACCCGCCGGTCGAGGTCGCCGACGCCGCCGCGACGGTGGCCGCCATGGAGGCGGTCGAACAGTGGCCCGAGTACGGCAGCGAACTCGGTCGGTTCACGGCGCTGCGTCGTGGTGGCCTGCGGGGACAGACCTTCGAGATCGAGGTGATCGGCTTCCCGAGCCCTCGGACACCCGTCCTCATGCGCGCCTACGTGACCGTCGACCAGCTCGCCACCTCCGAGGACGACGAGGAGGCCCGGGACGCCTGGCTGACCCAGCTGCGGCTCGGCTTCGCCGCCCGCGCGGACGAGCCCTCGCCGATCCCCGACGGTGCTGAGGTCCACGCGATCCTGGCGCTGACCAGCCACGAGGGGCACTTCATGGGCCGGGCGAGGAGCCAGCTGCTGGTCTACAGCCACGAGGGCCGTAGCTACGTGCGCGCCATCGGGATCTGGGATCCGATGCCGTGGCACCTCGCCGAGCTGTACGAGCAGGTCGGCCAGGGAGCCCAGCACGCGTTCTGGGGGATGGGCGCTCCCGAGGAGTCGATGCTGCACCAGCTCGCCGCGTCGGTGGCGCGCCGACACACCACCGGCTGACCGCCCGTCCGGTCCGGGGTGCCCCACCGGCCGCGGATGGCCGGATCGCTGCACCGCGGTAGCCACCCCGGGCTGGCTGGGGCACTTTCGCGGCCAGCCGTGGCCGGCTGAGCGCCCCACCTCGGCGGCACCCGCGCCCCACCCCGGCGAGACGGAGCACCCTGCGGCCCCGAACGCCGACCGACCGGCGCGGCGCCTCCTCGGGCGGCGCCCTCCCCCAGCCGCAGGAGCGCGAGATGACCACCGCCACCGACACCATCCCCGACCTCACCGTGCAGCTCGACGACGGCCGCACGGTCCAGTTGTCCGACCTGGCCGACGACGGCTACCTCGTCGTCTTCTTCTACCCCAAGGCCTTCACGGGCGGCTGCACCGCCCAGGCCTGCCACTTCCGCGACCTCGGGGCGGAGTTCGCCGAGGTCGGTGCCAGCCGGGTCGGTGTCAGCCGCGATGACCTCGACACCCAGGCACGGTTCTCCGCCAAGCACGGCTTCGACTTCCCCCTCATCGCGGACCCGGACGGGTCGGTCGCCAAGGCCTTCGGCGCCAGGCGCATGGGCCCGATCCCGAGCAAGCGGCAGACGGTCGTGCTGGGTCCCGATCTCAGGGTGTTGCTCCGCATCAGCAGCGAGACCAACATGGACGTCCACGCCGACGACGCCCTGGCGTACCTCCGCGAGCAGCAGGCCAGCTGACCGGCCGCCTCCCGGCGTCGTCCGTGGCGGTCTCGCCGATGCCCGCCGGCGGGACCCTCGCCGACACGTCACGCCGCGGCGAGGAAGTCACGCCCCGGCCCCCGGCCCCCGGGCGGATCGGGGCTAGGAGGTGGTGTAGATCAGGTCGTAGTCGTGGTAGCCGGGGTCCCCCTCCACGACCTCGCGGAGCCGGCTTGCCCAGTCCTCGGTCTCCTGACGATCGTTGTTGCGCTCCGCCTCCTCCCGGGAGGTGAAGTCGACCTCGATCAGCCACCGGTCGGGTTGCTCGCGGTCCGCGAGCAGTCGCGCTCCCTCGTAGCCAGGCGCGGTGCCGTGCTGGTCCTGGTGCCAACCGGCCAGCAGTTCCCTGAGCCGGTCGGGGTCCTGGGTGCGGACCGACATCATCTGCGTGAAGGACATGCTGTGCTCCTCCTGCTCCTGTTGCTCGTCGTCGATGTGACACCCACGTCGCGCTGGCAGCGTGCCGAGGCGAGGTGGGGGATGCGTCGCCGCGCGGTCGGGTCGGCCCGAGGTCCTGAAGGTGCGGTACGTGCGACGTCCCGTCCGGTCGCTGCCGGTCCGGGGACGTGCAGTCGCAGGGTGGCGTGCGCTGGCACTGTCCGGGGCCTCCGGAGTCCAGCAGCAACCAGCAGGGCCACGCCTGCGTGGTGACCTCGAGCGTCCTCCCTGGCGCTCGGCGGCACCTCCGACCGTGCAGGAGCTCGGTCGACCTGTCAAGGGGTGTCGGCGCGATCCTGACCGGTGGTGTCGGCGCAGCGGCGCCGGGCTCGGTGCTCAGGGCTGGTCGAGTGAGAGCTGGCCGTCAGGGGCGAGGACGATGCGCGTGCCGAGGGGGCGGCTCGTCCGGTCGAGGGTCGAACGCAGCCACTCGGTGTCGGACGGTGAGGCGGTGTGGAGGCGGAGTTGCCGGGCCTGCATCGCAAGCATCCGCAACCGGACGAGCCCGCCGGTGCGACGGTCGAGGTCGAGCAGGTACAGCAACCGCAGGTCGCTCCGGTAGGCCTCGTGCCCACCGATGCCCTCGTAGTCGTTGATGAGGTCGCCGCAGCCGTAGAGGATCGGTCGATCGCGGTACACCTCGATGGGTCGGGGATGGTGGGACGAGTGGCCGTGCACCACATCCACGCCTCCGTCGATCAGCGCGTGGGCGAAGCGGGGCTGCTCGCGGGGAACGTCGTAGCCCCAGTTCGAGCCCCAGTGGATCGAGACCACGACCCGGTCACCCGCCTGTCGCCATGGCTGGATGCGGTCCAGCACCGCCCGCGCGTCGGTGTCGAGACGGTCACTCAGCGCGGCGACACCGGGCCGGTCCGAGCTGGCCGCCCACCACGGCGAGATGCCGCTGCTCGGCGCGCCCATCGAGAACACGAGGACCCGCCCGTCCTCGTCGAGGGAGACCTCGGCCGGTCGCCAGGCAGCCGCCATGTCGTAGCCTGCCCCGGCGGTGCGCAGCCCGGCGGCGTCGAGCACCTCCAGGGTCTCCTCCAACCCCTCGGGCCCGAGGTCCAGGACGTGGTTGTTCGCCAGCGTGCAGACGTCGGGATCGACGGCTTCCAGGCAGGACAGGTTGTCGGGACTCATGCGGTAGTGGACGGCTTTGCCCGGGGCGAAGCGGTCGCTGCGGGTGATGCTGGTCTCGAGGTTGATGATCCGCACGTCGGGGGCCGCCGCCTCGAGGGCCGCGAGGGCCTCACCCCAGGGCCAGGCGGGATCGCCCTCCCGGGGGATCGGTCCGTTGACCTCCTCCGCGAGTTCCACGTAGCGCCGGGCATCCGTGACGTAGCCCTCCCGCAGCTCGGGGTCCCCGGGAGACGGCAGGATCTGATCGACCCCGCGGCCGAGCATCACGTCACCGCAGACGAACAGGCGGACCACGCCGTCTGGCAGGCGACGATCCGCCCCCTCGCGTGGGGCTGCTGCCACCGGCCTGCTGCTCATGGTGTCGACGGTACGAGCGCGGCACGAAGGCCGCTCAGGAACCTGTCCCGGGCTCCCCGCTCGAGCCACGGGAGGTGCCCGCACCGGTCGAGGACCTGGACCGTCAGCTCCCGGCTGAGCGGTCGGAGGGGGTCGACCACCCCGGCCAGTGGGTGGGGATCGTGGTCGCCGTGCAGCACCACGACCGGGCAGCGCAGGGGAGGGGCGGCAGCAAGCAGGGTGCCGGTGTCGCGACGCTGCACGACCTCGCCCCACACGGACTCGAAGACCTCCAGCTGGTGGGCAACCACGTCGAGGTGATCGACGATCGGATCCAGGTGGTCGATGGCGAGCAGCAGGTCGCCGGACCGTGCGAACGCTGCCGATGCGCGGGCTGGATCCGAACTGGCGATCACGGCCTGCAGTTGGTCCAGCTCCGCTCGCAGGGCCTCGGTCATCCGTTCTCGCCGGGTCGCAGCCGTGGCCTCTCCGCCCGACCGGTCGAAGGGCGCGCTGCCGACCAGGACGAGCTGTGCGAAGAGGTCGGGGTGTCGCTGCGCGGTGAGGACCGCCAGCATCGCGCCCCAGGAGGAGCCGATGACGACGTAAGCACCCTCACGCTCGGTCCGGAGGGTGGCGGCGAGCTCGCCGACCTGGCCAGCGATGCTGTCGGCGGTCTGGAAGGGCTCGAGGACGCCGGTGCCATCGGCTGCCAGCTCCCGCGCGAGCGCCCCGACCATCCCCGGCGCACCGGGCCCGCCGTGGAGCACCGCCAAGCGGCGCGGGGGACGACCATGGCGTCGGAGCGTCGGCACCGTGGTCGCGTCCATCCTCATCCGAGTCTACGGACCGCGATCGCGTGCGGAGAGCAGCGGCATCGTGCGGGGTGCGGGCAGCCCTGAACGGGGTGGTGCCCCGGTCCGTGACCCGGATTCCGGGTCGCGGTCACTCCGCCGTCAGCTCGCTGATCAGGACCGACGGACCCAGGACGCGGGCACCCAGTCGGCGCGCACGGTCCCGCAGTGCCCGGTCGGCGGTGACCACGGTGTCGGCGCCGTCGCCGACGCCGGCGGCTCCCGAAGCCGACCGCTGCTCGAGCAGCGCCACGATGCGGTCGTCGGCGGCGTCACGTCCTCCTCGGGTGGCGTGCACCACCTCGACCTCGCCGTGCCGGCCCTCGCGCAGCCCCGCGCCGGCCCGGCCCTCGACCACGAGCAGGAGGGGGCCAGCGCGTCTCGCACCCAGCTGCTGGAGCTCGGCCAGCAGCCGCTCGACGGCCGCGGGACGGTCATGCCACCAGCCGTCGGGGCGGCTGGCGAGTGTGTTCATCGCATCCACGATGAGCCGCCCCTCGTCGGGCAGCATCAAGGGACCATCCCCGGCGGGTCGACGTCACAGGAGCGCAGAACCACCCGCTCGCAGACCCAGCGGCCCCTGGAGGTCCGCGGGGCGGCCGGTGGGGCACCGCCTGTGCGTGGGGTCGGGAACCGGCCAGCGCTGGCCGACTGGTCGCACCGGCCTGGCTTGCAGGTCGCTGCGGTGCACGGAACCGGCCATCGGTGGCTGCCGCACCGCCCCGGGCGTTCCTTGCCGGGGCGTCGGGTCGACCACGACCGGTCCTGGCTCGCCTGCCGTCGCGAGCCCGAGGTCATCCGTCGAGGTCGCGAGGGTCGTCGGGGACGTCCACGGCGTAGCGGCGCAGCACCTCCATGGGCACGAGCTCCAGCACCCGCTCGTTCGTGGCGCCGAGCACCACGGGGGCCGCAGCACCGTCCTGGTGCGCCCGCAGCCAGTTGGGGGCGGTCACGCACCACTTGTCGCCCGGCTCGAGTCCGGCGAAGCGGAACTGCGGGCGGGGCGTGCTGAGATCGTTGCCGATCGCCCGTTGGTGGGCGAGGAACTCGGCCGTGACCACGGCACAGATCGTGTGGCTGCCGAGGTCCTCGGGGCCCGTCCGGCACGAGCCGTCTCGGAACCAACCGGTGAGGGGGTCGAGGCTGCAGGGCTCGAGGTCGCCGCCCAGCACGTTGCGTTCGTCCATGCGGACGAGGCTACCGGCAGGGGTGGTCACATGGCCGTAGGTAGGGTGTTGGGACGGCCCGACGACCCGATCCCCCGATGCCGACGGCCCGGTCATGGCGGGGCTCGGAGCGTGGGTCGCCGGCACGGTGCCGGTGCGACGGTGCCCGTCGCAGACACGGGACGGACGGGAGGAACCGACGGGATGCAGCAGCGACCGAACGATGGCAGCGGCAACAGCGGCAATGGCGGCGCTGGACGGCGCCCCTTCGCGGCCGAGGAGGTGCTCCCGCGCCCGCACCCGTCCTCGACGCTGTCGGCACCCCTGCGGATCGCGGTGTTGATGGGCGGCGCCAACAGCGAGCGGTACGCCTCGCTGTCCTCGGGGGTGGCGATCGCGAGAGCGCTGCGCTGGGTCGGCCACGCGGTCGCGGCCGTCGACTCGGCCCAGGCACCGATCGTCGCCGACCGTCGTGTGGACCATGCGTTCCTCACCGCCGAAGTCGAGCAGGAGGACATCCCGGAGACGCCGGTCTCACCCACCGTGGCGATCCCGCCCGATCTGGACGCGCTGGCCGAGGTCCGTTCGCGCCAGGAGGATGGGGTGATGGCACCGGGGGTGCTTCCGATCCTCGCCGCCGCGGACGTGGTCTTCGTCACGACCTTCGGCGACGAGGGGGAGATGGGCAACAGCCAGCGCTACCTCGAGCAGCACGCCATCGTCTACACGGGTCCGACCCCGGAGGTCTGCGACCTGACCTTCGACAAGGTCAGGACCAAGGAGGTGATCACCGAGCACGGCATCGATACCCCTGCCTGGCACCTGGTGCGGCGTGACCGCATCGAGGAGGATCTCCGCGAGCTGACCCTGCCCGCACCCTGGATCGTGAAGCCCCACGCGGGCGGTTCGACCATCGGGCTGTCCAAGGTGGACGATCCCGCGCAGTTGCCGGCGGCCTGCCGGCTGGCGATCGCCGAGAGCCGCGACGCGCTGATCGAGGAGTTCGTGCCCGGCCGCGACCTGACGATCGCGGCGCTCGGCGACCGCGTGTTCGCGATCGTCGAGCCGCTCAGCGATCACGAGGTCTTCAGCTACGAGGCGAAGTACACCCCCGGCGAGTCCCGCAAGGAGGTCCCGGCCAACCTCTCGCCGGAGGACACGGCGCGGGTCCGGCGCCTGACCGGACAGGTCCACCAGGTGCTGGGCATCGGGGAGGCCACCTCGCGTGCCGACTTCCGTCTCGCTGCCGACGGCCGGCTGGTGTTCCTCGAGACCAACCCGCTGCCCGGCATGACCCCGCGATCGAGCTACCCGATGTCGGCTGCGGCCGAAGGCGTGTCCTTCCCGGAGCTGTGTGAGGACATCGTCGTGCGGGCGCTGCGCCGGGCCGGCCGCAGCGTCGCGGAGCCGCAGGGATGACCGCGGGCCCAACGGCGGGGGTCGACGCGCCCTCCCGTCCCACCCGCGAGGTCCACGAGCTGTCGCACCTCTGGATCGAGATGTCCGACGGTGTGCGCCTCTCGGCCCGTCTCTGGTTGCCCGTGGACGCTGATCATGACCCGGTCCCGGCGCTGCTCGAGTACCTGCCCTACCGCAAGAACGACGCCACGGCGCTGCGCGACCGCGAGCGCGGCACGGAGCTCGCCTCCTACGGCTACGCGGTGGTACGCGTGGACCTGCGTGGCTCGGGTGACTCCGAAGGCCTGATGTACGACGAGTACTCCCAGCAGGAGCTCGACGACGGCTGCGAGGTGATCGGCTGGCTCGCCGAACAGTCGTGGTGCAACGGCAACGTGGGGATGAAGGGGATCTCCTGGGGCGGGTTCAACGCCCTGCAGATCGCGGCGATGCGACCTCCGGCGCTCAAGGCGATCGTCAGCGTCTGCTCCACCGATGACCGTTACGCTGACGACGTCCACTACCACGGCGGTTGCGTGATCGCCTCGGAGATGCTGCCGTGGTCGACCCGCATGCTGTCGGCCGGTGCGCGACCTCCGGATCCGGTGAGCTTCGGTGACCGCTGGCGCGAGGCGTGGCTCGAGCGGCTCGACGTCGCTCCCTTCGTCGAGACCTGGCTGATGCACCAGCGCCGGGACGACTACTGGAAGCACGGCTCCGTGGCCGAGCACCTCGATGCCATGCAGGCTGCGGTCTACATGGTCGGTGGGTGGGACGATGCCTACCGGGATGCGGTGCTCCGGGTGCTCGCGGGCTACTCGGGGCCGCGCAAAGGCCTGATCGGGCCCTGGGGGCACGTCTACCCCGACTACGGTGCCCCGGGCGCGCCGATCGACTTCATCGGCGAGATGATCCGGTTCTGGGACCACTGGCTCAAGGGCATCGACACCGGCATCATGGACGAGCCGATGCTGCGGGTCTTCCTGCGCGAGACCGTCGATCACGACCCGCACCGAGCCGAGCGGATCGGGGTGTGGGCCACGGAGCCGAGTTGGCCGTCCCCCTCGGTCAGCGAGCAGCGGTGGCTGCTCGGCAGTGACCACCGGCTGTGGCTCGACATCCCTGGTGCCTCACCGGAGAGTCCCCTGGAGGAGTTGCACACCCTGGTCGGCAGCCAGACCGCCGGGATCGAGGCGGGCGCCTACATGGGGGCGGGGATCGTCGAGGATCTCCCCGGTGATCAGCGCCGCGAGGACGGACTGGCGCTGACCTACGTCTCGGCACCGCTCGAGGCACCACTGACGATCCTCGGGCAGCCGGAGCTCAGGCTGAAGCTGTCCGTCGATCGGCCGCTGGCGCTGGTCGCCGTCCGGCTGACGGAGATCACCCCGGCGGCCGTGTCACGCTTGGTCGCCAGGGGGCTGCTCAACCTCACCCACCGAGATAGCCACGAGCACCCGGAGCCGATGGTGCCGGGCGAGCTCACCGAGGTGACCGTCCAGCTCAGCGCCGCCGGGCACACCTTCAGCCAGGGCAGCCGGCTACTGGTGGCCATCTCGCCCACCTACTGGCCATGGGCGTGGCCGTCGCCGGAGCCGGTGACGATGAGCCTCCACCCCGACCAGGGGTGCGTCCTGGCGCTGCCCGTGCGCACGATGCAGCCGGGCGAAGAGGAGTTGCCGCAGTTCGTGCTGGGTGAGGGGCATGGCGAGGACCAGCCGACCCGTGGCGGGGAGCGGCAGGTCGTCCATGACTGGGTCTCGGGACGCTCCACGCTGCGGGCCTGGTTCGACGAGCAACAGGTGCGCCTACCCGACGGGCTGGAGCTCAACGAGCACTGGGAGCGTGCCTTCTCGATCGTGTCGGGTGCGCCGTTGTCCGCCGAGGTGCGCTCGGAGAGGACCTCGGAGCTGTGCCGCGGCGACTGGCGCGTGCGGGTGGTGGCCACCTCGATGATGACAGCGGACGCCACCACCTTCCACGTCACCAGCGCCCTCGACGCCTACGAGGGCGACGTCCGGATCGCCGCCCGGCAGTGGCGCTCCGAGATCCCCCGCGATCTCGTCTGATCGGGGACCGCTGACGGCGACCTCCGATCGGGGCGAGTGGGTGCAGGCGGTGGCCGGTACTCCGGCCACTCGACCGGTAGGACAGGGCGACGTTGCCCTCGCCACGAGCCATGCTGGGGGAGTAGGGCGCTCCACGGTGGATGTGGCGACAGCCGGGCCTCCCGGGCGGTCGAGAGAGGATGCACGTGTGAAGCATCTGGCGGTGATCGGCCTCAGCGACCGGCAGCGGGACTGGCTGCAGCGCATCGGCGACGAGCATGGTTTCCAGGTGCACCCGATCCTTCCCTACGCGAAGGTCCGTCGAGCCAAGCGGTTCCATCTCGAGGAACTGCTCACCGTGGCGCGTGCCCGACTCGACGCGCAGCCGGTCGACGGACTGACCACCCTCTGGGACTTCCCGAGTTCCTGCCTCGCCGCGATCCTGGCGGAGGAGGCCGGCCTGCCGACCCCGGGGCTGCGCGCGGTGGTGGGCTTCGAGCACAAGTACTGGAGCCGCCTGACCCAGCAACGGGTCGCGCCACGCCACACCCCGTCCTTCGCGGTCGTGGACCCCTTCGACGATGCCGTCCTCGACGGCGACCCACCGCTGCCCTTCCCGTTCTGGCTGAAGCCGGTCAAGTCCTACGCCGGGCACCTCGGCTTCCGCGTCCGTTCGCAGGACGAACTGCACGAGGCGATCATGGTGCTACGCGGTGCCATCCACCGGCTCGGTGTGCCCTTCCAGCACACGCTGGACCACCTCGATGACCTACCGGAGCAGATCGCCGCCGTCGGCGGATCAGGTGCGATCGCCGAAGCCCCCATGGACGGCGAGCAGTGCACCCTCGAAGGCTACGTCCACGAGGGCGAGGTGCAGGTCTACGGGATCTTCGACATCCACCGCGCACAGGACCGTTCGACCTTCACGCACTACACCTACCCGTCGCGGATGTCCGAGGCGGCCAGACAGCGGATGTGCCGCATCGCCACCGATCTGGTCACGGAGGTCGGGTACGACAACGCCGCGTTCAACATCGAGTTCTTCGTCGACGAGGACGAGGACCGCACGTGGATCCTGGAGGTCAACCCGCGGATCAGCCAGGAACACAGCTACCTGATGGACTGGGTCGATGATGCGACCAACCTCCAGGTGATGGCCCAGACGGCGCTCGATGAGGAGCCGACGCTGCAACCGCGTGACGGCCCCTGCCGGATGGCGGCGAAGTTCTTCCTGCGGCGCACCGAGGACGCGGTGGTCACCGCCGTCCCCGACGAGGACCGCATCGCGGCTATCGAGCAACGCCACGGGTTCTGCGTCGTCGAAGTGCTCGTCGATCGGGGCGATCGACTGTCGCAGCTGGAGGATCAGGAGCCCTACAGCTACCTCCTGGCCTACGTCTACCTTGGCGGTGACGGGGAGCAGCAGCTGCACCGGCGGTACCGCCAGGTGGTCGACGAGTTGGGGCTCCGCTTCGGCGCCGTCGGATGACTGCAGGAGCAGGTGTGCGCTTCCTCGACGAGTTCCCCCGGACGATCCGGCACCAGGAGCATCTGCAGATCCCCGTCCGGGATGGGATCCGGCTCGCAGCCCGGATGTGGCTGCCCGAGGATGCCGAGAGTGACCCGGTGCCGGCGGTCCTCGAGTTCATCCCGTACCGCAAGCGTGACGGCAGCCGGCAGCGTGACGAACTGCACCACCCGTACCTGGCCGGGCACGGCTACGCCTGTCTGCGCGTCGACCTGCGCGGCAGCGGTGACAGCGAGGGGGTGCTCGTCGACGAGTACCTCGAACAGGAGCTGACCGACGGCGAGGACGTGATCGCCTGGATCGCGGAGCAACCCTGGTGCGACGGGTCGGTCGGGATGATGGGCATCTCCTGGGGCGGGTTCAACGGACTGCAGTTGGCGGCCCGCCGACCCCCGGCGCTGGGGGCCATCATCACGGTCGCCTCGACCGACGACCGGTACGGGGACGACGTGCACTACATGGGTGGGTGCCTGCTGGGAGACAACCTCTCCTGGGCGTCCACCATGTTCGCGTTCAATTCACTGCCACCCGATCCCGAGCTCGTTCCTCAGTGGCGCGAGCGGTGGCACGAGCGGCTCGAGGGTTCCGGGCTGTGGTTGGAGACCTGGCTGCGCCACCAACACCGCGACGCGTACTGGCGGCACGGATCGGTCGCAGGCCACTATGACGCCATCGAGGTACCCGTCATGGCGGTCTCCGGGTGGGCCGATGGCTACACCAACGCGGTGTTCCGGCTCCTGGAGAACCTGCAGGGCCCTCGGATGGGACTCGTGGGTCCCTGGAGCCACAAGTACCCGCACGTCGGCACCCCCGGGCCTGCGATCGGGTGGCTGCAGGAGTGTGTGCGGTGGTGGGACCGATGGCTCAAGGGTGTCGACAACGGCATCGACCGTGATCCGATGTTGCGCGTCTGGCTACAGGACTCGGAGGTGCCGTTCACCAGCTACGAGCAGCGACCCGGCCGCTGGGTGAAGGAGGACACCTGGCCATCGCCGAGGACGCAGCCGAGGACCCTGCGGCTGGCTCGGGACCAACTGCTCTCCGAGGATGCGCCGGGGCCGCCCACCGAGGAGGGGTTGGTGGTGCACTCGCCGCTGTCCACCGGGCTCTTCGCCGGCAAGTGGGCGTCCTACGCGGGAGCGCCCGACCTACCGGGCGACCAGCAGGAGGAGGACGGCGGCGCCCTGGTGTTCGACAC
>PWWI01000279.1 GCA_003561535.1 Nitriliruptoraceae bacterium
ACCTGATTGTTTCCTGCAAGCGCCGCAGGCCCTACAATATAATCCTGGGGTTTACTAAGTAAGGTTTCCGCGCTTTCCTGGGCTTCTGCCCTGCTTTGAAAACTGCCTCCAAGCTCTTGATGTATGTTTTGGATTTCCTCCATCTTTGAATCAAACTGCTGCGCCTCTTCAGCGGTCATTTCGCGCTTTTCAGCGCTTGCCTTGTCTAATAACTGTCTGTTTTCTGCAGCTAATTTAGCTGCTTTTTCCCTTTTTTCCTTTGTAATCATTAACTTGCTCCTTTCTGCGCCCTATAAAATAAAAACGGACGCAATAGTATTAGGTTAAATTCCTAAAACTACCGCGCCCGATGAGCGCAGCCCCTGCCGGCGCTGTAGATATGCTGCCCGATGAGCAGCCCCAGCGCCTTAATAACTTTGTTGTTATATTATTATTATAGCAGTAAAAAAACAGATGTTCAACCATAATATTAAACCCGCAGCCCTTCAAGTTTTTTCGCTTCACCTTCGATATATTCCAGGGCTTCTTCAATGTTATTTAGTTTAGAATTGAAGCCCACCTTTATAACTTCAGTTAGTTTAGAATACCGGATAAGCCGCCGGCAGCGTTCAGCAGTAAGCAATATATTTGCCGTCTGCAGGGGTCCCGGCTGTTCAGCTTCAGGCCCTGTCAATTGTGAAGAAATATATTCTATTTCAAAATCAGTAAGTTTTTCTAATCCCATAATAATCAACATAATTAACCCCCTTTCATATGATTTAAACCTGGTTTTCAATGCTTTTTAATAATTCTTTAGTTCCCTGCAGTTCCTCATAATTACTGGCCCAATCATGGCCGGCGCGGGACCAGTTTTTAATTAAGGCCAGCTTCCCACCCGGTAACGGCCCGCCCTGGCCAGTGTTGTCAACCTGGTCTATAATCAATGTTCTTTCAGAGCGTTGACCATGTTGCCGGTTTCTGTATATTTCATCTATAATCACATTTAGCAGCAGTTCGGCAAACTCTGGAAAACTTCTTTCCAGGGGAAATATTGCAACCGGCTGGGCTTCAATGCCAGTACCTTTTAAAAAACCTTCATCCCCTGTTATCAGATATGATAAACCGCCTAAATCTGCTGTTGTTAATTCGGTCAAGTCTAATGTCAGATTCATTTTTTCCATTTCATTTTACCCCCTGCGCTTAAAATACTTCGCGGGTCGTTCCTTTTCAAATCTTCTAAAACTTCCCGCCTGGCTGCTTCCGGGCATTCGCCGGCTTTCATTGCCTGGTAAATGCGTTCACAAGCTGGCAGCGCTTCCCGGTCCCCGATTTTTTCCAGGAGTTCATCCCGCAAACTTTCATAATGCAGGCGCCAGTCATCCCAGTCAAGATAACGGCCTCCGTCTATCTCAGGCCCGTAAGTCGTCCAGTGGGCCAGCTCCCGCTTGCCGATGCTTTCCAGGCCCTGCCGCTTTTTAGATTTTATTAACTTTTTTTTGCGTGGCATTTTGTTACCTCCTTAAGTTTGGCGGCCGCGGTGCTGATGAAGGTGGTTCAATATCCAGGGCCAGCTCCCGCAGCAACCGGGCAAATGCAATCCGGCTGTCGCGTTCTATAGCAACCTCTGGCCTTGCTTTAGGGCAGCCAAAACGGTCAATATATGTCAGGCCCTGCTTGTCTAATGTTTCCCTGGCCTGGCAGCACCTGTCCCAGGCTTCCGCGGCCAGGGTTAACAGCCTGATATGATGTTGTTCAAGCTCATAATCATTTAAAACATTTTCAAACCATGCTGCAGTATTCTTTTTAAGATGTGCCGGTATCTTCATCAAGGTTTCCTCCTGCAAAATTTAATTTCAACGGGGAACGCGGACAAAAAAATCTTACTGCCAACCCGCTGGCGCGGCCAACCTGGCTACTTTTCAGGGGGCATACCCCGTCCGGGCTTTGCTTTCTTGCTTTTTACCCTTCCGCGCTTATCTTCTTCTGGCCGGCTAATTTCTGACCATTTATTGCAGTTAGGGCAAAATGTCGCAGAACCGGCCGGGACATCTGCTAAATACATTTTGCAATAATGGCAATGCAGTTCGTGAAGCCTCATTAAACAATACCCCCTCAACTAATTAAATATACAATACCCAGGGCCAGTAATGCAGCCGTTATATATACTGCAGCTAATCTATAAATAGTCAGTTTAACCATTTTCCCACCGCCTTTACAATAAGTTTTTTATACTGCTTTACGAAATAAACGAATTTAACGAATTAACCCTAAAAAGCCTGATATTAAAGCATTTTTCGTTCTCAAAAACCCTTGACCATTTACGAAATAACCCCCCCTGGCCATGTATGATAATAGTTATTTCGTAAAGTTTTTTGCTAATTAACCCCTAAAAAGCCTTTATTTAAGCTTTTTTCGTATATTTCGTTTATTTCGTATTACTGGTTATTTATAAACCATCTTTGCACCGGCCGACCGCCTGCAGGAGATACTTCTTTTCTGCTGCAAACTAAACCATTTTCGCTTAACAAGTTCAAGGCCCGGCCAATTTGTGAAGTCTGTTTATTCCTGCCGAAATGGTTTGATATGTCTGTCCTGGTCATACCTTCAGGATTCGCCTTTAATGCTTTTAATATTTCATCTGCTACAGGGTCCCCCAGGCTTTCGCCAAAAATAAACCTTGCGGAATCCTCGCAGTATTTCCAGCAGGCCAGGGCAGCCTTTAAATGCTCTAACCTAATCACATTTGAACAATCCAATATTGCATACAAGCAAGCAAGGCGCATCACCTGGGCTTCTGCCCTGGCAATCATGGCCCCCAGCAATCCTGGCTTGCCTTCCGACAGTTCAGGGTAAATATCACGCCACAGCCGCTTTGCTGCATCATCTCTTTTTATTAATCCAGTTCGCCTTCCAAAATCAACCGATTCAAACAGCAGCTTTATAATCGGTTCAAAATTTACATTGTGCAGCTGGCCGCCTTCAGGCAAGCATTTTGAGCGCCGCACACATACCCATAAAAAACGGTTTCCAAAGCCGTTGCCGGCCTCGGTACTGTCCAGGTATCGCAGCAGTTCAGCCTTTGTAATATGGCCAATAATTGAGATATGCCCGCCAGTAGCTTTGGCCGGGTTATTTTTTGTCATAGTATTTAAATCGCCATCATCCCAGGCTTGACGAAGAACCGCAGATAAGGTGTTGCCTTCCCGGCTAAAGGTTTTGACAGTCCTGGCAAATTCACTTTCAACAACCAAAAGCCGCTTATCAGATACGCCTTCAATCTCCAGGACCTGCTTTGCTTCACCTTCTTTTTTGTCATAAACTGTTTTATAAATATCATCCCTGACAGCCCATATTAAACCTTCAGCGGAAGATAAACCCTGGTTAATATTGCTCTCGGTCCAGTCCTTATCAACAGAACGAATTAAGGCTTTAACCTGGCCAAAAGAAACGCCTTTTCTACCTTTTGCAGATACACCAACCAGGCAGCTAAACAGGTTCAAATAATGCCGGTCTGCTTCAGCTGTAAAATAGGGCGTTCTACCTACCGCATTGCCCAGCATGGCCAAAAGTGTAAAAAGAAGGGCTGCCGGGTCTGCTTCTGTATGGGGTTCGATAGTTTGCACTATATCGCCGGCCAGACTGTGGAAGGCTTCCTTATCTAATGGTTCTGGCCAGGATGGACCAGCAGTAGCAGCGGATTCTTCCTGCTTATCATCACTAAAGGCCGATTCTAATATTTCTGCGTCTTGGTCCGTTAAATGTTCACCGATGTTTTTGACCATTTCGTCAGAACCCCCTCCCGCAGCAATTCCAGGCGTTCTGAAGTGGTCCCGCTTACAATTACCTGCATGTAATGTTCAATCTGCGGCAATTTATGCGCTGCCCTTTCAGCGCTTGGCGATAAGTTGTCAAGGCCGCAAATTTCAATTGTTTTTAAAACCAGGGACCGGTAATCGGCCATATTTCTAAATGCTTTTATTTCAAGTTCTTTGTATTTTTTAGCAGCGCTCCGGCGCCTGGCCATCTTTTCGGCTCTTTTAAGTTCATCATAGCTCGGCTTTTTGTCCACCGGTATATTAAATTTATCAGCAATCAACCGGGCCGCATCTATCAGCTGCAGGTCGTGAAGCTTGGCTACAAAGTCTATTGCATCACCATAGGCCCCACAGCCAAAACAATAAAAGCTGTCCTCGTAAACATGAAGGGATGGCCTGCTTTCCTGGTGAAAAGGGCAATTAATTTTATTGCGGGTTGTATCTGAATAAAAAGCCCGCACAACGTCTGCAATATGTA
>PWWI01000200.1 GCA_003561535.1 Nitriliruptoraceae bacterium
CGGGCTTCCGCAAGGGCAAGGTCCCGCGCCGCCTGCTCGAGCAGCGGTTCGGTGCGGGCGTCATCGCCCAGACGGCCATGGAGGACGCCCTCAGCAGCTACTACGCCGAGGCCGTCGAGGCTGAGGACCTCCAGCCGATCGCCCAACCCGAGGTCGACGTCGAGACCTTCGACGAGACCGAGGGCTGTGTGTTCACCGCGACCGTGGAGGTGCGTCCCGACTTCGATCCGCCCGACCACACCGGCATCGGTGTCAGCTTCCCGGAGTGGGACGTCGATGACGACGAGGTCGACCAACAGCTGGCGTCGATGCGGGATCGGTTCGCCGAGGTGGACGAGGTGGAGCGGCCCGCCAAGGTGGGTGACCTGGTCACCCTCGACCTCGAGGTGGAGGTCGACGGTGCCAAGCTCGAGGATGCCACCGTCGAGGACGCCCTGTACGAGGTCGGTTCCGAAGGCGTCACGCCCCAGTTGGACGAGGAGGTGGTCGGCAAGGAGGCCGGCGACACCTTCACCTACGAGGACGCCCTGCCGGAGGAGTACCCGGAGCACGGCGGTGAGGAGGCAACCTTCCACGTCACCGTCAAGGACGTGCGGGAGAAGACCCTGCCCGCCCTCGATGATGACTTCGCCACCTCGGCGTCGGAGTTCGACACCATCGCGGAGTTGCGGGCGGACCTGAAGCGATCGCTGACCCGTCGCAAGGTGGAGCAGGCCCAGCACGAGCTGCGGGGCCGGATCCTCGAGGCGTACCTGGCGCGGATCGACGTGTCGCTCCCGCCGGCGATGGTCGAGCAGGAGGCCGCCAACCGCCTCCACGAGGTCGAGCACCAGGCTGAGCGGTTCGGCATGAGCGTCGAGGATCTCCTCGCTGCCCAGGGTCTCAGCGCCGAGGAACACGCGGAGCAGGCCAGGACCCAGGCCACGGGCTCGGTCAAGGCCCAGTTGGTGCTCGACGCCCTCGCGACGAAGATCGAGCCGGACCTCGCCCCCGCCGACATCGACCGGGAGATCGTCCGGCACGCCCAGGCGAACGGCGTCGCACCGGATGAGATCGCCCGGATCATCCAGGAGCAGGGGACCCTGCCGGCCCTGATCGGTGACATCGTCCGGCGCAAGACCATCGACGCGATCGTCGCCGAGGCGGACATCGAAGGCGGACCGAGCGACGAGGAGCTGATCGAGCTCGGGCTGCTCGAGGATCCGGCCAGCGCCGAGGAGGCCGCCGCGAGCGACAGCGAGGGCATCGCTGCCGGCGACACCGACAGCGCGAGCGATGACGCGCAGTTGATCGTCCCGGGCCAGGACGACGACACCGGTGGCGACGACACACCTGAGCTGATCGTCCCCGGCCGGGACTGAGGACGACGACCACGATCGTCGGCTACCGCGGCGCGATCAGCCGACCGGCGGCGCCGCCGGTGGGTCGCTGTCGGGGTCGAAGGCCGCGGTGGTCAGCAGGAGCTCCGCGATGGCATCGTCGAAGGCGTCGTCGGCGGCGGCGTAGGTGAACACCGCCAGGACCCCATCGGGACGCTCGGCCACGATCAGCAGCACCGAGGTGGTGTCGGGTTGGCCCTCGGGGGCGTCGGGCGGGCTGGGCAGATCGAGGTAGCGCAGCTGGACCGCGCGCGCCGCCCCGGGGATCTCGATCTCCTGGTCGATCGCGGGCTCGGCGTCGACGGTGTCGCGGTTGGCGTCGAGCACGCCGTCGAAGCTCAGCTCCTGGTCGAAGCTGGCGGGGTCGACCGCCTCGGCGCCCAGCTGCTCCTCGCTGTCGGGTGCCAGGGCCAGGGCGTACCCACTGGCGAAGGCGAACTCGTCGAAGCGCCAGCCCTCGGGTGCGGGCAGGGTGATGCCGTTGGCGGAGAGCACCCCGTCGTCGACGAGGTCGTTGGGGTCCTCGAGGTCGGCGAGGGGGTCCTCCTCGAGGCCGTCGAAGCCGTCGAGGTCCTCGAGGCCGTCGAGGTCCTCGAGGTCCTCGAGGTCCTCGAGGTCCTCGAGGTCAGCGGTGGCCTCCTCGTCGCTCGCGTCGTCGTCGGGGCCGGCATCGTCGGTGCAGGCGGTCAGGGCCAACGCCAGGACACCGGCGGTGGCCAGGGCCCGCAGCGTGGTGCGCGGTGTCGGAGTGGGGCGGGCGCGGTGTCGCACCGGTCCTCCTCGGTATGGGGAAGGGGTATGGGCTCGGTACCGGGCTGGGTACCGGGCTCGGTAGTGGGGCCAAGGTACGGGTCGGCCGCTGGTGGTGATGCCGCCAGGCCGCCCACCCCTCGCCGGCCCGGCCCCGGCCGCGGCGCGAGGCTGAGCGGACCCCACGAAGGCTCGCCGTGGGCGCCGGGCGCGTCGGTACGCTCCCCGGCACAGGACCGAACCGGTCCGACACCGACGCGAGGAGCCCCTGGTGGACCGCAGAGATCTGATCCCCGGCGGGTTCGGCCTGCCGTCACCCGAGAACTACGTGATCCCGACGGTCATCGAACAGACCAACCGGGGTGAGCGCGCGTTCGACATCTACTCGCGCCTGCTCCAGCAGCGGATCATCTTCCTCGGCACGCCGGTCAACGACGAGATCGCCAACGTCGTCATGGCCCAGCTGCTGCACCTGGAGTCCGAGGACCCCGACAAGGACATCGCGCTCTACATCAACTCGCCCGGCGGGTCCATCACGGCGCTGTTCGCGATCTACGACACCATGGAGTTCATCGGCAACGACGTCTCCACCATCTGCATGGGGCAGGCCGCCTCCGCTGCGGCCGTGCTCCTGGCGGCGGGCACCCCGGGCAAGCGCTTCGCCCTGCCTCACTCGCGGGTCCTGCTGCACCAGCCCTCGGGAGGTGCCGAGGGCCAGTCGGTGGACATCGAGATCCAGGCCAAGGAGATCCTGCGGATGCGGGACCTGCTCAACGAGATCCTCGCGGAGAAGACGGGCAAGACCCCGGAGCAGGTCGACGCCGACACCGACCGCGACTTCATCCTCGACGCCCAGGCCGCCAAGGAGTACGGACTGGTCGACGAGATCATCGCCAGCCGCAAGGCCAAGCAGCGGCTCTCGAGCTGAGCGCAGTCCCCTGGGCCGAGGTGACCGCACGCACCGGAGTGTTGACGTACCATCCTCTGACGCGGTGGGGGTGCACCGCGCTCCGGCAGGTACGGCGCGCATGGCAGCTGACACCCGCATCGTCGGCAGGTGCAGGTCGGACCACGACGAGCGAAGGGTCGTCGGATGGCGAAGTTCGGTGAGGGCGACGCGCTCTTGAAGTGCTCCTTCTGCGGCAAGTCGCAGAAGCAGGTCAAGAAGCTGATCGCCGGACCCGGTGTGTACATCTGCGACGAGTGCATCGACCTGTGCAACGAGATCATCGAGGAGGAGCTCTCCGAACCGGCGGACCTGCAGCTCGACGAGCTGCCCAAGCCGAAGGAGATCTACGGCTACCTCGACGAGTACGTGGTCGGACAGGACAGCGCGAAGAAGACGCTGGCCGTCGCGGTCTACAACCACTACAAGCGCATCCAGGTCGGCGCGACGGGACCGGGCAACGCCGACGACGTCGAGCTGCAGAAGTCGAACATCCTGCTGCTCGGGCCCACCGGCTCCGGCAAGACCCTGCTCGCGCAGACGCTCGCCAAGCTGCTGAACGTGCCCTTCGCCATCGCCGACGCCACCGCGCTGACCGAGGCGGGCTACGTCGGCGAGGACGTCGAGAACATCCTGCTGAAGCTGATCCAGGCCGCCGACTTCGACGTCAAGAAGGCGGAGACCGGGATCATCTACATCGACGAGGTCGACAAGATCGCCCGCAAGTCCGACAACCCGTCGATCACCCGGGACGTCTCCGGCGAGGGTGTGCAGCAGGCACTGCTGAAGATCCTGGAGGGCACGGTCGCCTCGGTCCCGCCCCAGGGTGGTCGCAAGCCCCCCCACCAGGAGTTCATCCAGATCGACACGAACAACATCCTGTTCGTGTGCGGCGGGGCCTTCGCCGGGCTCGAGCAGGTCGTCGAGCAGCGCCACGGCCAGCGTGGGGTGGGCTTCGGCTCCGAGGTCACTGCCCGGCGGGACAAGGACATCGCGGGGCTGCTGCGCGACGTCCTGCCCGAGGACCTGGTGCGCTACGGGTTGATCCCCGAGTTCATCGGCCGGCTGCCGATCGTGTCCTCGGTGGAGCCGCTCGACCGCGACGCCCTGGTCGACATCCTGACCCGACCCCGCAACGCGCTGACCAAGCAGTACCGGCGCTTCTTCGAGTTCGACGGGGTCGAGTTGGAGTTCAGCGACGACGCGCTGGAGGAGATCGCCGACCTCGCCATCCTGCGTGAGACCGGCGCCCGGGGCCTGCGTGCCATCCTTGAGGAGGTGCTGCTCTCCACGATGTACGAGCTGCCCTCCCGTGACGACGTCGGCCGCTGTGTGATCGACCTCGACACCGTGCGCAAGCGCACCAACCCGACCCTGGTGCCCCACACCAAGCTCCGAGGTCTCGACGAGCCCCAGGAGCGCTCGGCCTGAGCGTCGAAGCTGGTCGGACGGTGCCGGCCGTCACCCGTGCGGACGTCGACCGGGTCGCCCCCAGGGTCTCCGAGCACGTCCGCCGCACCCCCGTCCTCGACCTCTCTGGTTCCGAGCTGGGGCTGACCGGCACCGCAGCGGCGTGCCGGATCCTGGCCAAGCTCGACCTGCTGCAACCCACCGGCTCCTTCAAGGTCCGCGGGGCGACCGCCCTGCTCACCGATCCGGAGCTGCGGGGTGCTCTGCGCGACGCCGGCGTCATCGCCGCCTCCGGTGGCAACTTCGGCCTCGCCGTGGCCTGGGCCGCGCGACGGCTCGGCCTGCGAGCCACCATCGTCGTGCCGTCGAGTTCGCCGCAGGCCAAGCTGGACCCGATCGTCGAGCTCGGGGCGGAGCTGGTGGTGGTGGACGGGGTGTACGCCGATGCCGCGGCCCACGCCGTGCAGTTGCAGGCGACCACTGGCGCCGTGCCCGCGCACCCCTACGACCAGGCACAGGTGGTCGCCGGACAGGGGACCTCGGCCCGTGAGCTCGCGGCTCAGGCGGGCCCGCTGGACACGGTGCTCGTGGCCTGTGGAGGCGGCGGACTCCTTGCGGGCACCATCGCCGCCGTCGACGACGACGTGGAGGTCGTCGCCGTCGAGACCGAGGGGACGCCGACGCTGCGGGCAGCGCTGGCTGCCGGTGCACCGGTGGACGTGGACGTCGTCGGCATCGCGGCCTCGTCGCTCGGCGCCCGCCGGATCGGTGCGCACGCCTGGGCGGCACGGGCGCGCGTGGCCGCGGCGCTGACCGTCACCGACGCCGAGGTGGCCGACGCCCAGGCCAGGCTGTGGCACGTGGCCCGCCTGATCGCCGAGCCGGGCGGTGCCGCCGCGCTGGCAGCGCTCCTCAGCGGACGCCACGTCCCGGCAGCCGGCGAGCGCGTCGGCGTGATCCTGTGCGGTGCGAACACCGACCCCGGCGCGGTCCTCGCGTCGCCGTCGACCACCCGATGAGCGTCACGCGGCCCCCGGCCGCAGGTAGGGGCTTCCCCCGGTAGCGCCGGGTCCGCCGGCACGTCACCGTGAGGGTGACGACGGAAGGTGGAACCGTGGACACCCTCACCGAACGGCTCGACACCTGGGTCGAGGCCGGGCTCGTCAGTCCCGAGCAGGCTGAGCGGATCGCCTCCTTCGAGGGCGGTCAGTCGAAGCACACCGGGTTCAGTCCCGCCACGCGCGGCACCCTGGGCCTCGACGGTCGGACGGACGCCCGGTCACCGACCACCAGCACCGCTGCGCCGCCCCGCGGGTCGCGGGCCGACCGTGACCGCACCAGCCTCGCCGAGGCCATCGGCTACGTGGGCGCGGCGCTGGCGCTGGGCGCCATCGCGCTGCTGCTCGGTGAGCTGTGGTCGCAGCTGCTGGTCGGTGGCCGGCTCGCCCTGGTCGGGGTCCTGACCGTGGCGGTGTTCGGCGCCGGGCTGGCGCTGCGCGGCGCCGAGCGCGGGGCGATGCGCCGCCTCACCAGCGTGCTGTTCGCGGCCACGGTGGCCGGGGGGGGGTGGTTCGCCGGGGTGGTCGCCAACGATGTGGCGGACCTCGGCTGGGCGGAGATCGGTGTCAGCGTCGGGGGCTCCATGCTGGTCGTGTCCGCGGCGCTGTACCTGTGGCGCAGCGGGGCGCTGCTCCAGCTCGCGACCCTCGCCTCCGCACTGGTGACCGCCGGGTTCGCCCTGTCGGTGTCCGACCTGCAGCCGGACCCGGCGTGGTACGGGGTGGCGTTCGCCACGATCGGGGTCACCTGGTTCGTGCTCTCCTCCGGGGGCTGGCTGTCCCCGCGTGGGCTCGGTGAGGTGACCGGGGCGCTCGCCGCGCTGCTCGGGGTGCAGGTCGCCGCCTTCGACGGCGCCACCGTGCCGGTGCTGGCCATCGGCGTGCTCGGTGCGGGTGGGCTGGTCTGGCTGTCCGTCCACCACGACCGGCTCCACTACCTGATCGTGGGGGCCATCGCGCTGTTCGTGCTCGCCCCGCAGTTGGTCTTCGAGCTGTTCGGGGACGCGATCGGGGCACCGGCCATGCTGCTGCTCGTCGGGCTGCTGCTCGTCCTGCTCGCGGTGGGGCTCGGACGGGCCCGCCGCGAGGTCGTGCGCGACCACACCGAACCGCAGGGAGGTGCGTCATGAGCACCACCTCGACGTCGTCCACCTCGTCGACCCCTCCGCCCCCGCCCTCAGGCGATGGCGGGGGGCCGGCCGACGGCACGCCGGAGTCCGCGACGGATCCGGGTGGGACGTCCCCATCGCCGCAGCGCAGCCTGATCGCTCTGCTGGCCGCTGCGACCCTGGTGGCGGTCGTGGTCGTACTGGTGCTGGTGTTCGGCATCGCCCGGCCACCTGCGCTTCTGACGCTGGCCGAGGAACCCGAGCCCACGCTCACGTCCTCGATCGCCTGGAGCCAGTGGGAGCCCGACGGTGCCTGCCTCCACGTCCTGGCGCCGTCCGGCGAGGCCCGCCAGGTCGGCTGCGGGTACGACGGGGAGGAGCTGGTGGCCTGGACCGACGATGCGATCGCGATGCTGGTGTGGGGCCCGCGTGAAGGGCTGGAGCTGATCGACCCTGACACCGGCGAGGTGGTCGACACCGACGCCGTCGCCGGGGTCTCCGAGGAGTGGTTCGACCACCGGGGTGGGGCGGTCCGCAGCAGGACCGTCGACGGGACCTTGACCGTGACGCTGCGCGAGAGCGACGTGGAGCTGTGGCGGGTGGACGCCCCCGAGGCCTACCGCGTCAACGACGGGTTCCTGTCGCCCGACGGCGAGTGGGTCGTGCTGGTGGACCGGGCCGGCCGGTTGCTGCTGGTGCCCTCCGACGGCTCCGCGGAACCCCGGGTCTGGCACGAGGTGGAGGAGTCCTGGGTGCGGCCGGTGTGGGAGGGCACCCCGCTGCCGGCACCGAGCGTCGAGCGCTGACCGACCCGCCGGGTGAGGACGTCGGCGGCCGGTCGACGCCGGCCGCCGACGCTCCCGCACCCGGCGGCATCGGACCCCGCGGGCCGCTGGCTACGCTCATCCGTGGTCCCGAGCGGTGTACCCGCGACCCGAACCCACCGGACGCCCCCGATGCCCCAGCTGCCCAAGGCCTACGACCCCGCGGCCGTCGAGTCCGCGCTCTACGAGGACTGGCGCGCCGCCGGGCTGTTCCACGCCGAGCCGGACGATGACGGTGAACCCTTCTCGATCGTCATCCCGCCGCCGAACGTCACCGGCTCCCTCCACGTCGGTCACGCCCTGGACAACACGATCCAGGACGTGATCATCCGCCGCGCGCGGATGCAGGGCCGCAACGCGGTGTGGATCCCAGGGACCGACCACGCCGGCATCGCGACCCAGAACGTGGTGGAGAAGCAGCTCGCCGCCGAGGGCACCGACCGGCACGCGCTCGGCCGCGAGGCCTTCCTGGAGCGGGTCTGGGAGTGGAAGGAACGCTCCGGCGGGCAGATCCTGAACCAGCTGGAGAAGCTCGGTGCCAGCGCCGACTGGGACCGCGAGGTGTTCACCTTCGACGGTCCCCGCTCCGAGGCGGTGCGCGAGGTGTTCGTCGCCCTGTACGAGCAGGGCCTGATCTACCGCGGCGAGCGGCTGATCAACTGGTGCGTGCGCTGCCACACCGCCCTGTCCGACATCGAGGTGGAGCACGAGGACGAGACCGGGGAGCTGGCCCGGTTCGTGTACCCCCTGGCCGACCCCGACGCGGTGCCGGCCGAGGTGCTGGCCACGGTCGATGACGATGCGGCGGGGCTGACCCGCGCTCGCAGTGGCGAGGTCGGCATCGAGGTGGCCACCACCCGGGCGGAGACGATGCTCGGGGACACCGCGATCGCCGTGCACCCCGACGATGAGCGCTACGCCGCCGTGATCGGGCTCGAGGTCCGCCACCCCTTCCAGGACCGGACCTTCGCGGTCGTGGCCGACGACTACGTCGATCCCGACTTCGGCTCCGGGGCGGTGAAGATCACCCCGGCCCACGATCCCAACGACCTCGCCATCGCCGAGCGCCACGACCTCGACGTCATCGACATCATGGACGACACCGGCGTGCTCACCGAGGTGGTGGGGGAGCGGTTCGCCGGCCAGGATCGGCTGGTGGCCCGCGGCAGCGTCAAGGCCGCGCTGGCAGAGGCCGGGTTGCTGCTGCGCGTGGACGACCACGAGCACTCGATCGGCCACTGTTCGCGCTGCCACACGGTGATCGAGCCACGGCTGAGCCTGCAGTGGTTCGTGGCCATGCGCCAGCTCGCCGACAAGGCGGCCGCGGCGGTCCGCGACGGGCGCACGGTGTTCGTGCCCGCCTCGCGCACGGGGCCCTTCCTGGAGTGGCTGGACAACCTCCACGACTGGTGCATCTCCCGCCAGATCTGGTGGGGGCACCGGATCCCCGCCTGGTACGGGCCTGAGGGTGAGATCCGGGTGTCCCGCACCGACATCGACGAGGAGGGCTGGACCCAGGACGAGGACGTGCTCGACACCTGGTTCTCCTCCCAGCTGTGGCCCTTCAGCGTGTTCGGCTGGCCGGAGCAGACCCCTGAGCTTCAGACCTGGTTCCCGACCTCGGTGCTGGTGACCGGTTACGACATCAACACCTTCTGGGTGTCACGGATGCTGATGATCAGCCTGTGGTTCACCGGTGAGGTCCCCTTCCACGTGGTCCACAACCACGGGCTGGTGCGCGACGAGCACGGCAAGAAGATGTCGAAGTCCTTCGGCAACGTCATCGACCCCCTGGACCTGGTGGAGCGCTTCGGCGCCGACGCGACCCGCTTCGCCCTGCTGCGTTCCGCCGCCCCCGGCTCGGACGTGCCGCTGGCCGAGGAGTGGGTCGAGGGCACCAAGCGCTTCGCGAACAAGCTGTGGAACGTGGGTGGGTTCGTGCTGTCCCGCATGGAGGAGTCCGCCGGGCTCCCCGGCACCGAGGGGGGTGGGCTGCCTCCGTTCACCGAGCTGCCGCTGGAGGATCGGTGGATGCTGTCGAGGCTGCATGCCGCGCACACCGCGGCGGACGTGGCCTACGACGCCTACGACTGGGCGACCGTGTGCCGGACGTTGTTCCACTTCCTGTGGGACGAGATGGCGGACTGGTACATCGAGGCGGTGAAGCTGCGCCTCTACGGCGATGACGCGGCCGCGGCCGCGACCGCCCGCCGGGTGGGTCGCTTCGTGCTCGACCACGTGCTCCGGCTGCTGCACCCGGTGATGCCCTTCGTCACCGAGACGCTGTGGCGCGAGCTCACCGGTGCCGCGGGCGGGCAGGACTCGTTGATGGTCGCGGACTGGCCCACCGCCGCCGCCGAGTGGCACGACGCCGACGCCGAAGCCGACTTCGCCGTGCTCCAGGACCTGGTGACCGAGGTCAACCGCTTCCGGTCCCAGAACGGCATCCCTCCCTCCAAGCGCTTCCCGCTGGTGGTGGCCGCCCAGGACCAGGCCCTGCTGGAGCGCCAAGGGCCGCTGGTCGCCTCCCTGGCCGGGCTCTCCGATGTCCACCCCGCCGGGTCCCTCGAGGAGCGGAAAGGGTGCACCACGATCCAGTTCGGGGCCGGCCAGGCGCAGGTGGACCTCACCGGACTGATCGACGTCGAGGCGGAGCTGGCGCGGCTCGACAAGGAGCTGACCCGGACCCAGGGGGACCTCCAGCGGGTCGACGGCAAGCTGGCGAACGAGGGGTTCACCTCCCGGGCTCCCGCCGAGGTGGTCGCCAAGGAGCGAGAGAAGCGGGCGCAGGCCGAGACCACCATCGCGGAGCTGGAGGAGCGCATCGCGGCGCTGACGGCGCTGGCCGGCTGACCCGCTAGTCGACCGGCGCGGTCGGGGGCCGTGACCGCGGAGGCCACGCGGAGGCGCCGAGCTCCCTCGAGATGCTCACCGCGGTGCGGCGCACCTCGTCGCTGATCATCCGGTCGCCGGTCGCCTCGGACGACGAGAGCACGACGCCGACGGCACCCACGACCGCGTCGTGGGCGTCGAAGATGGGTGCGGCCAGCTCGGACTCGCCGAGGATCGCCTCGTCGCAGGCCGTGGCGATGCCGTCGTCGCGCACCCCGGCGAGCTGCTCCGCCAGCTCGTCGCCGTCCACACAGGTCCGGCCGGTCAGCTTCGGCAGGGGCGCCGTGGCCAGCAGCTCCGTGGCCCGACGGGTGTCGAAGGCCAGCACCGCCTTGCCCAGCGCGGTGCCGTGGGCGGGGATGTCGATGCCGATCTCGCGCATCTGATGGCTGCCATCGGGCCGGAGCACGTGGTGGATCACCACGATGTCGCGCTCGAGGGGGACACCGACCCGGACCGCGCAGCCGCTGCGCTCGGCCAGGGCCTCGGTCCAGGTCAGCGCCCGGAGCCGCAGCTCGTTGGAGTCGAGGTAGACGTTGCTCAGCCGTAGCACCCCCGGCCCGAGCGCGTACCGGCCGCTGGCGTCCTGTTCGACCATGCCCCGGGTGACGAGCGTCGCCACGATGCCGTGCACCGTCGAGTTCGGCAGTGACAGCCGGTTGGCGAGTTCGGTCAGCCGCAGCCGCCGGGCTCCCTGGAGCTCGAGGAGCACGGCCACGGCCCGATCGACGGACTGGATCACGCGTGCCACCTCCTCCTGGTCGTCGCGGTGGGCTGGTCGGTCGGGGTCCGGCTCATGCGTGGGCTGCGCAGCGCAGTGCATCCAGCACGATGGCGGCGGAGGTCGCCCCCGGGTCCTGATGGCCCTCGCTGCGGGCACCGAGGTAGCTGGCCCGACCCCGCCGGGCACGCAGCGGGATCGTGGCGATCGCGCCCTCCTCGGCGGCTCCGGCGGCGATGCGGAGCATGCCCGCCAGCTCCGCGCCCGAGCCGGCGACCTCGTGGGCCTGGCCGGCGGCGGGTGCGAGGGCGTCGACCATCGTCTTGTCGCCGCCCTCGGCCGCGCCGAGCTGCTGGACCGCATCGAGAGCGGCACCGAGCGCGGTCGCGAGCTCCATCGGCGTCGCCGGCAGCTCGGGGGGCAGCGAGCGGCCGAGGGCGCTGAACCAGGTGCCGTACAACGGACCGCTCGCCCCGCCGACCGAGCGCGACAGCGCGTGCCCGACGGCCCCCACCAGGCGGGCGGCAGCGGTGTCCTCGGCGTGGTCGGCCAGTGCCGCGATGGCGGCCCGAGCCCCGCGGGTCATGTTGGTGCCGTGGTCGGCGTCGCCGATGGCCGCGTCGAGCTCGGTCAGATGCGCCTCGGCGGCCCGCAGCCGCTCGTCCAGCTCCGCGATCCAGCGGCGCACCAGGCCCGCGTCGAGGTGGGTCGCCGGGGTCTGCGCCGGTGGCGAACCCGCGGCCGCGGTTGGGTCCGGCACACCGTCCGAGCTGCTCACATCGCTCCCTCCGACGGGTCTTGACACCCTAGCCGTCCGCGGCTTGACTCGGACGTGTTCGGTGATGTCGAAAAGTGTTCGGATGCGACGGGGCGCGAGTGGCCTGCTTCGGTCGCGGGGTCGCACCCGGGTCGGACGCTGGACCCGGAGCGAGCCCACGGCGCGGGGTGGCGCCCACCCACAGGGAGGATCGGCGCCTCGTCGAACGTCCGACGAGGACACGGCAACGGTTGGAGCGCACGGCTTCCGGTCGTGTGCACGGACGGGGCGGGCATCGCCCCCTCCATGGGATGGCAGCGAGCGGGACCGCTCGCGGGAGAGAGCAGCAGATGAAGAAGCTGATCAACGCGACCGATGACGTCGTCGTCGAGGCACTGCAGGGCATGGAGCACGCGCACCCCAGCCTGAAGGTGGTCTACGACCCGAAGTACGTGGTCAGGGCCGACGCGCCGGTCGCCGGCAAGGTCGGGATCGTCTCCGGTGGTGGGTCGGGCCACGAGCCGATGCACGGCGGGTTCGTCGGCATGGGCATGCTCGACGCCGCCTGCCCGGGTGAGGTGTTCACGTCCCCGACGCCGGACCAGATGCTGGACGCCACCAAGGCGGTCGACGGCGGCGCTGGCGTCCTGCACATCGTGAAGAACTACACCGGTGACGTCCTGAACTTCGAGATGGCGGCCGAGCTCGCGGCGGCTGATGGCATCGACGTCGAAGCGGTCGTGATCGATGACGACGTGGCGGTCCAGGACTCGAGCTTCACCGCCGGTCGACGGGGCGTCGGTGCGACGGTGCTGGCCGAGAAGATCTGCGGCGCGGCAGCCGAGGCCGGCCGTGACCTGGCAGCGGTCAAGGAACTGTGCGAGCGCGTCAACGCCAACGGCCGGTCCATGGGCATGGCGCTGACCTCCTGCACCGTCCCTGCTGCGGGCAAGCCCACCTTCGAGCTCAGCGACGACGAGATGGAGATCGGCATCGGCATCCACGGTGAGCCGGGGCGCGAACGTCGCCCGGTGGCCTCGGCGGCTGAGGTCGCCAAGATGCTGGTCGAGCCGATCCTCGCCGACCTGCCCTACGCCGAGGGCGAGAAGGCACTGGTGTTCGTCAACTCGATGGGCGGGACCCCGCTGATCGAGCTCTACATCATCTACAACGAGGTGGCGAAGATCCTCGCCGAGCACGGCGTCGAGATCGCCCGCAACCTGATCGGCCCCTACATCACCTCGCTTGAGATGCAGGGCTGCTCGGTCACGATGCTGAAGCTCGATGACGAGATGACCGAGCTCTGGGACGCCACCGTGAACACGCCTGCGCTGCGGTGGGGAGTCTGAACATGCCGGATGGGACGACCGTCACGGTCGATGACCTGGTGGCCTGGGTCCACCGGTTCTCGGAGGTGATCGACGAGCACGCCGACGAGCTGACCCAGCTCGACTCGGCGATCGGCGACGCCGACCACGGCACGAACATGCGTCGTGGTTGCCGGGCGGCCGTCGACGCGTTGGCCGCGGCCGAACCCGCGGACGTCACGGGTTTCGGCCGGGCCATCGCGATGAAGGTGATCTCCACCGTCGGTGGGGCATCGGGACCGTTGTACGGCAGCTTCTTCCTCGCGCTCGGTACCACCGGTGGCAGCGCGCCATCGATGGACGCCACCGAGACGGTCGCGGCACTGAAAGCGGGCGTCGCGGCCATCCGGAGCCGTGGGAAGGCGGAGCCGGGCGACAAGACCATGCTCGACGCCCTACTGCCGGCGATCGCGGCCATGGAGGGCTCCCTGGAAGATGGGGGGTCCCTGGCCGATGCGCTGCAGGCGGGCACCGACGCCGCCGAGGAGGGCATGCGGGCCACCATCCCGATGCTGGCCCGCAAGGGTCGCGCGAGCTACCTCGGCGAGCGCAGCATCGGTCACCAGGATCCGGGCGCCACGTCCTCGTGGCTGCTCCTCAGGTCCGCCTCGGAGACGCTGGCGGCGTGAGGGTCCCTTGCTCGGACCGGGACGCCGTCTCCCGCGGCACCCCGGTCCGGGCGAGGTCCGGGCACACTCAGTGCCCGTGGTTGCATGCCCTGTGACCTTCGCGTCCGGGGGACAGGAGGGGTGCAGTGACCGTCGGCATCGTGGTCGTGTCCCACAGCGCGGCGCTGGCGTCGGCGGCGGGTGAACTGGCCGCGGAGATGGCCGGCGACCGGCTCAGGATGGCCCTGGCCGGCGGGGTCGACGACCCCGACGCGCCGCTCGGTACCGACGCCGTCAAGGTCATGGCGGCGATCGAGGAGGTCGACAGCGAGGCCGGGGTCGTGGTGCTCATGGACCTCGGCTCGGCCGTGCTCTCGGCCGAGATGGCCAGGGACCTGCTCCCGCCCGACATCGCCGGGCGGGTCGTGCTGTGCGAGGCGCCGATCGTCGAGGGGTTGGTCGCCGCTGCGGTGCAGGCGGCAGCCGGCGCACCGATCGAGGAGGTCCTGGCCGAGGCCCGCAACGGGCTGTCGGGGAAGGCGAGCCACCTCGGGGTCGAGCTCACATCGCCCCCGGTCCGGGCCGCCGAGGCGGTCGCGGGCACGACCGATGAGGAGGTGGTGACCGCCACGCTGGTGGTCCCCAACGCCCTGGGCTTCCACGCCCGACCGGCGGCGAGGATCGTCGAGACGCTGGCCGGACTGCAGGCCCAGGTCTGGATCACCGACCGCACGAGCGGACGGGGACCGGTGGCCGCCCGTAGCCTGAATGCCTTGATCACCCTGGGAGCACGGCAGGGCCACGAGCTCCAGCTGGCGGCGACCGGGCCCGAGGCGGCGGAGGCCGTGGCGGCGCTGCTCGCCCTGGCCGAGCAGAACCTCGGGGATCCCTGGGAGGAGGAGCCCGGGACCGTCACGGGCGAGGTGGCGGTGGGGACCGACGCCGCGCCGGTGCCCGCGCCGCCCACCGACGCCGAGGTCGGCTTCCTGACCGGCCTGCCGGCCGCGCCGGGCCTGGCCGTCGGCAGGGTGCGGCACCTCGGGATGGTCGCCCTCCCACCGCTGGACGAGCTGCTGGCCTCGGCGTCGCCCGCGGCTGGCGAGCCCGAGGGGGAGCACGCCGCGCTGGAGGCCGCGATCGCGGTCGCCCGTGCCCACCTCGAGGCGGCACGGGACGACCTGGCCGCCCGGGCCGGAGCGCGGGCAGCCGAACTGGTCGGTGCGCAGCTGCTGCTCCTCGAGGACCCCGGGCTGCTGGAGCCCACCCGCGAGGCGATCGACGACCGCGCCGCGGCGGCGAGCGCCTGGGCGGCGTCCGTGACGGAGGTCCTGGCCACCTACCGCGAGGTGGAGGACCCCTACCTCGCCGAACGGGCGAACGATCTCGACGCGGTGGGTCGTGAGGTGCTGGCCAGCCTGGTCGGCTTCGAACGTGCCGAGGTGGAGCCCCGCGGCGTCATCGTGGCCGGCGACCTGTCCCCGGCCCAGACCGCACGGCTCGACCCCACCCGGGTCGACGCGGTGGTGACCGCGGACGGGTCCCCGACCGCCCACGCGGCGTTGATCGCCCGTGCGCTCGGGCTCCCGGCGGTGGTCGGCGTCGGCGGTGCGGCGCTGGAGCTCGAAGACGGCACCGAGGTGGTGGTCGACGGTGAC
>PWWI01000209.1 GCA_003561535.1 Nitriliruptoraceae bacterium
CCGGGATGCCAGTTGGTCGTCGGTGGCCGGGGTGCCGTAGCCTCACGCCGGGCTCGGCCGCGTCCGTCGGCCGCCGCGAGGAGCCGGCCGGTGTCGCTTGAGTTCGCGGGTGTCGAGGACGTGCGCACCCGTCTGGAGGCCGCCGGCTACCTCGTCGACACCTCGATCGAGACGGTCGTCTACCTCGCTGAGCGGCTCGGGAAGCCCATCCTGGTCGAAGGCCCGGCCGGGGTGGGCAAGACCGAGCTCGCCAAGGCGGTGGCCAGCGCGCGTGACGCGGAGCGGGTGCGCCTCCAGTGCTACGAGGGGTTGGACGAGGCCAAGGCCCTGTACGAGTGGAACTACCGCAAGCAGCTCCTGCGGATCACCCACGCTCGCGGCGGGGACGCCGCCGGTGGCGAGGCCTGGGACGAGGTCGAGGACGACCTCTTCAGCGAGCACTACCTGCTGGAGCGGCCGCTGCTGCACGCCCTCCGCAACCGGCGGCAGACCGTGCTGCTGATCGACGAGGTCGACAAGGTGGACCTGGAGTTCGAGGCGCTCCTACTCGAGATCCTCTCCGACTTCCAGGTCACGATCCCCGAGCTCGGGACCGTGCGCGGAACGCATCACCCCTTCGTGGTGCTGACCTCCAACGGGACCCGGGAGCTGTCCGAGGCGCTGAAGCGCCGGTGCCTGTACCTGCACATCGACTACCCGAGCGTCGAACGTGAGCGTGCCATCGTGCTGTCCCGCGTGCCCGACGCACCGGAGGCGATGGCCGACCAGCTCGTTCGCATCGTGCGGTCCCTTCGGCAGCTCGAGCTGAAGAAGCCGCCGTCGGTGTCGGAGACGCTGGACTGGGCGAGGACGCTGCTGGAGCTCGGCTTCGGCGCGGTGGATGAGCAGGTGCTCAAAGGCACGGTCAACGTCGTCCTCAAGCATCAGCAGGACGTCGAGCGCGCTCTGGCCCACTTGACGATCCCTCCGCGCCCGGAGATGAACTGAGCCCGTGAGTGACACCCCAGGCTCCCAGGGCGAGCTCGGCCGCGTCCACGGGGACGACGAGCTGATGGCGGCGGATCGTCGCACGCTGGTGATCGGGGCGCTGGCCATGGTGGGTCTGGTCCTCGTCGGGGTGGTCAGTGGGTCGCTGTTCGCCAGGTCGGCCTGCGCGGACATCGCCCCTCAGGCCACGACGGCCCCCGACGCGGACGGCGACCCGGAGCTGCTCCTCGACGCTCTCGGTGCCCTTCCGGCGGAGCAGCTCGCGGCGATCCGGACCGCCCTCGATGACCTCACCGTGCCGCTCGGCCCGATCACCGGGGTCGCTGCGGTGGACGGGGCGACGGCGCTGGCCGCGACAGGACAGGGTGTTGTCGCCCTCGGGGACGATGTCGTCGCCCTGGCAGGCCAGGGCGACAGGGTCGCAGCCGCGGTGTCGCTCGCCGCCGGGACCGCGGTCGGTGACGGGGACCACCTCTACAGTCTCGCCCTGACCAACCCGCTCACCGGCCAGGTGGATGCGCTCCAACCCCTCGACGAGGACCTCACCGGCCTGACCTGCCAGGACACCGCCCTGGTCGGCAGCCCACTGGCCTTCCACCTCGCCGCCGGGGAGGGCCAGCTGCTGGTGCTGCGGATCGACGAGGACGGCGACGACCCGGAGCTCGAGCTGCGCGATCCGGTGGCCGGACAGGTCTGGTCGGCCGAGCTGGTGCTCCCGGCGGCGCCAGCGGGGTTGGCCGGAGCCCGTCTGACCGCCGGCTTCGGTCCGGACGTGGTGGTTGCCGGGACCCGCACCACCCCGGGGGAGGAGGCACCGGTGCTCACCGCGGTCGCTCGGGGTGACGGTGCCGAGCTGTGGACGCTGGACCGCGACGAACTGGCGGCCTCCGACGCGGGACTGTCCGAGGAGGGACCGACCCGTGCGGAGGTCGTGGCCGTCGGCGACGAGCTCGCACTCGTCGTGCTGCGGGAGGTCGATGGTGAGGGCCGGGCCGACGAGGAGGCCGAGCAGGACGCCCGCGCCCTCGGGCCCCAGCGGCTGCTCGCCGTTGGCCGATCGGATGGCACGGTGCGTTGGGAGGTCGACCTCCGACCCGGAGAGCGGGTCGTGGCGGCGTCCAGCGCAGGCGACGCCGCGCAGGTCGTGCTGGTCGACCTCGGCCGCCAGCGTCCCCGGCTGCTGGCCATCGAAGGTGGGACCAGCCGAGAGCTGGACGCACCAGAGTGGCCCTCCGAGGTGGTGGAGGCGGTGCAGGCCGACGGGGCGGCGGGAGGCACGGTGGGGATGACCCGCGGAGCAGGCGTCGCGGCGCTGCCCGGGGGTGGGGCGGCGGTCGCGACCGGTGCAGCACTCGTGCTGCTCCCGGGGCCAGCTGGCGGCGTGACCGACCCTGGCGGGGTGCCGGCCCAGTGGCCGTTGCCGGTCATCGACGTGGCCCGACATGGAGGCGGCACCAGCCTGCTCCTGGTCGGCGATGGGTCATCGCGAGTGGTCGTGACGTTCGCGGGAGAGCAGCCGGTGGGTTGACCGGGCGGCCGGGCCGTGAGGCGGTCGGGTGGTGAGACGCCCTGGCGTGGAGCCGCGCGCTGGCTACCGTGGCCGCAGCCCAGCCGGCCGGACGGTAGCTGCGACGCGACGAGGAGTGGGACGTGCCGAGCGACCATGACCGCGTGCACGCTGTGATCTGTGAGGAGCCTCCGCCGCTGGCGGGGGTCCTGGCACGCGTGCTCGACCTGGTCGCCGCCCTGCGACGGGCCGGCCTGCCCGCGGCCCAGGCGGGGGCGATCGATGCCGTCCGAGCGCTCAGGCATGTGGAACTGCTCGACCGCGAGCAACTCCGGGAGGCGCTCGCGGCGGTGACCGTGACGGCCCGGACGCAGCGGGCGGCCTTCGACGAACTGTTCGACCTCTACTTCCCCGCCCGGCTGGTCCCCCCGAACTCCGCTGCTGATCCCGACCAGACCGAGGAGGAGCAGCGCCCAGACGAGGACGGCTCGGATCCAGAGGCTGGGCTGCGGTCGTTGGTCGAGGTACTCGGCAGCGGTGACGAGCAGGCGATCCGGCGGGCGGCCCGGGAGGCGGTGGAACGGTTCGGCCGGGTCGAGGGGCGCGATGGCAGAATCACCTACTTCCAGTACAAGGTGTTCCGGGCGGTCGATCCGCAACGGCTGCTGGCCGAGCTGTTGCGGCGGGAGCAGGACCTGAGCGACGGTGATCTGTCCCCGCTCGAGGAGCGTCTGCTCCGTGACGAGTTCGAGCGCCGACTGCGGACGTTCCAGCAGGAGGTCGATGCGGAGATCCGCCGGCATGCCGCAGCTGACCGCGGGCTCGAGCAGGTGGCCGACCGCCTGGTGCGGCCGCCGCTCGAGGAGCGGGACCTGTTCCACCTCAGCCGTGAGGAGCAGCAGGAGCTCCGGGCCCAGATCCGGCCGCTGGCGCGCAAGCTGGCCACCCGGGTCGCCGCCAAGCGCAAGGTCGGTCGTGACGGCCGGCTGGACGTGCGGCGCACGGTCCGACGCTCGTTGATCACCGGAGGCGTCCCCTTCGAGCCCATCTTCCGTCCCCGTCGGCCGCACAAGCCCGAGCTGTTCCTGCTGTGTGACGTCTCGGGCTCGGTGGCGTCCTTCTCTCGGTTCACCCTCCAACTGGTGCACGCGCTCCAGGAGCAGTTCTCCACCGTCCGATCGTTCGCGTTCATCGACGCCCTCGACGAGGTGACGCCCTGGTTCGCCAGCGGGGAGGTGGACGAGGCCATGCGGCGGATGCTGGTCGAGGCCGAGCTCGTGTGGCTCGATGGCCACTCCGACTACGGACGTGCGCTCGAAGGCTTCCACGCGGAGTACGTCGAGGGGCTGGGCCCGCGCACCACGGTGCTGATCCTCGGCGATGCGCGCAACAACCACCGCCAGTCGGCGGCATGGGTGCTGGCGGACCTCCAGCGCCGGGCGCGGCACGTGTACTGGCTCAACCCCGAGCCGCGTCGGTTCTGGGACAGCGGTGACTCGATCGCGTCGAGCTATGCCCGCTACGTCGACGACATGGTCGAGGTCCGCAACCTCAACCAACTCGCTGGCTTCGTCGAGCGGATCGCCTGAACCCGGGGCTGCTCACCGGCGCTGCTCACCGGCTCCCCGCCGGCGGTCGGACCCACCGGTGGTGCGACGCCGATGGTCAACCCGCCGGCTCGTCTGGCACGTCGGGTGGCGTGCCCGCCTGCGGTCGCCACGTCGCGGGGATGGTGCGGGTCGTCAGGCCACTACGGCGGTGCGCCCAGCTGCGGCGACCGTCGGTGGACTGGCGCACGGTCCAGCCGGCGCCTTCCTTGCCCTGGTTGTGTTCGGCGCACACCGGAGCGAGTTCGCTGACGTCGGTGGTGCCCGGCAGGTCATCGGGCCGGGCCGGTTGCCATGGGCGCGCGTGATCGATCTGGCTCGTGCGCGCCGGTGCCGCGCAGCCGGGGGCGCTGCAGGTGTCGTGCACCGCCAAGGTGGCATCCCGCAGCCAGCCGGGAGCGATCCGCACCCGACGACCGACGCCGACAACGCTGCCGGTGTCGTCGAGGATCACGGTGCGCAGATCGGCACCCCGGGCATCGATCAGTCGCCGTGCCGTCGGAGCGCTCACGCGGACGTGGCCGCCGAGCATGCCGGTCAGCAACGACCCCGGGGTCTGGTCGCGATCGAGGAGGGTGTCCAGGTCGGCTCGTAGCAGGAGTTGGGGTCGGCTCCGGGTGGGGGCCTGCGCGGGTGCCTGGGCGTCGCCGTCCGGCCCCTCCGGCACCGTGGCGCCAGCATCGGGTTCGTTGCTGGCCCCGGCCAGGCCCTGGTCGAGGAGGTCGACGAGGCGGGCGGCCCGCTCGGCCCCGTAGCTGTTGCGGCCGGACTCGGCCGCAGCTGCTCGGCCATCGTGACCGGCTCCGGCGCAACGGTCCCGGTCGGCATCCGCGGCGCCGTTGAGGGCGGCGTCGAGCACCGCCCATGAGGTCGCCGAGAACTCGCCCCACAGCCGCCCACCCGTGCCGTCGAGTCGGGGCTGCATCCCGAGGTACTCGCGTTCTCGGTCCCGCCGCTCCTGGCGTTCCAGAGCCTGAGGCTGCAACGCTGCCAGCGACCACGTGATCACCCGTGTGAGCGCATCGGGCTCGGCGCCGCCCACCCCGTCGAGGGCGTCGGCGACCGCCTGGTCGATGCGGTCGTCGAGGGAGGTGGGTATCGGTCGCGCCTTCAACGCGACCGCTCGGACCTGCGCCCACGACAGCCGCCCCTCCTGGAAGGCCGCTCGCAGCGTCGGGAGTCGACGCACCATCTCCGCAGCCGAGAGCAGCATGCGCGCATCGGTGCGCGTGCGGCGGGCGATCGTGGTCACCCACGTCTCCAGGCTCACGCCCGTGGTGCCGATCACGTCCGCCTGATCCTGCAGGAGCAGGATGCCCTCCAGGGCCCGGGCGATGAGCCGGTCGGCTTCCCGCAACTGCTCGAGCACGGTCGCCAGTCCCGGGATCTCGGCCAGTACCGGGAGCCCGAAGGGTGGGGTGCCCTCGCCTGGTCGGGGGTCGTCCAGGTCGTGGAGGTAGCGCCACGCCGCGTCATCGACCGGGTGTGGCGCTGCCTCCGGCCGATCGGCGCCTGCGCCTCTGCGGTCACCGTTCGCGGTGTGGGCGGCAGCTCGTCCCGTGGGGTCGTCGGCGTCGGCGGGTCCGGTCTCGTACCCGGCGAGGTGTTCTCGTGCGAGACGCCGCCCGTGCCCGCTCGAGCCGTAGCGTCCCACCAGGGCCGTCGCGCGTGGTGCACCCGCGCGGGAGCGCTGCCGCCCGGCGATCGACGGGGCGGGCAGCGACGGGGCGGGGCGGTAGGCGAGGGTCGATGGCATGGGTCGAACATACGTTCGCTTCTCGAGGGATGCAAGTGCCGGCGGCATCGGGCTGTGGACGATGCGTCGGGGTGCACTCGGATCGCTGCTGAGCGCACGGTCGGTACCGTCGGTCCTTCACCAGCCTGGGTGTGTCCTGTGACCGATCGAGAGCCACCGGTGTCTTCCGAGGACCGGTCGGAGCCGGGCGCACACGCGGCGGACACCTCGCCTGACCCTGATGACCTCGACGGGTTCCAGACCACCATGTCGCGGGTCTTCGGCCGCCTCCGACTCGTCCTGGGCATCCTGGTGACCCTCGCGATGCTGATCCCCGCAGGCGGCTGGGTGCTGGACCGGTTGGCGATCCGCAGCGCTGGGGGCGCGGTCGAGGACGCGCTCGGCGATGACGCGGCGATCACCGCGTCGCTGCTGCTGGTCCGCAGCGTCGACTGCACGGGTCGCTCCCGTAGCGGCAGCGCGTTCAGCCTGGAACTCGACGGTGTCCCCACGGTGGTCACCAACCGGCACGTGGTCGACGCTGCCCGGTCCACGGTCGTCCAGCCCCTGGAGGCTGGCCCGGGAGCGCAGGTGCGGGAGGTGCTGCTCTCGGACGTCGCCGACGTCGCGGTGCTCGTCCTGGACGAGGAGGTGGTGCCGCCTGCGCTACCCGGGGGGCCGGCTGCGACCCTGGGCCAGCCGATCATCACGGTCGGCTTCCCGGGCGCGCGACCGGTGCTGCGTGAGGGCAGGGTGGATCGTGCTGAGCCGGGACGTCTCACCCTCGCCCTCGAGGTCGGTGCCGGCGCGTCCGGATCGCCGGTCCTCGACGATGAGGGCCAGGTCGTCGGTCAGGTCTTCGCACGGACCTCGGATGGGCGCGGCTTGGCGACGCCCACGGACCTCCTCGTGGCTGCCGCCCGTGCTGCCGTGCCCGGTCCGGCCTGCCCATGACCTCCCCGTCCGCGCCCGGTCCGGTGTCCAGCCCTCGGGCTCAGGACGACCTCACTGGGTTCCGCCCCTCGTCGGCGCGTGTGCTCGTCCGCAGCAGGCGCTGGCTCGTCGCGCTGGCCGTGCTCCTCGTGCTCGTGCCGGTCGGGGCATGGCTCGCTGATCGCGCCGGCACCGGTGGCCAGGGCGAGCCTTCGGTGCGGGGTGTCGAACAGAAGGAGTTGTGGGCCCAGGCAGTGCTGCTGGTGCTCAGTGCCAGCTGCGGTGAGGACCCCCGGTGTGGGACCGGATTCGTGCTGGAGATCGAGGACGAGACCGTGGTGGTGACCAACCGTCACGTGGTCGAGGGCAGGCGTTCGACGACCGTGCAGCCGCTGGATGGCAGCGCCGAGGTGGCGGTGACAGAGGTGCGGCTCGCCACGGACCTCGACGTGGGGGGGCTGGTGCTCGACGAGGTGGTGGACCGGTCACCGTTGGTCATCGGTGCCGACGTGCTGCTCGGCCAAGCGATCCGGGTCGTCGGGTTCCCCGGTGCCCAACCGGCGGTGCTCCCCGGCTACGTGCAGCGGATCGAGCCCGCCGGGCTCGTCCTCGCCATCGAGGCGGATCAGGGGGCGTCGGGTTCCCCCGTCGTCGATGCTGCCAGCGAGGTGGTCGGACAGCTCTACGCGCGTCGCGACGAGGGGTGCTGCGTCGCGTTACCGATCGCGGACGTCGTGGAGGCTGCACGCGGCGCGGCTCCCGTGGCGACCTGCTCGTAGGCCGGCTGATGCGGCATCGGAGCGGCTCGTCGCCTACCGTTCCTCGCGGAGCAGTGGCGGGGACGCGGCTGCGTGGAGACAGGGAGGAACGGGTCATGACCGAGGCGTACGTCTACGACGCGATCCGGACCCCGAGAGGGCGAGGGAAGGCCTCCGGGTCGCTCCACGAGGTGAAGCCGGTCACCCTCGTGAAGGGGTTGCTGCACGAACTCCAGGTGCGCAACCCCGGCATGGACCCGGCAGCGATCGATGACCTCGTGCTGGGCGTCGTCGGCCCGGTCGGTGACCAGGGAGGGGTCCTGCCGCGCACGGCGGCACTCGCCGCGGGGCTCCCGGAGCCGGTCGCCGGTGTCCAGCTCAACCGGTACTGCGGCTCGGGTCTCGAGGCCGTGAACCAGGCGTCCGCGCGGCTGCGGTCCGGGTGGGAGGACCTGATCGTCGCGGGCGGGGTCGAGTCGATGTCGCGGGTGCCGATGGGGACCGGCGGTGATCCGTGGGCGATGGACCCGGAGACCAACCTCGACACCGGCTTCGTGCCGCAGGGCATCGGCGCCGACCTGATCGCCACCATCGAGGGTTTCTCCCGCGGTGACGTGGATGCCTTCGCGCTCGAGTCCCAGGTCCGGGCCGCCAAGGCGTGGGCCAACGGCCACTTCGACCGCTCCATCGTCCCCGTGCGAGATCGCAACGGTGTGACGATCCTCGACCGCGACGAGCACGTGCGGCCCGAGACGACCGTCGACAGCCTCGGGGCGCTGCCGCCGGCGTTCGCCGGCATCGGCGAGATGGGTGGATTCGACGCCGTCGCGCTGCAACGCTACGTCGACGTGGAGCGCATCGACCACGTCCACACGGCTGGGAACTCCTCAGGGATCGTCGACGGCGCCGCGCTCGTGCTCCTGGGCACCGGGGAGGCGGGGGCACGGCACGGTCTGACCGCCCGGGCCCGCATCCGGGCTGCGGCCGTCATCGGCTCCGAGCCCACGATCATGCTCACCGGCCCCGCTCCGGCCTGTCGCAAGGCGCTCGACAAGGCCGGGATGACCGCGGCCGACATCGACCTCGTCGAGATCAACGAAGCCTTCGCGTCCGTGGCGCTCAAGCTCATGCGCGACCTCGACGTCGAACCCGACCGCACCAACGTCAACGGGGGTTCGATCGCCATGGGCCACCCGCTCGGGGCCACCGGCGCCATGCTGCTCGGCACGGTCGTCGACGAGCTGGAGCGCCGTGACCTGACCACTGGCCTCGTGACCCTGTGCATCGGCGGCGGGATGGGCATCGCCACCGTCGTCGAGCGAGTCTGACCCTCCGGCCACCAGCGCCGTCAGGCCCCCGGCGCGATCACCGCCGATCACCGGCCATCCCCTTCGCCACCTCGCGCATCCCGATGGAGCTGCCGTGACGACCGAGCTCGAGACCATCCGCTACGACCGCGACGCCGACGGCATCGTCACCCTGACCATGGACGACCCCACCCAGCGGGCGAACACGATGCGCGCCCGCTTCGGTGAGGACCTCGGTGAGGTGGTCCGCCGCCTGGAGGCCGAGGAGGACCTGGCCGGGGTGATCCTGACCTCCGGCAAGCCGACGTTCTTCGCCGGCGGGGACCTCAAGGAGTTGATCGAGGCCACACCGGACGACGCCGGGAAGGTCTTCGCCAACACCGAGCTGCTCAAGGCCCACCTGCGCGTCCTCGAGACCCTGGGTGTCCCTGTGGTCGCCGCGTTGAACGGCACCGCGCTCGGCGGCGGTCTCGAGCTGGCACTGGCCTGTCACCACCGCGTCGCGATCGACGATCCTCGGGCGGTGTTCGGGCTCCCCGAGGTCACGCTCGGCCTGCTCCCCGGTGGGGGCGGGGTGGTGCGCACGGTGCGGATGATGGGCATCATCCCGGCGCTGATGAACGTGCTGCTGCAGGGGCAGCGGCACAGGGTGGCCAAGGCCCACGAACTGGGGCTGATCGACGAGGTGGTCGACGACGCCGACGAGCTGCTCGCCAGCGCCCGGGCCTGGATCGCCGCCAACCCCGATGCCCGGCAGCCATGGGACACCGACGGCTACCGCATGCCCGGTGGCGACCCCTCCCGGCCGTCCTTCGCCGCCAACGCGCCGGCCATCCCCGCCAACCTGCGCAAGCAGACCAAGGGGGCCGACTACCACGCGCCGCGGAACATCCTCTGCGCCGCCTATGAAGGTGCCCAGGTCAACTTCGAGACCGCCACCCGTATCGAGTCGCGCTACTTCGCCGACCTGGTGTGCAACTCGCAGCAGTCGAAGAACATGACCCAGGCCTTCTTCTTCGACCTCCAGGCGATCGAGAAGGGCTCCTCACGGCCCGACGGCTACGAGCGGTGGGCAGCCACCAAGGTCGCCGTGCTCGGTGCCGGGATGATGGGCGCAGGGATCGCGTACCAGTGCGCCCGTTCGGGCATCGAGGTGGTGCTCAAGGACGTCTCGGTGGAGGCTGCCGCCAAGGGCAAGGCCTACTCGGAGAGGCTGGTCGCCAAGGGGATCGAGCGGGGCAAGGAGACCGCGGAGAAGGGCCAGGCCCTGCTGGACCGGATCACGACCACCGACCGCTACGAGGACCTCGCCGGTTGCGACCTCGTCATCGAGGCGGTGTTCGAGTCCACCGAGCTCAAGCACCGCGTGTTCGGCGAGACCGAGCCGGTCGTCACCCCTACCGCCCTGCTCTGCTCCAACACCTCGACGCTGCCGATCACGGAGCTGGCCGCCGGCGTCGAGCGCGCCGAGGACTTCATCGGCCTGCACTTCTTCTCGCCCGTGGACAAGATGCCGCTGGTCGAGATCATCCGCGGTGAGCGCACCTCGGATGCGTCGGTCGCCAAGGCGATCGACCTCGTGCAGCAGATCAAGAAGACCCCGATCGTGGTCAACGACGCGCGCGGGTTCTTCCCCTCCCGGGTCATCGGGACCTTCCTCAACGAGGCCGTCGCCATGCTCGGCGAGGGGGTCCACCCGGTCCGGATCGAGCGGGCCGGCGAGCAGGCCGGCTACCCGGCCCCGCCCCTGCAGCTGATGGACGAGCTGACCCTGACCCTGCCGCGCAAGATCGAGGCCGAGTACCGGGCCGCGGCCGAACGGGACGGCACCCCCTACCAGCGCCACCCTGCCTACGAGCTGCTCGACACGCTGGTGGAGTCCCACGGGCGGGAGGGTCGCGCCGCCGGCGCCGGCTTCTACGACTACGGCGAGGACGGCAAGCGGACCGGGCTGTGGCCGGGGCTGCTCGAGCACATCACCAGCGGTGACAACGAGCTACCGCTCACCGACCTGATGGAGCGGATGCTGTTCGCCGAGGGGCTCGAGACCGTCAAGTGCTTCGACGAGGGCGTGATCGAGACCTTCGAGGACGCCAACATCGGCTCGATCTTCGGGATCGGGTTCCCGGCGTGGACCGGCGGATTGGCCCAGTACATCGACCAGTACCCGGGGGGGACGACGGGCTTCGTGGGACGGTGCAAGGAGCTCGCCGACGCCTACGGGGAGCGGTTCCTGCCACCCGTCAGCCTGCTGGCCAAGGCGGAGACCGGCGAGCCGCTCCGGGCGCGCCGCTGAAGAGGCCAGCGCTGCGGTCCGATCAGACCACCCCAGCGAAGCCGAGCAGGTCCGGCAGCACGCCGCCGAACAGGTAGCCCGCGATCCCGGCCACTGCTGCCAGGGCGACGATCTCCAGGCCGGACCACAGCCAGAACCGTGCGGTCCACCGGGACTTGACGACCCCGATGGCGAACAGCACCAGCCCGGTGAACAGGGTCGCCAGCGCCAGGGCCGGCAGCCCCTCGGTGAACAGGAAGGGCAGGATCGGCACCGCCGATCCGCCGGCGAAGGACGCACCCATCACGACCGCGCCCCGCAGGGGACTGCCTTCTGCTTCGGCCTGGTCGTCGCTGCTGAGCCCCAGTTCCTTGGCCACCATGGTCGCCAGCAGCGACTCGGGGTAGCGGGCGATCACCGCGGCGGTCTCCCACGCCACCTCGGGGTCCATGCCCTCCTGCATGAACAGGTAGGCGACCTCGGCCTCGGATTCGAAGGGCCGCTGCTGGACCTCCTCCCACTCCCGTTCGAGGTGGCCACCCTCGATCTCTGCCTTGCTCTTGGAGCCCATGTACTCGCCGATCGCCATGGAGAAGATCCCGGCCATCGCCGATGCGAAGCCAGCCACCAGGACGGCGAGGTTGTCCGTGCTGGCCCCGGCGACGGTCGCGACCACGGCGAGAGTGGACACCAACCCGTCCTGGGCACCGAAGACCAGCTCCCGCACCTCGCCGAGCACGGACACCATGCGGCGTTCCTCGCCGATGTGCTGGGCGATGTACTCCAGCGGGTAGTCCCGCGCGGAGGTCGGGTGCTCGGGAGGCTGTGGTTCCGGCATCATGGTCTCTTCGGATGGGCCCTGGCCGGGCGCTGGTCAAGAGCCTAGGGTCCGCCGCTGTGGACGGTGGTCGTCATGGGTTCGTCCCGGCCCGTAGGGTCACCGGTGTCCGCATGACGTGTGAGGAGTGACGCCCGTGTCACAGCTGTCCCTGGACGCGCTCGACGGCCGCCCCGAGTGGACCACCGGTCCCTTCGCAGCGCTGGACCTGGAAACCACCGGGGTCGACCCGGCCACCGCGCGGATCGTGGAGTTGGCCCTGATCGTCGACGACGGCGGGGGCCGCATCGAGGACCTGTACGCGGGGCTGGTCGACCCCGGTGCCGAGGTGGAGATCCCCCCGGGAGCGTCAGCGGTGCACGGCATCACCCGCGAGCGGCTCACTGCGGAGGCGGCCCCACCGGCCACCGAGGTCCTCCCGGTCGTCCACCGGCACCTCCGCCGGATCGCCGGCAGCGGCTGGCCGCTGGTGATCTACAACGCGACCTACGACTGGCCGCTGCTCGCCGCCGAGTTCGCCCGGCTCGAACCCGCCTTGGAACTGCCCGACTGCGTGCTGCTCGACCCGCTGGTGCTCGACCGGCACGTGGACCGGTACCGCAAGGGCAAGCGCACCCTGGAGACCGCCTGCCAGGTCTACGGGGTGGCGCTCGACGACGCGCACAGCGCTCGGGCCGACGCCGTCGCCTCGTGTGCGGTCGCCCGCCGGTTGGTCACCACCTACCCGCAACAGCTGGCGATGGCGGAGGTGGCTGAGCTCACCGAGCTCCAGGTTCGCGCCCACGGGGTGTGGCGCGACAGCTTCAACGCCTACCTCCAGCGCATCGGGGCGGAGCGTCCACCGGTCACCGAGACCTGGCCGGGTCTGGAGCGGATCGGGTGACGCGACCGCGCGACGCACCGGAGCCGGCGCCCCGCGACCGGTACCCGGATGCGTTGCGGGCGGTGGCGTTGCTGGTGGTGGTGTTCGGCCACTGGCTCGCGACCCTTCCGCGACTGGTCGACGGCCGGATGGTGTCCACCGAGCACCTGCTCACGGTGTGGGACACCGCGGGGGTGCTGACCTGGTTCCTCCAGGTGGTGCCGTTGTTCGTGTTCGTGTCGGCCGCGGTCAGCGCCGACGGTGCGGCGCGCCGGTTGAGTGAGCGGTCGAGCCAGCTGTCCTGGTGGGCGGGGCGGGCATTGGGCCTGGCCCGTCCGACCGTCACCTACCTCGCCGTCCTGTCGGTGCTGGTCCTCATCTCCGTCGTGACCGGGGCCCGGCTGATCGGCCCCCTCGATCAGTCGCTGACGGTCCACCTGTGGTTCTTGTTGATGCTCCTGGCGGTCCAGGCGCTGCTGCCGCTGAGCGTCCGGGCAGATCAGCGCTTCGGGCTCGGTGCGGTGGTCGGCCTGGTCGTGATCGCGGCGGCGGCCGACCTCCTGCGGGGGCAGGTGACCTCGGTGGCGGAGCTGCTGACCCTCGGCGAGCAGGTCACCACCTCGCGTCCCGACCTCGGGTGGACGAACCTCATCACGGTGTGGCTACTGCCCCAGCAGCTCGGGATCGCGTGGCGGCGTGGCAGGTTCGGAGGTCCGCGGACGGGGGCGGGGTTCCTCGTGCTCGGTGGGGTCTGGTTGCTGGCCAGCGTCGCCTCCGGCTACCCGGTCGCCATGGTGGGTGGGGACCTGGCCGGGGGGACGAACGTGCTACCGCCGACGCTGGCGTTGATCGGGGTGATGTGGCTCCAGGTCGGCGGAGTGCTGCTGTTCGAGGGGCCCGCCCGGCGCCGGCTCGAGGGCCGTAGGATCGGTGGGGTGGTGACGGTGCTCAGCGTGTTGAGCATGCCGCTCTACCTGTGGCACAAGCTCGCGGAACTGCCGGCAGCGTGGCTCGGCGAGGTCCTCGGGGCGCCGATCGATGCCGGGGTGCCGGGTGAGGCGGGGTTCTGGTGGGGGCGGTTGTGGTGGGTGGTGCTGTGCATCGTCATGGTCGCGCCGGTGCTGGCGGGCGTGGTCGCCTTCGAGTCCCGCCGCCGCCGCGACGTCCCCGTCACCACCCGGCGGCGTTCGGCCTGGCTCGGTGGTACCGCGCTGATGATCGGGATCGTGGCAGCCCTGGTGCTGGGCGCCCGACCAGGGGCCTTCCTCGGTCTCATCGGGGTGGCCGCGGCCTCCTGGACCCTGCGTGACCATCCCCGGATCGCGGCGCGGGCCGGGACCTGAGGGGTGCTGGCTGGCGGATCGCGGTGCCGCTCCTGCGCGAGGGCGGGGTGGAGCAACGCCGGCGATCAGCGGCTGACGGGACCGGCGGTCCCCGAGGCCTCCCAGCGGACCACGGTGCCCAGCAGCTCGGCGAGATCGCCCAGGGCCAGGGCGGGCTGTCCAGGCGCGCTCTCCCAGTGGTCGAGGCAGGCCGAGCGCAGCTCCAGCCACTCGCGCAGGCTCGGATCGCCCAGGTAGGGGTTCCCCGAGCCGCTGAAGGGGCTGGCGATGCGGCGCGGACGAGCGATGAGACCTGCCGCCTGGCGGTCGACGCCGGCCTCGGCGCAAGGCACGCAGCGGTCGGGGATACCGACCTCGACGACCCTTTGGCGTTCGGCGCGGTAGCCCAGCTCGTACTCCAGCACCACCCCCGACAGTTCCACGTCCAGGCGCACGCTGAGCGGATCGGCCCGCCGGGCCCAGGTCGCCTCGCTGGGGAGCCGACGGGACTCCACGTCGGAGCGCATCGCGTAGAACCCGCAGCGGCAGGTCGGCGTGGGGGTCACGCACCCACGTGGGCAGGTGGCGCGAGCGTCGACCGCGTAGCGGCTCCCCGCGGTCAGGCCCGTCAGCGTGGCCTCGCGCCCGTCGGAGGAGAGCCGCACGTGGGCGCGCTTGACGGCCATGATCGGCTCGTCGAGCGCAGCGTCCTCCAACTCACCTGACGGCAGTTCGCGTTCGTCGTTGCTGGCGACCCACAGGAAGACGAAGACGACCGCCAGGAGGATGAAGAACACCAGGAACGGCGGCACGGCCGCTCAGTCCCGGGGTGCGGACCCCGTGTCGTCGGACTGGTCGATCACCCGCAGGGGCGGGAGTTCGTCGTCAGCAACCTCTGGGGTGCGTGTGCGACGCGATGTCGCCTCGAACTCGCCCTCGTCACCGCGGGTCCGGACCACCGCGGCGGTCTCGTCCCGTCCGGTCACGATGAGGCGCCGTCGCAGCTTTCCGAGGTTCATCGGGGCTCCTGAGGTCGGTTGCTTCGAGGGTACGTCCCCGGGCCCGCCCCCACCACCCCTTTCGCGGCGGGGACGTGATCGATCGGCCGGGGTGGTGGGTCGGGTCGGCCGCTCAGGCGTCGATGACCGGGACCCGGCTCATGGCCTCGGCCACGGCCTCGGCGGAGTAGGCGTGGTCCTCTAGCTGCCCCGACAGGTAGGCGTCGTAGGCGGCCATGTCGAAGTGGCCGTGCCCGCAGAGCGCGGTGAGGATCACCTTCTCCTCGCCGGTCTCCTTGCAGGCCTCGGCCTCCCGGATCGCCGCCGCGA
>PWWI01000016.1 GCA_003561535.1 Nitriliruptoraceae bacterium
CCACTTCTCCGCCATCAACGTTCAGGGGTACAAGACCCTCGAGGACGGCCAGGCCGTCACCTTCGAGGTCACCCAGGGGCAGAAGGGGCCGCAGGCCTCCGACGTCACGCCCGCCTGAGCTCACCGGCGCTCACGCGGCGCGTCGCGCGTCGCACAGAGCCGTCGAACCCGGACCGTGAGGTCCGGGTTCGTCCACGTTCGGGGCCTGTCTCCCTCACCCCGGCGGGTGCGCTACAACCACGGTCGCTCCCCGTGGAGCACCCGACCACCGACCCGGAGACGATGGCGTGGCCGAGCTGACCTTCTTCTACGGCACGATGAACTGCGGGAAGTCGACCCTCGCGTTGCAGATCCACCACAACGCGGTCCAGGCCGGCAAGCGCTGCCTGCTGCTGACCAAGCACGATCGTCAGGGGGGCACCATCAGCTCCCGTATCGGACTGGCACAGCCGGCGACCGTCGTGACCGACGAACTCGATCTCCGGCACCACGTGGGGACGTTGCTCGCCGAGGGCCACGCGCTCGACGTGCTGATCTGCGACGAAGCTCAGTTCTACTCGCGGGCGCAGGTCGACCAGCTCGCACAGGTCGTCGACGAACTGGAGGTCGACGTGCAGGCCTTCGGACTGTTGACGGACTTCACGACCACCCTGTTCCCCGGCTCCCAGCGGCTGTTGGAGCTCGCGGACCGTCGCCAGGAACTCCAGGTCGAGGCCAGGTGCTGGTGCGGCGAACGAGGCAACCTCAACGCCCGCACGGTCGACGGGCGGATCCAGCGTGAGGGCGAGCAGGTCGTCGTCGGTGACGTCGATGCCGGCGAGGGGGCCTACGAGGTGCTCTGCCGGCGCCACCACCGCGAGGGTGCGACCCGCGGACTGGCTGCCCGTCAGCTCCAGGTGGTGCCACTGACCGGCTGACACCCCCGTCGTCGGCCCTCCGCCTTCAGTCCCGCTCCGATCGCGCCGACCATGGAGGCAAGGGCAGGGGGCATGATGGGGGCGTGGCAGGACCGGGAGGCGAGACTCAGCCAGGCGAGCGTCGGGCTGCTGATCGTCGGCGCCCTGGGGGTGGCCCGCCTCGGCCAGCTCGATGGCCTGAGCGCGCTGTGGTGGCGGTTCGGGCTGGTCCTGGCGGGCATCGTCGCTGTGGTGGTCGGCGTGGTGGCCAACCGGCCACGGCGGCGCCGTGCCTGGCTGCTGCTGCTGGCCGGTATGTGTGCCAGTGCGGTCGGCGACCTCGTGGTCCTGGTGTCCTCGACCCCGGGATCGGTCGCAGCGAACGTGCCGGCTGACGCGTGGCTCACCGCCGCCGGCGGGGGGTTGGTCCTGCTGGCCATGCTGGACGTGACCGTCGGGGTGCGCGGCCGGGATCTGGGCAGTGCGCTCGACGCTCTGCTGCTGGCCGCGGCGGTGTGGACCCTGCTGTGGCAGCTGCTGGTGGTCCCCGCCGGCGCCCCCGGATGGGCGGGGTCCAGCACGGAGCTGGCCGGTGGGCTCCAGGTGCTGCTGTTCGTCGCCGTCCTCGGGCTGCTGGTCCGCACGCTACGGGCGCTCCCGGCCCGGGAGCGCGCCGCGGCGCTGCTGCTCGCGGCCGCGCTGGTGGCGGCCGTCGCCGCGTTCCTGCTCGGTGCCATCGGCCAAGCCGTGGATGGCATCGCGCACCACGGAGGAGCCCGGGCGATCTTCGGTGCCGTCGCCAACCTGGTGGCGGGCGTGGCTGCGCTGCACCCGTCGATGCGGGCGCTCGATGTGCGGCGTGTGACCGCTTCGGATGGGTTCACGGCGGGCCGCTCCATCGCCGTCGGCCTCGCCCTGCTCGCCCCGCCGGTCGTGCTGCTCGTGACCCAGCTGCTCGGCGCGGGGGTCGCCCTCGGCTCCCTGGCGGTCGCCTGGATCGTCCTGGTCCCGGCCGTCCTGGCCCGCCTGCACCTGCTGGGGGCCGGTCGTGACGCTGCGCTGCTCGAAGCCGCGGCCTCGGATGGGCGGCTGCGCTCCCTCGTCGCCCACACCGGGGACCTGCTCCTCATCGTCGATCCCGGTCCGAGCGCCCGTATCCGCTACGCCAGCCCGGCCGCCACCCGGGTCCTCGGGATCCCGCCCGAGCACCTGGTGGGCACCTCCGCGCTGGACCTGCCCACCGACGATCCGTCGGCGTTGCGTGGTCTGCTGGTGCGTGACGCGGAGACGCTCCCGCGGGCCGCGGATCTCCCCTTGCGCCACCGTGACGGCGACGGACGCTGGATCCAGGTGGTGGTCGACCGCTACATCGAGGGCAGCCGCCCGGCTCTGGTCCTGACCCTCAGCGACATCACGGATCGCAAGCAGTCGGAGATGCGTTGGGTCCGCGCTGCCCACCACGACGCCCTGACCGGCCTGGTGAACCGGCGGGGGATCGAGGAACGGTTGGAGCAGCACCTGGGTCGGCTCGCCACCCAGGGTGGCCGGTTCGGCGTGCTGCTCTGCGACCTCGACGGCTTCAAGGCCGTCAACGACACCGGTGGGCACCTGGTCGGTGACGAGGTACTCCGGCACGTGGCGGCGCGCTTCCGGAGGGTCGTCCGGGACGGTGACGCCGTCGCCCGCCTCGGTGGGGACGAGTTCGTCGTGCTCGGTACCAGCGCGGTGGACGAGCGCGCCCTCGAGCAGGTCGCCGACCGCGTCATCGCTTCGCTGCGGGAGCCCATCGTCGTCAGCGGGATGCCATGGCAGGTCGGTGTCAGCGTCGGCATGGCCCTGGCCGACGGCACCGATGCCTCCGTGGGTCGGCTGCTGCGACGGGCCGACGTGGCGCTGTACCAGGCGAAGGGAGCGGGCAAGGGGCTGGCCCGATGGGACACCACCGTCCTGACCTCGTGATCGGGGCGCCGCCGGGTAGCGTGCCGGCGGGCACCGATACCCGCCGTCATGGGGCTGGGCGTCGGGTCGATCGAGGCGGATGGGAGCGATGCCGGCAGCGACAGGGCAGCCGAGCGGGGTCGTCGCGTCCTTGCTGTGGCCCGACGGCCGGACGGGGCCAGGTCCCGAGGTCCGGCCGCTGACCGAGGCTGCGGCCCGCGACCTGCAGCTGGCCCCGCTGTTCGAGGCCCTGTGCCGCGACGCTCCGTGGCTGGCCCCGTGGTTCGCGACCCCCTGCGCGGACGTCGAGACGGTCGTCTACCGGCAGCAGGTCGCGACGGAGCTCGAGCGCGAGGAGGTCGCGACGCCGCTCAAGAGCTTCGCCCGGCGCATCCAGCGGGTCCGTCAGCGGGAGGAGGCCGCCCAGCGGGTGCCCTACCCCTACGTCGCGGAGTCGTGGTTCCTGACCAACGCGCAGCGCTACCTGCACGCGACCACCGCGCTGCTCGAGCAGCTGGAAGCGTTGCAGCTCGATGCCCCCGGTGTGACGCGCTGCCGGTCGGCGCTCAGGACGATCGTCACCGGTGACCGCTTCCGTGACCTCGCCTCGGCGGCGGCGGCGGCCCAGGAGGCGATGGACGGCGTCGTCTACACCGTCCGTGTCCAGGCGGATCGCGTCACCGTGGACCACGACCACGGCGAGCCCGACCTGACCGCCGAGGGGGCAGCCACCTTCGCCCGGTTCCGGACCGGGCCACCTCGCGAGGTCGAACGCCCCCAGGTCGAGCCCGGGGTGGACCACGTGGCCGCGCGCATCCTCGAGCTGGTCGCCGACCAGCACCCCGAGGCCTTCGCCGCCCTCGTCGACCTGCACCGTCACCACCGACCCCTGCTCGACCCCACCGTGGCCGGCCTCGCGCGGGAGGGGCCTTTCTACCTCACCTACCACCAGCGACTCCAGCGGATCCGGGCCGCCGGGCTGCCGCTGTGTCAGCCGGAGCTGGTGGCGCCCGGCGCGGCCTGCAGCGCCGAGGACAGCTACGACCTCGCGGTCGCCCTCAAGCAGCTCGCCGACGGCAAGCCGGTGGTAGCCAACGACTGGCACCTCGATCCCCCCGAGCGTCTCCTGGTGGTCACCGGCGCCAACCAGGGGGGCAAGACCACCTTCGCCCGGGCGTTCGGGCAGCTGCACCACCTCGCCAGCCTGGGCCTGCCAGTGCCCGCGCGTCGCGCTCGGGTCGGGCTGCACGACCGGCTGCTCACCCACTTCGAGCGCCAGGAGCGCATCACCACGCTGCGGGGCAAGCTGGAGGACGAGCTGGTCCGGGTCCACGCCCTGCTGGAGCAGGCCACGCCCGACAGCGTCGTGTTCCTGAACGAGACCTTCAGCTCCACCACGCTCCAGG
>PWWI01000306.1 GCA_003561535.1 Nitriliruptoraceae bacterium
CGGACCCAGGCGACGGGCGCCCGTGATCGGCACCCGCCCGAGAACGGCTTAGGGCTGCTGCCTCTCGGCCCTGACCCGGTTCACCGGAGGACGTCACCGGCGGACGCCCGTCACCTCGGTCCGTCGAGGTCGTCGCCGACCTCTGAGACGACCGTACCAACGGCAGCCGTACCCTGCGAACGGGCCGGAGGTCCCCCGCGCTCCGAACGTCGAGCGCATCACCGCCCGCCGACCCTGCTGCCACCACCCGCCACTTCTCTACCAGGATCGCGCTCGTGACCGCCTCCGCACCGACCCGGGCCTCCCTGCGAGCACCTGGCGTCGTCCTGTTCCTGGCCTTCGTCGACGTGTTCGCACTGCTCCCGACCGTCGCTCCGCACATCGCCTCGCTCGGAGCGGGAGCAGCCGGCATCGGCCTCGCGGTGGGGGCGTACTCCGCCGCCAACCTGCCCGCCAACATCATCGGAGGGATCCTGGTGGATCGGCACGGTCGCCGGGTCGTGACGATCGTCGGCCTCGTCGCCGCTGCGGCGACGGTCGCTGCGTACTCCCTCGCCGTCTCCGTCCCTGGGTTCATCCTGGTCCGGCTCCTGCATGGCGTTGCCGGTGGCATCCTGGTCCCCGCCGTGTTCGCCGCCGCCGGTGACCGCGCGCGACGCGGCGCCGAGGGACGGGCGTTCGGCCGCCTGGGTGCCGTGATCGGCGCCGCGGCGGTGCTCGCACCCGCGACCGCCGGCATCGTGCGTCAGACGGCGGGGACGGACGCGGTGTTCCTCGGTGTCGCGGCGCTGCTGCTGGTCGGGGCCGCCGTGGCGTTCTTCGGTGTGCATGACCAGCCAGCTGCCGCGCCGAGCACCCGGGTCGAGCGCGCGGCACACCCCCGCGCGATCCGGGCCCTGCTCCAGGTCGCACCGATCCGCCGCGCCCTGGCGGGCACGGTCGTGCTCACCGCCGCTGTCGGGGTCCTGGCGGGCTTCCTGCCCGGCACGGCCGAGGCGTTGGGGGCACCCGCGTCCGCCGTCGGGGGGCTGTTCACGGCCTACGCCATCGTCGCAGCCGGCCTGATGCTCTCCCCGGTCGCCGGGCGAGTCGACCGATCGGGGGCTGACGTCCCGATGGCACTCGGGCTGGTCACGATCGGGGCCGCGATGCTGCTGCTCTCCGTAGCGCCGAGCCTCGGGGTCGCGGTGGCCGGGAGCGCGCTGTTCGGGGCCGGATACGGCCTCATCTTCCCGGCGGTCACCGCGGCGACCTCCTCGAGTTCGACCGTCGCGACCCGCGGGCGCGCCTTCGGGCTGTTCAACGTCGCCTTCAGCCTGGGCCTGGCCGTGGGAACGCCGTTGATCGGCGCTCTGGCGGACGCCGTGCCCACGCTCGACCCGTTCGTGCCGACTGCGGCGCTGGCCATCGGCGCCGGGATCGCCATCGCCCTCATCGCACGTCGCAGCCCAGGCACCGAGCGGGTCGACGAGGTCCTCGAGGAACTCGGGGAGCCGCCGGTCGGACCGTGAGACCGACGGGGCGCTGCTCAGGCCTCGGGCTTGACCTCGTAGCCAGCAGCCTCCCGCGAGCCTGCACCGCCCCAGGCCCAGATGACCTCCGTCTCCTCGATGTCCGAGGTGTTGCGGAACCCGTGCCAGATGCCCTTGGGATGGAACGCCATCTGGCCCGCCCGCACCGGGATCTCGTCCTCGCCGTTCATGACCACGCCGGACCCTCGCACGACGTAGACGAACTCGTCCGCGGAGTGGTGCCGATGGCGCTCGTGACTCGAGCCGCCAGGCGGGAAGACCGTGCGCCCGACCACAAGCTCGGTCGCGCCGGCGTTGGCGGCCTGGATCAGGAACTGGACCTGCATGTTGATCCAGCCCTCGGCCGGATCGAGACCGGACTCCGCCGGGAAGTCATGGACGTCGACCACGTAGCTGTCCGGTGTGGAGTCATCGTGCATCGGGCATGCTCCTATCGGGTGGTGGAGCGTGCCCGCGACGCCATGACGGTCGTCGCGGGCACGCGGGTCGGGCTGCCTCCTGGATCACCATGCCGCCATCGATCATCAGCAACTGACCAGTCATGTAGTCGCTCTCGGCGCTTGCAAGGAAGGACGCGGTCCCGACGATGTCCTCCGGGTAGGAGTAGCGCTTCATCAGGATCATGTTCTCGGCGATGCTGTCCATCGACTCGCCGGGCTTGTCGAACTTGCCGATCTCCACAAGGTCGCGATCGAGCTGCTCCCACATCTCCGTGCGCACCACGCCGGGGGCGTAACCATTGACGGTGATGTTGTGCTCGATGAGCGCCTTCGCGCTGCCCTTGATCAGGCCGAGGACCGCGTGCTGGCTCATCGAGTAGACGATCACGTCGTCGAAAGCGTCGCGCGACAGGATCGAGCCGACGTTGATGATCTTGTAGGGCTGCTCCTCCTTCCCCTGCGCGACCATCTGCGCCACGACGGCCTGCATCACGTTGAGCTTGCCCCAGGCGTTGACATCGTTGATGCGCTCGTAGTTCTCGCGCGTGATGTCGGCGAAGAACAGCGGCTTGTTGATGCCGGCGTTGTTGAGGAGCACGTTGATGCTCCCGAACGCCTCGACCGTGTGGGCGACCGCGTCCTTGGGGTCCTGCCGGTCGGTGACATCCAGCTTCACGTGGGTTGCCTCACCCCCGTCCCCCCGGATCTCCTCAGCGACCTGGGCGACACCCTCCACGTTGATGTCGCCGAGGCACACCTTCGCTCCCTGAGCCGCGTAGTGCTTACCCACCGCCGCACCCATCCCCTGGGCAGCGCCGGTGATCAGGACGTGCTTCCCACTGAGCCGTGTCGTGTCCATCGTGTACCTCTCCTTCGGCAGCTGATGCCGCCCCTCCCACGTACCTCACCATCGACGATTACCGAGCGGGGACCCCGATCCTCGTTGCGGTAACGGGGTCCCCGACGCCAGGCCTAGCCGATCACCACTCGGGTGCGACGTCAGGATCCTCGGCGTTCTCCGCGGTCACCTTCACGTCCGGCATGAAGAGCACGATGCGCTCGCCGGGGTCCTGGGTCAGGACCTCGTGGATGAGGGTCACGGCGTTCTCACCGTCCCACGACGAGGACTGGAACACCGTGCCGTCCAGGGACCCATCGAGCACCAGCGGGTTGCCCAGGAAGGTGTTGCCGATGGAGGTGATGATCAGGTCGGCCGGATCGATGTCCCGGGCGCGTAGCGCGTCGATGGCACCAGCGACCATCGTGTCGTCAGCCGCGTAGACACCCTGGATGTTCTCGGCGCCCACGGCGGTGATCATCTCCGAGGCGGCGATCTGGGACTCGTCAGCGTTCCAGTTGCCGGGCTGACGGGCGAGGATCTCTACGTTCGGGCACTGCTCGTTGATCGTGTCCTCGAAGCCCGCCTCGCGGTTGATGGCGGTCGAGTTGCCCGTCAGGCCGTTGATCATGATGATCCCGATGTCCTGCCCGTCCGCGAGCTCGCACATCATCTCCGCGGAGGCCGCGCCCTGCCCGTAGGTGTCGGGCCCGGAGTACCCACGCGTCAGGTCCTCGTCCTCGGGGTTGACGTCGGAGTTGGTGACGGTCACCGGGATGCCGGCATCGCTGGCGGCCTGGAGGCAGGGGCGGACGGTGTCGCCGACCGCCGGCCACAGGATGATCCCGTCGGGCTGCGCGGCGACGGCGACCTCACAGTCACTGGCCTGGGTGTCGGCGTCGTACTGCGAGTTGGTGATGGTCAGCGAGAGACCGAGCTCGGCCGCAGCGGCCTCCATCGGGGGCAGGTAGGTGGTGCCGTAGGGCTGATCGTTGCCCTGGGGCAGGAGGGCGTAGACGGTGAACTCCCCATCCCCCGCAGCAGCACCAGCATCGCCGTCGTCGTCGCCACCGGCATCCTCGCTGGCGGCGTCGTCGGTGGCATCGGTCGTCGTGTCAGTGGCGTCATCGTCACCACACGCCGCGAGGAGCAGTGCCCCTGCGGCGAGCAGACCGACGAGCCCGGTGAGGCGTCGCGTTCGCATGTTCGATCTCCCTTGTTATCGCGCACTTGGTAGAGCCCGCCGGGCATCGACGGACAGGTAGCGTCAACCGGTCGGTTGTCGCTCTGAACGACTCCGGACGAGGGCGCGTGCGGTCACCGCCGCCGCCCGGAGACTGCTGGGATCGGTGATGACCGCGAGGAGCAGCACCGAACCGATCACGATGTTCTGGACGTCCACCTGGACCC
>PWWI01000012.1 GCA_003561535.1 Nitriliruptoraceae bacterium
GCGCGGGTCTGTTGGCTGTCGAGCACCTCGGCGAGTGACTGCAGACGGCTGCACGGCACTCCCAGCTGGTCGACCTGCGACAGGACGTCGTCGCTGGTGCGCGTCCGTGTCCACTCAGAGATCCACACATCGATCTCGTCCTGGCGTGCAACGCGCTCGTTGTTGCTCCATCCGGGCCAGTCCTCGCGTTGCTCCCCGGTCCCCAGCAGCTCGCACAGGCGGCTCCATGCGGCATCGGTGGCGACACAGATCACCACGCTGCCGTCGGAGGTCGGGTAGTCGTTCCACGGCCCGATGACGGGGTGGCGGTTGCCGACCGGCTGCGGTTCGATCCCGGCGGCCAACCACTTCGCCATGAACGTGCCGAGGAAGAAGAAGAGGCCGTCGAAGACGCTCGTGTCGACGCGGGTGCCCTCGCCGGTGCGTCGGCGACGGATCAGGGCGGCCAGGGTCCCGCTGACCGCGTTGAGCGCGGCGATGATGTCGCCGACCGGGAAGCCGGCTCGCACCGTCTCCTCCAGCGAGTGCCCGGTGGTTCCCAGCACGCCCGCGACTGCTTCCACCGTGAGTTCGGTGGCACGGGATCCCCCGGCAGCGGCGTGACTGCCGACCGCGGTCACCGGGCAGCGGATGAGCGCAGGGAAGCGTGACAGGGCTGCATCGAGCGCGTCGGAGCCGCCCATGGCTCGGATACCCGCGTCGTCGACCAGCAGCACGTCCGCACCCGAGAGCAACCCGTCGAGATCGTCGAGCGCGGCTGGCTCGCGTAGCTGCTTGCCGGCGCCGTACATCATCGCCAGCGCCGCTCGCCACGACGCCACCTCATCGGGTGGATCGTCCACCACCGCGCCCGCAGCCGCCGAGCCGGCGTCGATGCGCTCGCAACCTGCGCCGAGTTGCGCCAGCATCCGACCGGTCAGGGCGCCGGCACTGCGATCGCTGGTCACCTCCACGATCCGCAGCCCCGCGAACGCCGCCAACGGGGCGCTCGCTGGGGCCCGCTCGGTCCCGGTCGCAGCGGTCGATGGCACGTGTTCACTCATGCGTCGTCTCCGGCAGCCACCAGGCCCACGAGGCTGGCATCGAGCTGTGCCAGCGATCCACCATCGGACAGTCGTTCGATCACGTCCCGAACCTCCTCGGCTGCGCTTCTCGGGACCCCCGGAACGCCCTCGTTGACGCACTCGACGAACTTCTCGCTCGCGTGCTCGGCGGACAGGGGGCGGTGCGGATGACCGAGCTCGAGCTCGACGACATTGCGGAAGGTGCCGCGCGCAGTCGTCACGGCCACGCTCTCTGGTCGGAACGCCTCGTCGAAGGTGGCCACGTCGTCGGTCGGTACGAGCTCGACCTTGTCCAGGACCCGACGGACGTCGGGGGACATGATCCGATCCTGGCTGAACTGGGCGATGCCGCCGGCCCCGTCGACCAGCGCCACCGCGACCCCGTACTCGACGCTGAACTTGGCTTCCAGCTCGGTCTCGGGCGAGGAGTAGCGCAGGATCTGCCGCGCTTCGGGGGTGGGGTCGATCTCAACGCGCACGATCTCGTCGGGCTCGAGGTCCAGTGAGCGTCGCAGTTCGATCGCCGCCTCGATGCTGCGATGGCTCCCACGGCACGATGCGTAGGGCTTGAGCCTCAGCCCCGGATCGGCCAGGACGCTCGAGGCCTCCCCGTCGCCGATCGCGCTCGACCCGCCGAGGGAGAGGAACCGATCCGCGCGCGCGGCAGCATCGTCGTCCGACGCGCCGAAAAAGACCCTCGGGTAGCCGAGCTGGGAGTCGAGGACATCCGTGCCCGCGTCCAGGCCCACCCGGGCCAGCTCCACCGCACGCACGGCAGCCTCCGCCGCACGCCCCACCTGCAGCGCCTTCCCAGGCGAGCCGAAGGTCGCCTGCATCCCGCTCGCCCACGACCCCGCCAGGCCGATCGCCGCTCGAGTCGTCGCGAGGTCGAGCCCGGCGACCCGGGCGGCGCCGGCGGCGGCACCGACCGTGCCCAGGATGGTGGTGCTGTGGAAGCCTCGTCCGTAGGCTCCCCCGCCGCCACCGAACGCCGCTGCCAGGCGCATCATGCACTCCACGCCCGTCATGTAGCCCGTCAGCAGGTCGTCGCCGGTGGCCCCGACATCACTGGCCACCGCCCACACCGCCGGCAGCACGACCGCGCTCGGATGACCGATGAGCTCGCCGACCGCACTGTCGTCGTAGTCCAGCACGTGCGCCGCCACGGCGTTGACGAAGGCCGCCGATGCTGCATCGACCCGCGTTCCACCGACCAGTTCCACGGCCGATCCGGCACGTCCCGGGGTCCCCCGCGCAGCGAGGACAGGAACCGGATGGCGCCTGCCTGCCAGGATCACCCCCCAGGTGTCGAGTACCGCCCGCCTGGCGGCAATCTGCGCGGGCGCGGTGAAGGACGAGAACTGGTTCGAGACCGACCACGCGGCGGCGGTCTCGAGCAGGTTGGTGGTCATGCTGGCTCCCGGGTCATCGAACGTGGTCGGCTTCAGGCGCGGGCGAGCACCGTTGCCAGGTGGTCGGTGTCGCTGTCGACAGCGGCGGCCCGGACCGCCGTCGAGAGCTGGTCGAGGTCGAAGTCGGGGTCGACATCGCGGAGCAGCCCGTCGCCCTTGCGGCGCAGCTGCTCCACCGACATCGGGACGTTCGGCGAGCCGAGGCTGTCGCGGACCGTCGCCGAACGTGTGGTGCCATCGACGAGCCGGACCTCTATCTCGCTCCCCCCACGCGTGGGGAAGTCACGCTCGAACTCCTCGTTGAGGTAGACCTCCACGCGATCGCCGTATGCCAGGATCTCGTCGTACTGCGGACCCTCGAGACGGTCGTAGACCGAGTAGTCCCAAGGCCCGGCGGTCAGCGTGGCTCCGACGACGAACGGCAGGCTGTACTGCGCGGACATCGCGGACACCGGGCGGCGCTCCATGTGCTGGTCGATGGCCTTCTGCTGCACACCGATCCGGATGCTCTCGACCGACTCCGGGGACACCTCCAGGTCGGCCAGGGCGATCGCCAGGGCGTCGACCGTGGCGTGCAGCAGCCCGCAACTCGCGTAGGGCTTGAAGATGAGTTCGTGGATGACGCGGGAACCCGCGGCCGAACCCTGCAGTGCGTCGAGCTCCGGCTCGGTGGCCGCGTAGAGGGCAAGGAAGCCGTAGCGCCCGGTGATGGCGTCGTAGGGCGCGCCGAGGCCGACGTCGGCCATCTGGGCGGCCTGGACCCCGTTGCGGGCGGCGAGCCCGGCGTGCAGCCGCTTGATGTCGGTGCCACGAGCGTCCTGGGAGAACTGCGTGGAGCCGCTACAGGCGGACAGCGCGTGCCCCCAGCCGACCAGCAACTCCTCGACCCCGTGCCCGAGGAGCTTGCCGGCTGCCACGGAAGCGCCGAAGGGGCCGAGCAGCGCGGTGGGGTGGAAGCCGTGACCCATCAACGGTGCTGCGACCGCCGCCCGCCCGAGGCGACCGATGGCCTCGTAGCCCGCGATGATCGCCGCGGCGAGCTCACCGGGGGCGAGCGCGGCGTCCCGTTCCTGTGCCACGGCCAGCGCCGCCGAGTTCACCACTGATCCCGGATGGCTCAGCGACATCGCATGCGTGTCATCGAGTTCGTAGCTGTGCGCCGCCGAACCGTTGAGGTGCGCGGCGAGGTCCGCGGGCGCGCGGGCGGCACTGCCGACGATCTGCGCTCCGCCCACAGCGGTCCTGCGTTCGGCCCACCGGTGCAGCTTCTGCACCCAGGGCAGCGCCGAGCCGCCATAGGCCACGACCGAGTAGTCGTAGAGCAGGCGCTCCACCTGGGCGAGGTCCTCCTCGGTCAGCGAGGCGGCGTCGATCGCGACGAGTTCACGGGCGAACTGCTCGGAGGGACTGGTCATGCTGGTGCTCCACAGTCATGCGTTGGCGCGAGGAGTGGGGGAGTCACAGGGCCTCCTGGAGCTGCTCGAGGACCTGGGGATCGCGGGTCGAGAGGATCAGCGTGTCGACCCGCGAGTCCTTCCATGCCTCGAGCCGGTCGATGATCCGGTCGATGGGACCGGCCAGGCCCGTCTCGTCGACGAGTGCATCGGGAACCGCCGCGGCGGCCTCGGCCTTCTTCCCGTCCAGGTAGAGATCCTGGATCGTGGCTGCGGCCTCCTCGAACCCGTAGCGGCACGCCAGGTCGTTGTAGAAGTTCTTGCCGC
>PWWI01000083.1 GCA_003561535.1 Nitriliruptoraceae bacterium
GGCTGGTAGCCGGCGTCGACCAGGGTCTCGAACCCGGCCTGGACGAGGTGGCTGACCCCACCGCACAGCACGGCCTGCTCACCGAACAGGTCGGTCTCGGTCTCCTCGGCGAAGGTGGTCTCGAGCACGCCGGCGCGGGTCAGCCCGATGCCCTTGGCGTAGGAGCGCCCGAGGTCGTGGGCGCCGCCGGTCGCGTCCTGGTGGACGGCCAGCAGACCGGGAACGCCCTGCCCCTGCTCGTAGGTCCGGCGGGCGATGTGGCCCGGGGACTTCGGGGCGGCCAGGAAGACGTCGACGCCCGCGGGTGGCTCGATCAGGCCGTAGTGGATGTTGAAGCCGTGACCGAACACCAGCGCGTCACCCGGCTGGACCGCCTCCCGCACCCCACGCTCCCACATGCCCTTCTGGGCCGTGTCGGGAGCGAGGAGCACGATCACGTCGGCCTCGGCGGCGGCGGCGTTGGTCTCGAGCACCTTCAGCCCCTGCTCCTCGGCCCGGGCCCAGGAGGAGGACCCCTCACGCAGGCCGACCCGCACGTCGACGCCCGAGTCGCGGAGGTTGAGGCTGTGGGCGTGCCCCTGGCTGCCGTAGCCGAGCACGGCGACCTTGCGTCCCTGGATGACGGAGAGGTCGGCGTCGTCGTCGTAGAAGATGGTGGCCATGCGTGTTGGACTCCTGGAAGGTGGCTCGGGGCGCGGGCGATCGTCGCCCGGTCGTGGACACCGAGGTGGACGATGCCCGCAGGCTGCGCAGCCTAGGACACCGGCCGGATGACGCCGTCAGCCTCCGGCGTCCAGCGGCTCTCTGGCCCGTCCTCCGGGTCAGGCCTTCGGCTCGGGCAGCCCCAGCAGCAGGTCACCCGCCACCAACTCCCGCACCGCCGGGTTGTCGTAGCGCAGCAGGGTGTCACGCCGGACCAGGGCCAGGTTGACGCCCCGGGCCTCGCTCAGGGACCGTCCCACCTCGTCGGGCGCCACCTCACGTTCCTCGAGGACCAGACCCTGGGAGGTGTGCAGCAGGTCGGTGACGACGGCGGCGAGGCGAGGGTTGCGGCTGGTCACGCCCAGCAGACGGCCGGAGGTCTCCGCCGAGGTGATCACGGCGTCGGCGCCGGACTGTCGCAGCAGGTGGGCGTTCTCCTGCTCCCGCACGGCGGCGACGATCGTGGCGTCGGGCGCCAGCTCCCGTGCGGTCAGGGTGATCAGCACCGCCGCGTCGTCACGCTCCGGCGCGACGATCACCGCCTTCGCCCGCTCGACCTCCGCCTCCAGCAGGGTGCGGGTGCGCGAGGCGTCCCCGAGGACGACGGTGTAGCCGTCCTGGGACGCCTCCTCCGCGGTCTCAGGGTCCAGCTCGACGACGACGATCTCCAACCCGTTCATGCCGTTCTCGCCCAGCGCCTGGGCCGCGGACCGCCCCTTGACGCCGTAGCCACAGATCACGTGATGGGCGCGCACCCTTCTCCTCCATCGGTCGTGGCGCAGCGTCTCGCGCCAGCGGTCGGTCAGCAGCTCCACCGTCGTGCCCACCACGACCAGCAGGAAGGCGACCCGGGCCGGGGTGATGACCAACAGTGCCGTGAGCCGGGCGCCGGTGGTCACCGGCGTGATGTCGCCGTACCCCGCCGTGGTGACGGTCACCGAGGCGTAGTACAGCGCGTCGACGAGGCCGATGGGCCCCCCCGCCTCGTCGACGTAGCCGCCGCGGGTCGCCAGCACCGCGATGGCGACCACGAGCAGCAGGGCGACGGCGATCGCGATCCGTCGGCCCAGGGCGACCAGTGGCGCCCGCTCAGGCACCGGAACCACGGCTCGGATCGCCTCGATCGCTCCCACCTTTCGCCCCTGTCCGCGCGGAACGCTAGTCCCTCGGCGCGGTGGTCGAGCGGCTGCTTGACTCGGAGGTCCTCGTCCAGCATGGGGTGCACCGTGTCGAACCGTCTCTACCTCGCGTCCCTGGAACCCCGGGCAGGCCGCTCCCTGGTGACGCTCGGGATCATGGAGTTATTGACGCGCCGGCTCGGTTCGGTCGGCTACGTCCGGCCCGTCGTGCCTTCGAGCCGGGTGCCGGACCAGCGGATCGAGCTGATGCGTCGCCGCTACGGGCTGGACCTCGCCCCCCAGGACATGGCGGTGTTCGGCTCCGATCAGGTCGCCGAGCTGTTCGGCGAAGGTCGGGGTGACGAGGTGTTCAAGGGGATCCTCGATGTGGCTCAGAAGATGGAGGAACGCTTCCCCTTCGTCCTCTACGACGGATCTGACTACACCGGTGCCGCCGCCGCCCTGGAGTTCGACGTCAACGCGCAGATCGCCAACCACCTCGGTGCGCCGGTCCTGGCCGTCGTCAACGGCGCTGAGCGGGTGCCCGGCGAGGTGCTCGACGCGCTCCACATCGCGCGGGAGTCCCTGGTGGGGGAGGGCTGCACGATCGCGGCCATCGTGATCAACCGGGTCGACCCGGCGGTGCTCGAGGAGGTCCGCGAGGCGGTGGACGCCGAGGGGGGCGAGGAGCCGGTCTGGGTCCTCCCCGAGGTGCCCGTGCTCGCCAGGCCCACGGTGCGCGAGATCGTCGACGAGCTCGCTGCCGATCAGCTGGCCGGGTCCGTCGCCGACCTCGATCGTGAGGTCACGGCGATCAAGATCGCGGCGATGAGCCTGCCCAACGTCCTCGACCACATCGAGGAGGGGGCCCTGATCATCACGCCTGGGGACCGGCCCGACGTGATCGCCGGGACGCTGCTCGCCCGCGCGGCCAGCACCTTCCCCAACGTCGCGGCGTTGATGCTCACCGGCGGCTTCCCGTTGCACCGCAACCTGGAGAAGCTGCTCGACGGGCTCGGGGAGATCTCGCTGCCGCTGCTCTCGGTCGGGACCGACACCTGGACCACGGCCCGACGGGTCGCCGACGTGCCCGCCGTCATGCGCCCCGGCAACGAACGCAAGATCGAGACCGCGCTGGGGGTGTTCGAGGAGCACGTGGACACCGCGGTGCTCGAGGAGCGCATCGAGGTCACCCGCACGGCCCGGGTCACCCCGCTGATGTTCGAGTACGAGCTCCTCCAGCGTGCCCGGGCCGACCGCAGGCGGATCGTGCTGCCCGAAGGTGAGGACGAGCGGATCCTGCGCGCCACCGAGGTGCTCCGGCGCCGCAACGTGGTCGATCTGGTCCTGCTCGGTGACCTGGAGCAGGTCCGTGCCCGCGCCGATGCCGCCGGCGTCGACCTGGAGGGGATCGAGGTGATCGATCCCGCCGAGACGGACCTCGTCGAGGACTTCGCCGCCGAGTACACCGAGCTTCGCTCCCACAAGGGGGTGACGATGGAGTTCTCGCTGGAGACGATGCTCGACGTCAGCTACTTCGGCACGATGATGGTCCACCGAGGGATGGCCGACGGCATGGTCTCGGGTGCGGCCCACACCACCCAGCACACGATCCGTCCCGCCTTCGAGATCATCCGGACCAAGGAGGGTGTCTCGATCGTGTCCTCGGTCTTCTTCATGGCGCTCTCGGATCGCGTGCTCGTCTACGGCGATTGTGCGGTCAACCCAGAGCCCGACGCCGAGGGCCTGGCCGACATCGCCATCAGCTCCGCCGCCACGGCAGCCGCCTTCGGCATCGAGCCGAAGATCGCGATGCTCTCCTACTCCACGGGCGAGTCGGGCCGGGGGCGCGCGGTGGAGCGCGTCCGCGATGCCACGGCGCTGGTGCGTGAGCGCCGTCCCGACCTCGAGGTCGAGGGGCCGATCCAGTACGACGCGGCGATCGATGCCGGGGTGGGGGCGGCGAAGCTGCCCGGTTCCAGCGTCGCCGGGCACGCCACGGTGTTCATCTTCCCCGACCTCAACACCGGCAACAACACCTACAAGGCGGTCCAGCGCTCCTCGGGCGCGGTCGCGATCGGTCCGGTCCTGCAGGGACTCAACAAGCCGGTCAACGACCTGTCCCGGGGGTGTCTGGTCGACGACATCGTCAACACCGTCACCATCACCGCGGTCCAAGCCCAGCAGGAGTAGGCCCCACCCCGGCGGCTGACAGCGTCATCCCGCTCGTGCCCGCCCGCGACGACGGGATCCCGCCAGCGGCCCCGCGCCGCGTTCCGCCCGTCTCCGTCTGGTCCGCCCCCACCGCGGCGACCGCCCCCACCGCCGCGCCTCCACCGCCCCGACCGCCCCCGCCCCCGCCCCCGCCCCCGCCC
>PWWI01000150.1 GCA_003561535.1 Nitriliruptoraceae bacterium
CCAAGTTCGAGGACGCCTGGAACGGGCTGCTGGCGACCGTCGACGCCGCTCGCTGACCTCCGCCGTCGGCGATGTCCACGCGCCCCGGGGGTCGTCGGTCCCGCACAGTGGGGCCTTCTGACCCGAGGCGGCGCGAGCCCGACCGGTTTGTCTCCTCTCGGTCGAGCCCGCCGTCAGGAGGCACGCCATCGAGCAACTGAGACCGTTGGCGGCGTTCCTGCCGTTGGTGGGTGAACCGTCGCTCCTGCGGGCGGGCATCGAGGGCGATCCGGCTCGTTGGCTGCCCGACGCGCACCCCACCCCCGACGGCCGCTGGAGCACGGTGCTGCACGGTGCCGGCTGGTCGCACCGGGTCGGTGTGCAGGTCGGGGCACCGTGGGAGTCGAGCACCACCCTGTGGCGTTCGGTGTCCTGGGAACCGTTGCGTTCCGACGAGACGACCGACGACCGGCCGGTCCGCCACCTCCCGACCTTCGACGGCGAGCTGGGCTTGTTCGTCGCCGGGGACATCGCCTCGCTGGCGATCGAGGGCCGCTACCGCGCCCCGGGTGGCCCGCTCGGTGCCATGCTGGACGGGCTCGCGCTGCACCGGGTCGCGCGCCGGTCGGTCACCCGGCTGCTGGAGGACATCGCCGCGCTGCTGCGCGCGGGTGCCGACCGGGAGCGCACCGGAAGCAGCCCGCCACCCCCAGGGTGAGCCCGGCTCACCGCGCTGGCGCACCCTGGTCGCCGCTGCGCGGGCCCGCGAGACCTGGCCATGCATGGCGGCGGTGGAGGACCGCGACGCCGACCTGGTCACCCGCTCAGATCGGGGTCGGCTCGGCCGGGGCCTCCAGGGCCTGGTCCCACGCGGCTCGGTGATCTCGGTCACGCTCCAGCAGGACATCGAGGGTCACCGAGAACGCGGTGGTCATCGCGTCCTGGGCCTCCCGGATCACCGGTGACAGGGGGCAGAGGTCGACCAGGGCGCAGGCCGGCGGGGTCCGCACGCACCGGTTCAGACGGATCGGCCCCTGGACGGCCTCGACGACGTCGAGCACGGAGATCGCGTCCGCCGATCGGCCGAGCTGGACCCCGCCGCTCGCCCCACGGTGGGTCTCCAGGATGCCCGCCCGCGCCAGGGTGCTCACGATCTTGCCAACGAAGCTCGGCGACAGCTCCTGCCGGGCCGCGAGCTCACGGGCGCTGATGCGCTCGTGCCGTGCCGTCTCCAGCACGCACCGCAGCGCGTAGTCAGCCTGTCGGGTCAGCTCCATCGCTCACCTCCCCGCCGGTGCCGTCAGCGCACGGAGCTCGGCGGCACGTGCCGTGCGCAGCTCGTGATGCACCTGGTCGCTGATGAGGCCGCGCTCCAGTGCGAGGTCGAGCAGCGCCAGCTCCTCGAGGAGCACCTCCGAGCTGAGCCCCGGCCCCGCGCTCTCAGGCATCGCGGTCACATCCGGACCTTCGGACGCAGCCCCGGGGCGCTGTCGCCGCCACCACCAGCCGACCCCGGCGGTCACCAGCAGCGCGCCGGCGACGGCCGCAGCGAACAACGTCCAGGGTGTCGACGCCGGGCCGAGCCCCGAGAGGCCGACCGTCAGCGGCTCACCCGGTCCCCAGCCCTCCAGGGTGTACACGCCGTACGCGGTCCCCCGGGACTCGATCTCACCGGAGCGCTCCAGGGTTGCGCCCGTCGCCGCCACGCCCTCGGGCAGCATGAGCGTGAACGAGTCGACCGGGAGGCGTGTCGTCAGGTCGAGCCGGTCGGTGCTCTCGACCGCGTAGCGGACCGTGCCGCTGGTCCGACCGGGCGGGAGCGGCGAGGTGTGGACGTACTCGTTGCCCCGCATCGTCGAGCAGCACTCGGTGAATCGGCCCAGGAAACCGAGCCCGAAGGCGTCCGGGTGCAGGGGCACGGCCAGCACCGCACGGGCTCCGCCGTCGTCGGGATCGAAGCCCAGCCAGGTGCGATCGCCGGTGTTGTCCACCTGCAGGTCGTGCTGGAAGGTGACGCCGAGGTCACGGTCGACCCAGACCACCCAGCTGGAGATGCGGACCTCTGCAGGGTCGCCGGTGGTCTCGTACACGAGCAACTGCAGATCGGTGTTGCCCTCCGGGGTCCCGAGGAACGGTCCGCTGCGGCTGGGAGCGCCGTCGTACATCGCCACCACCTCCAGCTCGACGTCGCGAGGAGCACCGTCGAACCGGAAGGCACCGTCAGCGTCGGTGGTGGTCCGTTGCAGCTCAGCGGGCTCACCACCCTCGCTGGTGAGCAGCAGGACGTCGACATCGGCGACGCCGACACCTTCCAGGCCATGGCGGACCTGGCCCGCGACCACCGGGTCTCCGGTGGTCGCCACGGCCGGGCTCATGGTGGCCATCGCGACGACCATCGCCCCGAGGAGCAGGGCCAGCCGGTGGCGACGGCAGGTCCACATCAGGTTCATGGGTGCTCCGCCTCCCGCGCAGCCATCCGCGCGCGCCGCTCCGCGATGGCGGTCTCGAGGGTGTCGACGGGCAGCTCGCCGGCGCCGTCGGTGGTCCCCACCTCGCTCGGGGCGAACAGTGGTCGCAGGGCGAGCAGGGCGACGACGGTCAGCAGCAGCGCGGCAGCCAGGACGGACAGCATCAGCGGGCCTCCTCGTCCACCTCGGTGCCAGCGCCCACCGCCACCAGCGTCCCGGGCGCGGTGTCGTCCGGCTCCCGGTGGCGCCGGAGCAGGGCGAGTAGCCCACCGAGCACCAGCAGGGCCGAGCCCAACCACAGCCACACCACGCCGGGGTGCAGATGGATGCTGAAGCTGGCGGTCTCGGTCTCGACGTCGACCTCCTGGAGGATCACGTAGACGTCCTCACGGAGCAGCGAGCGCACGCCCACCGCGGTGCGAGGGTCCTCCTGGTTGACGTTGAGGTAGCGCTCGGTGGTCAGCGAGCCGGCGTCGGACCCGCTCTGGCGGGCCACGCCGAGCGTCGCCGCCAGGGACATCCGGGTCTGGGTGATCTCGCTGGTCAGGTCCTCGAAGGTCAACACGTAGCGCCCGACCTCGACGCTGTCGCCGACGGTCATGGTGTGCCGCTCGTCGCTGCGGTAGGTGACGTCCAGCGCCACGCCGATGATCAGCAGCACCATGCCGAGGTGGACGATCGCCCCGCCGTAGCGGCGCGGATCCCGGCGGAACAGCCCGAGCAGCCGGGGCAGGTGCTCACCCACCCCGCGCAGGCCGTGCCCGTGGACGCCGTGGTGGAACTCCAGCACGATCGTGGCCAGGGCGAAGGCCGACAGCGACAGCGTGAGGCTGGTCAGCGGGTGGCGACCGCCGTCCAGCAGCGCGGTGACCAGCCCCACAACCAGGGCAGCGCCCACGGGCAGGGCCAGGCGGCGTTGGAGGCCGTGGGTCCGGGCCTGGCGCCACGCGACCGCCGGCGCGAGCCCGAACAGCACCAGCAGCGCGAGGGTGACCGGGATCGTGACCAGGTCGAAGAACGGTTCGCCGACGGTGACCTCACGGCCCTGCACCACCGAGGTGATGACCGGGAACAACGTGCCCCAGAAGATCGCCAGGGTGAAGACCATCAGCACCGCGTTGGTCACCACGATCAGCCGTTCGCGGGACAGTCCGCGGATCGGTGCGCCGCCGTCCTTGAGCAGCGGCAGGCGCCAGGTGATCAACCCGACGCCGGCGACGATCACCGCCACGATCAGCCCGAGCAGGTAGATGCCGGCGCTGGACTCCGCGAAGGCGTGCACGGAGCTGGCCACCCCGGAGCGCACCAGGAAGGTGCCGAACACGGTCATGGCGAAGGTGGTGAAGGTCAACGCCAGGTTCCACACCGGCAGCTTGCCCCGACGTTCCTGCAGCACCGCGGTATGGAGGTAGGCGGTGGCGGTCAGCCAGGGCAGCAGGCTCACGTTCTCGACCGGGTCCCAGGCCCAGTACCCGCCCCAGCCGAGCTCGGTATAGGCCCACCGGGCACCGAGGATGATCCCGACGCCCAGCAGGATCCACGACCACAGCACCCAGGGCCGCACCAGCCGCACCCACTCGCTGTCCAGGCGGCCGGTGACCAGGGCCGCGACCGCGAAGGCGAAGGGCACGGTGAAGCCGATGTAGCCGAGGAAGGTCGCCGGTGGGTGGTAGATCATCCCCCAGTTCTGCAGCATGGCGTTCAGCCCGGCACCGTCGGAGGGGG
>PWWI01000317.1 GCA_003561535.1 Nitriliruptoraceae bacterium
GCGTGCAGATCCACGTGCGCTCATCGTTCAGCTACGCAGCCGGCACCTGGGTCGGCCCCAAGGAGGACACGGTGGAGGACGCGATCATCTCCGGTGTCGCCCACGACACGTCCGAGGCCAAACTCACGATCCAGCAGGTGCCCGACCGGCCCGGGGTGGCGGCACGGATCTTCTCCACCCTCGCGAACGAGAACATCAACATCGACATGATCGTCCAGAACGTCTCTGCGGACGGGCGGACGGACATCTCCTTCACCCTGCCCCGCGGCGAGACCTTCAAGGCGCGCGGGGTGCTCGAACCCCTGGCGGATGAGGTCGGCGCCGTCGGGGTCAAGGTGGATGAGGAGATCGCGAAGGTCTCCCTGGTCGGGGCCGGGATGAAGACCCACCCCGGCGTCGCCGCCAAGATGTTCGGGGCGTTGTCGGCGGCCGGTGTCAACATCGAGATGATCTCCACCTCGACGATCCGGGTCTCCGTCGTGGTGTCGCGCGACGACGTCGAGACCGCCGTGCAGGCCGTCCACGCCGTGTTCGGCCTCGGGGATGACGCGTCGCTGCTACAGGAGAACGAGTGATGGGTGCCAGGGTCGCGGTCGTCGGTGCGACCGGCGCGGTCGGTGAGGAGATGCGTCGCCAGCTCGTCCGCCGGGGGTTCCCCCTCGACGGCGATCCCGTCTTCCTGGCCTCGGAGCGGTCCGCCGGCTCCCGGCTGCCGTGGAAGGACGGCGAGGTGGAGGTGCGGGCGATCACGCCCGAGGCCTTCGACGACGTCGACATCGCGCTGTTCTCCGCTGGCGGGGCGCGGTCCCGGCAGTGGGCACCCATCGCCGCCGAACGCGGGGCGGTGGTCATCGACAACTCGAGCGCCTTCCGCCAGGACGAGGACGTGCCGCTGGTGGTCTCCGAGGTGAACCCGGACGCGATCAGCCGTCGCCCGCGGGGCATCGTCGCCAACCCGAACTGCACGACGATGGTGCTCATGGTGGCCGCCAAGCCGTTGCACGACGCCTTCGGGCTGACCAGCATGGTCGCGACCAGCTACCAGGCGGCCGGTGGGGCCGGGCGCACGGGCATCGAGGAGCTGCTGGCCCAGAGCCGGGCGATGCTCGAGCGCGCTGATGCACTGGTCACCGACGGTGCCGAGGTGGAGGCCGCGGTGGCGGCGGAGACCTTCTCCAAGGCCATCGCGTTCAACGTGCTGGCGCACTGTGGGTCCTTCACCGACGCGCGCTACACCGATGAGGAGTGGAAGCTGGTCAACGAGTCGCGCAAGATCCTGGATCTGCCCGCCCTGCGCGTCTCACCGACCTGCGTGCGGGTGCCGGTGGTGGTCGGTCACGCCATCGCGGCACGTATGACCTTCGCCGAGCCGGTCCAGCGCGACGCTGCGATGACGGCCCTGGCCGCAGCGCCGGGTCTGCTCGTCGAGGATGGCACCGGGCAGGACGGGGAGGAGCTGGCCTACCCCACCCCGCTGGCCTCCGCCGGTCGCGACGAGGTGCTGGTCGGTCGGGTCCGTGAGGACCTCGGGGATGCCCACAGCCTGAACCTCTGGGTCGTCGGTGACAACCTGCTCAAGGGTGCGGCCCTCAACACCGTCCAACTCGCCGAGCTGGTCGTCGCAGAGGACTGATCCGGGGGTTGCTCCTCCGCGTCGGCCGGGATGACGCCGTCACGCTGCGCTAATGTGCCGTGGCGTGACGCGACCGATAGGACACGATGTCACGGCTGATCGCCTTCCTCCGCGCGAACGTCCATCCGGTGGTCTTCCCGGTCTCGGCGGGGCTCACCGTCGGTTTCGTGGTCTTCGCCGGGGTGTTCACCGACACCGCTGGAAGGCTGTTCACCCCGCTGCAGGTGTTCATCACCACGCAGTTCGGGTGGTTCATGATCGCTGGTGTTGCGTCGATGCTCGCCTTCAGCCTCTACCTCGCCATCGGGCCGTACGCGAAGGTCAAGCTCGGTCCCGATGACAGCGAGCCGGACTACTCGACGCTGTCGTGGTTCGCGATGCTGTTCAGCGCCGGCATGGGGATCGGGTTGCTGTACTACGGCGTCGCCGAGCCGCTGACCCACTACCTCGAGCCGCCCCGCGGGGTCGCTCCCGAGAGCCAGGCCGCGGCACAGCAGGCGATGAACATCACCTTCCACCACTACGGGTTCAGTCCGTGGGCGGTGTACGCGGTGCTGGGTCTCGGGCTGGCCTACTTCGGCTTCCGTCGCGATCTGCCGCTGACGATGCGCTCGCTGTTCCAGCCGCTGCTCGGGGAGCGGATCCACGGCGGCCTCGGGCACGCCATCGACACGCTCGCCGTGCTCGGGACGGTGTTCGGGGTGGCCACCTCGCTCGGCTTCGGCGTGATGCAGATCAACGCCGGCATGGCCACGGTGTTCGGCTGGGACCTCTCCACCCGCAACCAGATGATCCTGATCGCGGTCATCACCCTGGCCGCGACCGCTTCCGTCGCAGCCGGGCTCGACAGCGGGATCCAGCGGATCTCCCAGGTCAACATCAACCTGGCGGCGCTGTTGCTCGTGTTCGTGTTCCTGGCCGGTCCGACCACCCTGCTGCTGTCGGCCTACGTCGAGAACGTGGGTCACTACGTCCAGACGCTGATCGACACGCTCCTGTGGTCGGGCACCTACGAGGGCAGCGAGTGGTTGTCGGATTGGACGCTGTTCTACTGGGCGTGGTGGATCTCCTGGTCCCCCTTCGTCGGCATGTTCATCGCGCGCATCTCCCGTGGCCGCACGATCCGGGAGTTCGTGCTGGGGGTGCTGCTGGTCCCCACCATGGTGTCCTTCCTGTGGTTCACCGTGTTCGGCAACACCGCGATCGAACTGGAGCGTGCCGGGGCCGGCCTCGGCGCGGTGGTGCAGGAGGACTTCTCCTCGGCGCTGTTCGCCCTGCTCGATCAGTTCCCCCTGGCGACCGTGACCTCGGTCGTGACCACGCTCGTGGTCGGGCTGTTCTTCGTCACCTCGTCGGACTCCGGCTCCTTCGTGGTGGACATGCTCACCTCGGGTGGCAGCACCAACACCCCGGTACAGACCCGCATCTTCTGGGCCGTCTCCGAGGGAGCGGTGGCGGCCGCGTTGCTGCTGTCGGGCGGTCTGGCCGCGCTGCAGGCCGCCGCGATCTCCACGGGCCTGCCCTTCCTGGTGGTCCTGCTGTTGGCCTCCTGGTCGCTGCTCAAGGGCCTCCGGGAGGAACGTCCCGTCGAGCCGAGATCGGGTCCACGTCTGCCACCTGCATCGCTGCCCGATGCGACCTACCGCGAGCAGGAGTTCCGGAAACGGGAGTTGGAGCTGCGCGAGCGGGAGTTGGAGCTGCGCGAGCGAGCGCTCCAGCTCGCCGAGCAGGAGTTCGAGCTGACCGTGACCAACGGGGGGGAGGACGCAGCCGCCCCCCCGGGCGGCCACGTCACTGCGACCGGGCAGCTGGACGGCCAGCTCGATGCGCGGCGCGAGCAGCTGGAGGCTGCCCACCACGAGCTCGCTGCCGACGCGCGTGAGCTCGCGGCTGACGCTCGCGATCTGGGGATGGACGATCCGACGACCACCGCCGATGAGCGGCCCGACCATGCGTGATGGTGCTCGACGGTGGGTACGGCGATGGTCGGCGGCGTGGGTCGTCCTCGCTCTGCTGCTCGGCGGCTGCGCCCCACCTGAGGACGAGGCGATCACCATCGGGGTCCTGCCGTGGGCCGAGGTCCGAGCGACCGCTGAGCTGTGGGCCTTCCTGCTGGAGGCCGAGGGGTTCGAGGCCGAGCTCAGGCAGATCGACACCACCTCGCCCGGGGGGATCGTGCGCACCGGGGAGGGCACCGTGGTCGCCGGGTTGTACTCCCAGCTCGCCGACGGGGAGATCGATCTGTGGACGGGGGCCTGGCTGCCCCAGACCCACGCGCCCCAGCTGGTCGAGCACGGCCGCGACGTCGAGGTGCTGGGGACCTGGTACGAGGGTGCGCGGCTGACCTGGGCGGTCCCCGCCAGCAGCGACCTCACCTCCATCGCCGACCTGGCGGGCCGTGGCGAGGAGCTCGGCGGGGAGATCGTCGGTGTGGAGCCGGGCAGCGGTCACGTGCGCATCTCCCGTGACGAGGTGCTGCCGGCCTACGGGCTGGAGGACGAGTACACCCTCTCCACCGGGTCGA
>PWWI01000005.1 GCA_003561535.1 Nitriliruptoraceae bacterium
CGTCGAGCGGCGGAGCCGGTGGGCGGGGTGCCGCCGTCGAGCGGCGGAGCCGGTGGGCGGGGTGCCGCCGTCAGGCGGTCGGGCCCGCCGGCGAGGTGGCCGCGATCAAACCGGGGGTGGCGTCCTCCTCCAGGACGGCCTCGGTCGGCGTGTCGCTGGCACGGGTCTCCAGCGCGGCCGCCTGGGGCCCGGCGCCGCGGAGCCGCTCGGCCACGACCTTCGTCACGGCGTCGGGGCCCATGGTGATCCCGTACAGCAGGTCGGCGATCTCCATCGAGCGCTTCTGGTGGGTCACCATGATGATCTGCGCGTGCCCACGGAAGGACCTGATCACCTTCAGCAGACGTTGGAGGTTGACGTCGTCGAGCGCGGCGTCCACCTCGTCGAGCACGTAGAAGGGTGAGGGCCTGGCCCGGAAGATGGCGAACACGAAGGCGAGCACGGTCAGCGACCGCTCCCCGCCCGACAGCAGCGAGAGCCGGGTGACCTTCTTGCCCGGGGGCCGCGCCTCCACCTCGATGCCCGTGATCAGCAGGTCGTCGGGGTCGGTCAGGACCAGCCGGCCGCGGCCGCCGGGGAACACCGTGGCGAAGGTGAGCTCGAACTCCCTGGCGACGTCCTCGAAGGCGGCCCTGAACACCTCCCGGATGCGATCGTCGACGGCGACGACCACCTCCTGCAGGTCCCGCTTCGAACGACGGAGGTCGTCGAGCTGGTCGGACAGGAAGGCGTGGCGTTCCTCCAGGGCCTTGAACTCCTCCAGCGCCAACGGGTTGACCCGTCCCAGCAGCCCGACCTTGCGGACCAGCTCGTCCTCCCGGGCGGAGAGCGCCTCGAGGTCGGTACCGCTTGCGTCGGGGTGCTCGGCCCTCAGCTCCTCCGGCCCCAGCGACAGCTCGGAGCGCACGCGCGCGATGAGGTGGTCCAGCCGGGTGGTCACGTCGTGACGCCGCAGGTCGGCCGCGTGGCGTCGATCGGTCAACTCGGCCAGCTCGGCCTGGATCCCGGTCACGGCCTCGCGCTCGGTGGTCAGGGCCGTCGCGACCTCCCTGACCGCGGACTGGAGCCGGTCGCGCTCCTCCGCCGCCGTGGCCGTCGACACCTCGATGCGTGCCAGGGCCGCGCGCGCGAGGATGGCCAGCTCCCCGCACCGCTCGATGCCCTGTCGGCGCAGCTCGCGGCGCCGCGCGGCCTCGGCCAGGGCGGTCTCCACCTCGTCGGCTTCGCGGCGCAGCGCCGTCGCCCGCTCTTCGAGGTGGCGAACCTGCTCGGAGGTGCGCTCCAGGGTGAGCCGGGCGTCGAGCTCCCGCTCACGAGCGACCTCGACGGCCTCGTCCAGCTGCGCGGCGGTCTCGTCCGGCCCGGCGTCGGGTTCCTCCGCGACGACATCGGGGCCCCGGGAGTTCAGCTCCGACAGGGCGGCACGGTCACGCGCGAGGACCTGCTCCAACTCCTCGTGCTGGGCGGCGACGACGCCCCGCTGGTCGGCCAGGGATCTGAGCTCCCGGTTCAGTCTGGCCAGCCGCTCGGCGGCGCCGGTGATGCGGGCGTCGGACTCGTTGATGCGGTCGGTGGCCTCGGCCAGCACGCCGTCGGCGGCCGCGAGCTCCGCGGCGGCCCGATCACGCTCGGCGGCGACGGCCTCCAGCCGGGTGGTCAGCTCGACGGCGGCGGCCTCCGCCTCGTCGGCGGCGGTCGCGGTGACCACCGAGGAGCGCTGGGGCGAGCCTGCTGCGCGGTAGCCGGCAGGTCCCGCCAGGTCACCCTCGGGGGTCACGAAGGTGAGCTCGGGGTCGCGCCCGTGCAGCAGGACGGCTGTGCTCCAGTCGGGCACGAGGCAGGTCCCGGTCAGCACGCGCTGGAGCGCGGCGACCACCTGCGCGCTGGCCTCCGAGTCGTCGGCCGGCGCCAGCACCTCGGCGATGGGTCGGGCCCGCCCGGTGGACAGACGCTCGGTCACGGCCTCGTCGACGGTCGGCCGCGAGGGGACACCGGCGCGGGCGACCAGGACCACCGCCTGCCCGGCCTCGGTGTCACGGAGCCACGCCACCGCCCGGCGCGCGTGCTCCTGGGTCCGGACCACCACGGCTTCCCCGATGTGGCCCAGCGCCGCCGCGACCGCGACCTCGTCGCCCTCGACGCGCACGTGGTCGGCGACGGGTCCGAGCACCCCGTCCAGCTCGGCGTCGAGCAGGGCGGCGGTCCCGCCGTCGGCCTCCGCCAGCGCCGCCCGGAGCGCCTCGGCCCGGGCCAGCTTGGAGCTGCGGTCGGCATCCAGCTCACGCGCCTCGGCCGTCAGCGCCTCGACCCGTGCACGCACCTGCGCGACCTCGGCTTCTGCGGACTCCAGCGAGGTGGTCAGGGCCACCTCGTCGGTGTCGAGGCTGCGGATCTCGCCCTCGACCTTGGCGACCTCGTCGGCCGCCTCGGCGATCCGCGCGTCCAGGCCGTCGAGGGTGGCGCCGACGCGACCGAGCTCGGAGCCTGCGCCCGCGATCGACCCCCTCAGTGCCGAGACCTCCCCCTCCCAGCGCAGCACCCGCTCCCGGGCCTCGGCCTGCCGGCGCTGCTCAGCCTGGCGGGCCTGCTCGTGGGCGCGTCGCGCCTGCTCCGCGTCGCGGCGCGTGGCCTGAGCCTCGGCGTGGGCGGTCCGTTCGCGCTCGCGTTGGGTCGCCCGGTCGGTCGCGTCGGCGTCGAGGCGCTCGGCCTGGGACCTGAGCTCCGCCGGGGGCCGTCCCGCCAGGGGCTCCTCCACGGACTCCACCAGATGGCGACGCTTGGCCTCGACCAGGTCCGCCGTCCCCCTCAGCCGCTCGGCCAGCGAGGTCAGGGCGTGGAAGGTCTCACCGGCGCGTTCCGCCCGGGGGCGCAGCTCGGCGAGCCGGGCTTCCAGGGCACCGGTGCGCTCGTGGGTGGCCGCCAGCCGGGCCTCGATGCGCTCCTGGGCCGCGGCAGCTTCCTCGTCGTCGCGTCCCTCGGCAGCCGCCAGCCGCTCGAGCCGCGCGAGCTCCCCGGCTGCGATCGCGATCCTGACCGACCGGAGCTCGGACTGCAGGGCGCGGTAGCGGTCCGCGGCTTCCGCCTGCCGCTCCAAGGGGCGCAGCTGGCGCCGCAGCTCCCGCAGGACGGTCCGCAGCTTCTCGACGTGGGCGTCCACCTGGTCGAGCTTGCGCAGCGCGCGCTCACGGCGGCGCCGGTGCTTGAGGATGCCCGCGGCCTCCTCGATGTAGCGGCGACGCTCCTCGGGCTTGGCGTTGAGGATCTCGTCGAGCTGGCCCTGCCCGACGATGGTGTGCAGCTCGCGTCCCAGCCCGGTGTCGGAGAGGAGCTCCTGCACGTCCAGGGCCCGGACGTCCTCGCCGTTGATCTCGTAGGTGGTGTCACCATCGGCGTGGATCGTGCGGGCGATGCGGATCTCGCTGAAGGACCCGGCGCTCTGCGCCGTCCCCATCCCGGCCCGCTCCAGCCGTCCGTCGGCGTTGTCGATGGAGATCTCCACCCGGGCGTGGCTGCCGCGGGTGCGGGTCGGCGATCCGGCGAAGATGACGTCCGACATCGACCCGCCCCGGACCTTCTTCGCCGAGTGGGTGCCCAGCACCCAGGCCAGGGCGTCCACGACGTTGGACTTCCCCGAGCCGTTGGGCCCGACGATGACGGTGATGCCCGGTTCGACCTCGATCGCGGTGCGGTCCGCGAAGGACTTGAAGCCGCGCATCGACAGCGACCTGAGGAACACACGACCTCCGGGTGACGCGGCAGACGCGATGGGCAGAAGGGCTGGGCGTCACCGGGCCCCGCAGGGCCGCGATGCGCAGCCGCAGATGCTACCGGTGCGAGGTCACCGACCGGCGGGAGCCGGTACCTCGTCCACGGAGGGCGCGTCCCCGGTGTCCTGGGTGTCGCCGCTCCGGTCACCCGCGGCGGCGGCGGCTTCCGCCGCGGCCAGGGCCTCCTCGAGTTCCTGCACCCGAGCCCGCAGACGGCGGACCTCGTCGAGCAGAGCAACCCCGGGCGGGGTGGCGTACGCGCCGAACAGGGCCTTGCTCATCGACCGCCGCCTCCGAGTGACACCAGGACATGGAAGACATGGAACCGGCCACGCAGCCAGCGCTTCAAGGGTAGTCGCGCCAGCCTCCCGTGGTCCACACGGGACCGCTCGATGACCGTCGGGGCGCGCTCAGCGGGCGTCGTGGCGCACGGTGAAGCCCTCGTGGCCAGCGGGCTCCACCACCTCGGTGTCGACCTGGTCGACCGAGGCGTGGGGCGGCCCGCCGTCGGCGATCCAGTCGGTGACCGCCTCCACGGCGTGCCGGGGTCCTTCGAGCCAGGCCTCGACCGCCCCGTCGGCCCGGTTGCGGACCCACCCCGTCACACCGTGAGCGCGGGCCTGGTCCCGCGTCGACGACCGGAAGAACACCCCCTGGACCCGGCCCTGCGCCACCACGTGCGTCGCCACCGTCGCGTCTGTCACCTGGAGCTCCTGCCTCGCACCACCGGCAGCGACGTTCAGATCATGCACTGCTCACAGTGGTAGGTGTACACGCCCTTCCTGAGCCGCGTCCGTACGATCGGCCGACGGCACCGGCTGCAGGGCTTCCCGTCGCGGCCGTACACCCTGAGGTGCTCAGCCGACTCGCCCTCCTCGTCGACGAGCAGGTCCACCTCGGCGTCGTCGAGGCTGGAACCGGCGGCCTTCATGGCCGCGACGATGACCTCCTGGGTGGCGCGGTAGAGGCGGCGGACCTCCTGGGTCGACAGCGTGGCGGACGGATGGTCGTGCCGGAGCCCCGCCTCCCACAGGATCTCATCGGAGTACACCGGCCCGATCCCGACGATGTAGGTCGGATCGATCAGCAGCAACTTCAGCGGCTTGTCGGCGGCGGCGAGGAAGCGGCCGAACTCCATCCACGTGGGGTTGTCGTCCAGCAGGTCCAGCGCATCGGGTGAGACCCCGGCCGACTCCAGGGCGTGTTCGGTCTCGACGACGCCGGTCTTCATGGTCGGCTCGTCGGCGACCTCCGAGAGGTGCAGCGCCCCGCCGATCGTGAAGCTGACGGTGACGTGGGTGTCGCTGCCGGGCTCCTCGGACGCGGTCTCGCGGTGCAGCGAGCCACCCTCAGCGGGATCGATCACCCAGGTGAGGCCCTCGTCGAGATCCAGCAGGATCAGCGAGCCGCGACGGCGGGCCGCCTCGACCTTGCGCCCCTCGAGCGCCTTGACGAACTCCGGTCGGTTGCGATGCAGGGGCCGGACGATGCTCGGCGTGCGGACCTCGACCTCCTTGACCCGCTTGCCGACCACCTCCTTCTCCAACTCTTTGCGCAGCACCTCGACCTCGGGCAGTTCCAGCACATCAGGTCCTTCACATCGTCGTGGTCGCAGCCACCGGCTGCCGCCGCACGCAGAGACCGGGCCAAGCTAGCCGACCGGCTCTTCGTCGCGGTGCTCTGATGGGGGCCGCGAGGCGCCGTCGTCGCCCCCGCCCCCGGCGGCCTCGTCCGTGCCCCCGGAGATGCGGTCCGTGCCCCCGGTGGTCTGGCCGTCCGGATGGTCCGAGGCCTGCAGGGCGAGGTAGGCCTCCCTGGCAGCCCGCTGCTCCGCCTGCTTCTTGCTGCGCCCCTCACCGGTCCCCCAGTGACGGTCGGCGATCAACGCGGTCGCCGTGAAGGTCTTGCGGTGGTCCGGTCCGCGGTCGACGACCTCGTAGCGGGGCAGACCTCCGAAACGGGCTGCGGCCAGCTCCTGCAGGCTGGTCTTGTAGTCGAGCGCGGCACCGCGTTCGGCCAGATCTGCCAGTTTCTCCGCGAACAGCCGCTGCACCAGGTCGTAGGCGGTCGCGAAGCCCTGGTCGAGGTACACCGCCCCGATCACCGCCTCGAGCCCGTCGGCCAGGATCGACTCCTTGTCCCGTCCACCGGAGCTGATCTCGCCGCGACCGAGCTTGATGAAGGCACCGAGGTCGAGCGAGCGGGCCACATCGGCGAGGGAGTCGGCCTTGACCGCCGCCGCCCGGACCTTCGCCAGCCGCCCCTCCTGCTCGTCGGGATGGGCGTGGTAGATCTCGTCGGCCACCACCAGGCCCAGCACGGCGTCGCCGAGGAACTCCAGACGCTCGTTGGGCTGGACAGCGCCGTTCTCGAAGGCCCACGACCGGTGGGTCAACGCCCGCTCGAGCAGGCCCAGGTCGTCGAGGTGGACGTCCAGGAGCTGGGCGAGGGTCTCCGCCGTCGGGCGGGGCGTGGGGGCAGCGTCGCTCACGAGCCCCTCAGTCGACCTCGACGACCTCGCGACCGTCGTAGGTCCCGCAGGTTGCGCAGACGGTGTGCGGACGGGTCGGCGCCTTGCACCGCTTGCAGGTGGCGTAGGTCGGGGCGGTGGTCTTGATCCACTGCGCCTTGCGATGACGGGTCCGCGAACGGGACATCTTGCGCTTCGGGACGGCCATGGTCGTTCCTGTCCGGTGTCGGTGGGAGGTGGTGGATCGGTGGCACGCCGTGCGGCGCGGAGGCGGAGGACGAAGAGCCGTGAGCGGCTCAGGCGGGTGGGACGTCGAGCTCGGCGAGGGCGGCCCAGCGGGGGTCGGGCTCCGGGGTCTGGGCGTGGCCGCAGTCCCCGAGGTTGCGGTCAGCACCACAGGTCGGGCACAAGCCCTGGCAGTCCGGCCGGCACAGCACCCGCACGGGGAGGTCGATCATCACCGCGTCCCGTGCCAACGTCGACAGGTCGACGGCGGTGCGGTCGTCCAGGAGCTCGTAACCGGGATCGTCCTCCTCGCCCTCCTCGCGGCGGGCAGGGTCGGTGTAGAGCTCGGTGACCGAGACCTCCAGATCGTCCCGGACGGTCGTGAGACACCGAGCGCAGGTGACCTGGAGACTGAACCCGAGGGTGCCGCGGACCAGGATGCCCTCGACCACCGCATCCAGATGGAGGTCGAGGCGGACCGGATCGAGGACCCGTTCGACCACCGGGCCCCAGGGAGCGGTCCCGAACTCGGCCACATCGACCTCACGCTCGATCGCCCGGGTCTCACCCGGGTGGTCGACGAGATCGACGATGGGCACGCGCATGGTGATGGAACTCCACTGCTGAGAGGTCGGGGACGCGGTTGCGGCTGCCGGCGAGCCGCCCAGGGGCTGCGCGGTCGGGGGGCAGCGGCGAACGGCCGACAGGCGTTGCCGACTGGCCCGGGGAGGGTAGCACGAGCCCGAGCGAGGCGGTTCGGGCCGGCGCTACCGGCGTCCCTCGTCCAGGTCGTCATCGAGGGGCACGTCGATGGCGGAGCCTGCCGTCGATCGCGAGGCAACGGCCTGCTGGGCCGCCACCTCGCTGTCGTGTTCGAGGCTGTCGGTGTCGAGCGCGTCGGTGTCCAGCCCGCCCCGCAGCTTCTGGCGGCCGCGTTCCACCGCGCCGAGGGTCTTGTGGAGCACCACCTCGAAGTTCGCCAGCTTGGCGTCGACGTAGTCCTCGGCCTCGAGCCGGATGCGGCGCGCGTGCTCGCGGGCATCGCCCACGATGCGATCCGCCTCCTCAGCGGCCCCGCGCACCACCGCCTGCTCCGAGACGAGCCGGTCGTGCTCGGCCCGGGCGTCGGCGAGGATCTCATCCGCATCGAGCTGGGCCCGCTCGAGGATCTCGTCGCGCTCCTTGACGACCCAGCGAGCCTGGGTGAGCTCGTCGGGCAGCGCCTCGCGGAGGTCGGCCACGAGGCCGTCGACCTCCGAGCGGTTCACCATCACCGACGCCGACAGCGGCACGGGCTTGGCGTCACCCACCAGCCGCTCGAGCTGGTGCAGCTTGGCTTCGACGTCCGGCGAGACACCGCGCTGTTCGCTCATGGGATCGACCTCGTCAGCTGGACCGCGGGTACCCGCGACCCCGGCGACTGCACGATACCCGCGGTGTCACGCTCCGCGACGCTCCGGGTCGCCGCCGGACGGACGGGGCCGGCGGAGGGCGAGCGAACCCGTCAGCCGAGCTTGCCGTGCAGTGCCTCGGCGACGCGGGTCGGCACCGCGTGGTCGATGGTGCCGCCGTAGCGGGCCACCTCCTTGACCAGCGAGCTGGAGAGGTAGGAGTGCTCCGGGCTGGTGCTCAGGAACACCGTCTCCACCGGCCCGATGCGCTGGTTCATCTGGGCCATCTGGAGCTCGTACTCGAAGTCGCTGACCGCCCGCAGCCCCTTGCACACCAGCCCGATGCCCCGGGCGTTGCAGAAGTCGACGAGCAGCCCCTCGAACCGGTCGACGGTCACGTTGGGGTAGCCGGCCACCTCGGCCTCGATCAGGGCGATGCGCTCCTCGATGGTGAACAGCCCCTGTTTGCGGGGGTTCTCCAGCACCGCGACCACGACCTCGTCGAAGCGGGCCGACGCCCGGGCGATGACGTCGAGGTGGCCGAGGGTGACGGGGTCGAAGCTCCCTGGGCAGGCGACGGCGACGGTCACGGTGGGCTCCTGTGGGGGCGGGGGGCGAGGCGCGGGCCGCTCCGGCGGCGACGTTAGGCGACCAGGTCCGCGCGGTGGAGCACGGTCGCGCCGTAGACCCGCGGTTCGACGGGCTGCAGGACCGGCGGCCAGGTCGGGGCGGCATCCCGACGGGCACGCTCGACGACCACCTGCGCGCCGGGGGCGAGGTGGTCGACCAGCGCCGCGAGCATGCGGTCCACCTCCGCCGCGGACGTGCGGTAGGGCGGGTCGGCGAACACCAGGTCGAAGGGCCCGCCCGGCAGCTGCCCGGCCAGCGCCGTGCTGACGTCGACGGGCAGCACGACCGCGCCGGGCAGCCCCACCACCTCGACGTTCGCCCGCAGCACGGTCAGGGTCCGGCGGTCGCGTTCGACCAGGGTGGCCTGGGCCGCCCCACGCGAGAGCGCCTCCAGACCGAGGGCGCCGCTGCCGGCGTACAGGTCCAGCACGCGGGCGTCGGGGAGCCGGGTCTGCAGCGAGGAGAACAGGGCTTCGCGCACCCGGTCGGCGGTCGGGCGCACCTCCTCGCCAGGCGGGGCGCTGATCCGCCGCCCCTTGGCCAGCCCGGCGACGATCCGCATCAGTCGGCGGCCGCTGCAGCCGGTGGCGGCCCCTCGGTTCCCGGCGGATCGGCTCGGGAGGCGGTGTCGCTCGCCTCGACACCTGGGACCTGCGGCCCGGTCGGCGTGACCTCGGCAGCACCGATGTGGGCCAGGAGGAAGGCCAGCACCCGCGCCTCGTCCTGCCAGGCGTCGTACCGGCCGGAGCGCCCGCCGTGCCCGGCCCCGAGCTCGGTGTGCAGCAGGAGCGGCCCGCCCCCGGTCGAGGTGGCACGCAGCTTGGCGACCCACTTGGCGGGCTCCCAGTACTGCACCCGGGGATCGTTCAGCCCACCGACGACCAGCAGCGCCGGATGGTCGACCGCTGCCACGTTGTCGTAGGGCGAGTAGGACCGCATCACCTCGAGGAACTCGAGCTCTCCGGGGTTGCCCCACTCGTCGTACTCGATCACCGTGAGCGGGATGGAGGGGTCCGACATGGTGGTGACGACGTCGACGAAGGGCACCTCGGCGACCGCTGCGGCGCACAGGTCGGGCCGGAGGTTGAGCACCGCACCGATCAGCAACCCGCCGGCGGAACCACCGCGGATCGCCAACCGGTCCCGGGAGGTGATCCGCTGCTCGACGAGGTGGTCCGCGCACGCCACGAAGTCGGAGAAGGTGTTGGGCTTGGCGTGGAACTTGCCGTCGAGGTACCAGCGCCGCCCCAGCTCACCGCCACCGCGCACGTGGGCGATCGCGAACACCACCCCCCGCTCCAGCAGGCTGAGGCGGGCGGAAGAGAAGACCGGGTCGATCGAGATCTCGTAGCTGCCGTAGCCGTAGAGCAGGGTCGGAGCGGTGCCGTCCAGGGCCACGTCCGCCCGCCGCACCAGGCTGATCGGCACGCTGGTGCCGTCGGGTGCGGTGGCCCACTCACGCCAGGACACGAACCGGTCCCGGTCGTAGCCGCCGCGCACGGGTTGCTGCTTGAGCAGGGTGCGCTCCCCCGTCTCCAGGTCCAGGTCCACCTCCTGGGTCGGGGTGGTCAGGGAGCTGTAGGCGAAGCGCAGGGTGCGGGTCTCGAAGCCGGGGTTCGCGCCGATCGCGGCGGCGTAGACGTCCTCGTCCATCGCCAGCACCTCACCCTCGCCGGTGGCGGGGTCGCAGATCCGCAGCTGGGTCCGCGCGTCGGTGCGCTCCGAGAGGACGAGCTGGTCGGCGAAGACGTCGGCGGCCTCCAGCCGGATGCCGGGGCGGTGGCCGATGAGGTCGATCCAGTGCTCGCGCCCCGGGGTGGCCACCGGCGCGACGCACAGCTTGAAGTCCTCGGCCTCGTCGACGTTGGTGACGAGGTAGAGGAGGTCACCGCGGTGGTCGAGGTCGTACTCGATGCCGTGCTCGCGCTCGGCGACCAGGCGCGGCCGGGCGGTGGGGTCATCGGCATCGAGGAGGTACCACTCGCTGGTGACCTTGCTGGAGGCGGCGATCGCGAGGAAGCGGTGGCTACGGGTGCGTCCGACGCCCAACCAGAACCGCTCGTCCTCCTCGGTGTAGAGCAGCTCGTCGGCGTCGTGGGGGGTGCCGATGCGGTGGCGCCAGACCTCGTGTGGCCGCCAGGCGTCGTCGGGCACGGTGTAGAGGAAGCTGCGGGCGTCGTTGGCCCAGGCGAGCCCGTAGGCGGCCCGGGGGATCACGTCGTCGAGGTCCTCGCCGGTCTCCAGGTCCCGGACCCGGACCGTGAACACCTCCGTGCCCGAGGTGTCGGTCGCGATCGCCGCGAGCCGGTGGTCGGGGCTGATCGCGAACCCGCCGAGCTGGAAGAAGTCGTGGCCCTCGGCCTCCCGGTTCTGGTCGTAGAGCACCACCTCGTCATCGGGCGGGTCGAGGGGGGCGACGGGGCGGCGCAGCCGCTCGTCGAGGTGGCGGGGGTCGGTGGCCCCGTAGGGCGCGGGGCGCCGACAGCGGATCGGGTAGGCCGCACCCTCCAGCGTGCGGCGGTAGTACAACCAGCCGCCGTCCAGCACGGGCGCGGAGCTGTCGGTCTCCAGCACCCGACCCCTGAGCTCCGCGAACAACCGGTCACGTAGCGGCTGCAGCGGCGCCAACTGGGCGGCGGTGTAGGCGTTCTCCGCCTCCAGGTAGGCCAGCATCGCCGGGTCGTCGCGGTCCCTGAGCCAGAACCAGGGGTCCTCCACCGTCGAGCCGTCGGCGCGGGTCAGCGTGTGCGGCCGCTGCTCGGCCATCGGTGGTGACAGGGGGGCGACGTCGTCGCTGGGGTGCGGCACGGGCGGTGACTCCGGGTCGGACGGAAGGGCCCGAGCCTACGCGGCGCGCGTCGTAGCGTCGGCGGGCGGACCCGGCGGTCGGCGGTCGGACCGAGTCCCGTCACGCTCACCTACCCTGCGGCCACGACGATCGGGGCCGGTACCACGTGACCAGCAACTCCGACGGGCTCGGCGACGCCGTGGGGCGCCGCCGTTTCCTGCTGCTGGGCGGCACCGCGGCGCTCCTCGCCACCGGCTGCGCCCGGTTGCTGCGGGAGCCCGAGACGGCCTCCGGCGAGCGGTCCGGCCGCCGCGCCGGGAGCCGGTCACCGACCGATCCCGCCTCACCGTCGGACCTCGACACCGAACCGCCGCCGGACACCGGGGCCGGTCCGGACACCGGGGCCGGTCCGGACGCCGGGGCCGGTCCGGACGCCGAGCAGCCGGCTGCGGCGACCGACCACGATGCCGAGGCGGAACCCGAGCCCGAACCCGAACCCGAGCCTGCTCCCGGCGACCGCACGCCCACCGAGTGGGGCGAGCGCGTCACCGGCATCCGCACCCGCATCGCCACCGACGAGCGGCTGGTCGCCCTCACCTTCGACGGCTGCGGAGGGCCGAACGGCAGCGACGTCGACACCGTGTTGCTCGACCACCTCGCCGACCTGGCGGTGCCCGCGACCCTGTTCCTGAACGCGCGCTGGATCCGGGCCAACCGCGGCCTGACCCGGGAGCTCGCCCGTGAGGCCCGGTTCGAGCTGGCCAACCACGGCACGGAGCACCGGCCCCTGTCGGTGACGGGCAGGGAGGCCTACGGGATCCGCGGGACCCGCTCCCCCGATGAGGTCGTCACCGAGGTGATGGAGTGCCAGCGGTTGCTCGAGGAGCTGACCGGTCAGCCGCCACGGCACTTCCGGTCCGGTACGGCCTACGCCGACGAGGTGGCCGTGGAGATCGTGCAGGGGCTGGGGCTGGAGGTCGTCAACTTCGACGTGCTCGGGGACGCCGGCGCGACCTTCAGCGCCGCCCAGGTCGAGCGAGCGCTGCTGTCGGCCCGTCCCGGTTCGATCGCCCTGCTGCACCTCAACCAGCCCGGCAGCGGAACGGCCACGGGCGTGGCCGCCGCGGTCCCGCAACTGCGCGAGCGGGGCTTCACCTTCACGACCCTCGGCGACCATCGGCTCGTATGAGCACCACTCGTTCGGTCGCTCGTGTCGCGTCGGCGCTCGTCGACGCTGCTCCCCAACGGTCGCTGCGCCGGTGGGCGTGACCGACCGGCCTCTGGCTCTGGGGTCGGGAACGGGTCGCTGGTGGCCGAGTTCCTGCCCCGCGACCACCTCGGTGGAGGGTGTGGGGTGGGCCGGCGGCCACCGCTGGCCTACGTCCTGCCCCACAGCCCGGCCCCGGCCACGGACCCGTGGACCGCGGCGGCGGCTCGGCGCGGCGTGGCGGCGCGGAGGCGCCCGGCGGCCCGGCGCGGCGTGGCGGCGCGGAGGCGCCCGGCGGCCCGGCGGCGCGGACCGGCTGACGAGCTGGGTCGCTAGGTGCCGCGGGCCGCGAGCTCGACGAACACCTCCAGCGACGACGGGTCGGCGACGGCACCGGGGTTGACGACCTGCTCGAGCGGCTCCCCCTCGAGCAGGCGCTTCATGGGGAGTTCGAGCTTCTTGCCGGAGATGGTGCGGGGCACCGCGCGGACCGCGTGCAGCTCGTCGGGGACGTGGCGCGGTGACAGCTCAGCCCGGATCGTCCGAGCGATCGCCGACTCCAGCGCCTCGTCGAGCTCGACGCCTGCGGCCAACTGCACGAACAACACCAGCCGGCCGGCGTCCCGGTCGGGGTCGTCGAGGTGGACGACCAGGGCGTCGGCGACCTCGGGCAGACCCTCGACCGCGGAGTAGAACTCGGCGGTACCCATCCGCACGCCACCTCGGTTCAAGGTCGCATCCGAACGGCCGGGGATGATGCAGCTGCCCCGCTCGGTGATCTCGATCCAGTCGCCGTGGCGCCAGACCCCCGGGAAGTCCTCGAAGTAGGCAGCCCGGTACCGCGACCCGTCCTCGTCTCCCCAGAAGGCCACGGGCATCGACGGCATCGGGGCGGTCAGCACGAGCTCGCCGAGCTGGCCGATCACCGGTCTGCCCGTGGGGTCGTAGGCCTCGACCTTGGCGCCCAGGCACCGACCCGGGATCTCACCTGCGTGCACGGGCAGCAGCGGTGCGCCGGCGACGAAGGCGGTGCACACGTCGGTCCCACCGGACGCCGAGGTGAGCAGGAGATCGCGACCGACGTGCTCGTAGACCCACGCGAAGCCCTCGGGTGGCAGCGGCGCCCCGGTGGAGCCGACCGACCGCAGGCGCGAGAGGTCGAGCTCCGCACCCGGCGACAGTCCTGCCTTGCGACAGGACAGCAGGAACGGCGCCCCGACACCCAGGACCGTCAGGCGCAGCTCGGCGGCCGTGCGCCACAGCGACAGCAGGTCCGGGTGCCCCGGATCGCCGTCGATCAGCACGACGGTGGCGCCGACCGTCAGGCCGGAGACGAGGTAGTTCCACATCATCCAGCCGGTGGTGGTGAACCAGCAGAACCGGTCCCCCGCCCCGAGGTCATGGTGGAGGCCGAGCATCTTCAGGTGCTCGAGCAGGATGCCGCCGTGGCCGTGGACGATCGCCTTGGGGAGGCCGGTCGTCCCGGAGCTGTAGAGCACGTAGAGCGGGTGGTCGAAGGGGACCGCGTCGAAGGCCAGCCCTGCCGGCTCGGCCAGCAGCTCGTCCCAGGTCATCGCCTCCGGGATCGCGGCCCGCACGGCGCTGATATCGGTCTCGAGGTAGGGCAGCACGACCGTGGCCTCGAGGCTGTCCAGGGCGGCGCGGATCTCCGCCACCTCGGTGCTGCGGTCGACGGCCTTCGTGCCGTAGCGGTAGCCGTCCACGACCAGCAGCACCTTCGGCTCGATCTGCTGCACGCGGTCGACCACGGCCCGGGTCCCGAACTCCGGGGCGCAGGAGGACCAGATCGCGCCGATGGACGCGCAGGCCAGGAAGGCGACGATCGTCTCCGGCACGTTGGGTAGGTACCCGACGACGCGGTCGCCACGGACGACGCCGAGCCGCCGCAGTCCCGCGGCGGCGCGGGCCACCTGGTCGGCCAGTTCGGCGAAGCTCACCACCACCTCGCCGCGGGTCTGGGACCGGGCGATGATCGCCGACTCGTCATCACGCCGACGCAGGGCCTGCTCGGCGTAGTTGAGGGTCGCGCCTGGGAACCAGCGCGCCCCAGGCAGGTCGCGCGTGCTCAGCACGGCCTGGGGTTGCTCGTGGAACCGCACGTCGAACCAGGCCGCGATCTCGGTCCAGAACGTCTCCGGGTCCTGGACCGACCAGCGCCACGCGGCGTTGTAGGTCGACAGGTGCAGGTCGTGCTCCTCCGCCACGTGGGTCAGGAACCGCCCCATCCGTGTCGTCGCCCACGCATCGGCGGGCGGTTCCCACAGCAGCGTGCCGGGCGCCGTGTCAGCCACCGTCGCTCCCTCTCACAGCCTGAGCCGTGACCGTAGTCGGACGCAGGGCCGGTGCGGCCGCCGGCCGCCGCCCAGGCCCCCTCCCACCGGGTTGGGGCCCACAACCCCCGGAACCCGGGGCCAGACTTCCCCAACCCCCGCCGCCCAGGCCCCCTCCCACCGGGTTGGGGCCCACAACCCCCGCTTCCCGGGGCCAGACTTCCCCAACCCCCGGCGCCCAGGCCCCCTCCCACCGGGTTGGGGCCCACAACCCCCGGAACCCGGGGCCAGACTTCCCCAACCCCCGGCGCCCAGGCCCCCTCCCACC
>PWWI01000263.1 GCA_003561535.1 Nitriliruptoraceae bacterium
ACCTCGCCGAGGGCAACCAGCGCACGGACTACGTCGCGGTGTCGAACACCGCCATCGGCGTGCTCCTGCTGATCACGGGAGCGATCACCTCGGCGATCGCGATGCTCGGTCCCGAAGCGGCGCTGATCAGCCTCGCGCTGCTCGGTTTCGCCGGGGTCGCCGTCAGCGGCTCGTTGCCGGAGGTCAGTGCCGACGACGGCAGCTGAGCCGGGGCGACTGCGGGTCGGCCGACGGTGATGGTCCGCGCCTCAGCCGAACCGGACGACCACCGCCACGAGCCAGCTGCCGACCATCGTGACCCCGAGCACCAGCTCGATCAGCACCCCGATCCCGTACCCGCGCAGCACCGAGAGCGTGGACCGTCGCGCCGCCTCCCACTCCCCCAGCCGGCCCCGTTCGCCGAGGAGGAGACCGACCACGAACCCGACCAGGAAGCCGGCGACCGGCAGCACGAAGAAGCCGAGCACCGCGCCGAGCAGCGCGGTCACGAAGGAGGCCGTCGTAGCACCGGCCTCTCGCCCACGCCGGGCCGGCAACAGCACCGTCGCCAGGGTCCCGAGCGCGAACAGCCCCGTCAGCCATGCCGCGACCAACCAGGCGGCCCCATCGGTCCCCTGCCACAGCAGCGACGTGACGCCCACGAGCCACACGATGAGCAGGCCGGGCAGGACCGGGACGACCACCCCGACCAGGCCGACGAGCATCACCAGGAAGGCGATGCCGAGAACGACCGCCTCCACGCACGCCTCCGGCCCCCGGCAGGGTGGGCCGGGCGGGGCTCGAACCCGCGCCTGACGGATTATGAGTCCGCTGCTCTGACCAGCTGAGCTACCGGCCCTGGGTGGCAGAGCGTACTGTCGTCCCGCGCGAGCCCGTACCGTCCGCGGCAACCCCGACAGGAGCACCGATGCACGTCACGAAGTTCCCGCAGTCCTGCCTGGTGGTCGAGGCCGACGGCGTGCGGGTCGCGATCGATCCCGGCACGTTCGTGACCGCCCGCCACGACCTCGACGAGCTCGGGGAGCTCGACGCCGTCCTCTACACCCACCGCCATCACGACCACCTCGACGTCGAGGTGGTGGACCGCCTGCGGGAGCGGGGCACGACGCTGTTCGGCAACGCCGACGTGGTCGCCCTGCTCGGCGAGGATCGCTGCACCCTGGTGGAGGACGGCCAGCCCTTCACCGCCGCCGGGCTCCCCGTCACGCCTCACGATCTGCCCCACGTGGTGATGGTCGACGGCTCGCCCGGGCCACCCAACACCGGGTTCCTGTTGGCCGGGTCGCTGTTCCACCCGGGTGACGGGATCGAGCTCACGGGCCTGTCCGTCTCGGCGGCGGCCATCCCGATCGTGGGCCCGTCGATCAGCTTCCGGGACGCCTACCGTTTCGTCCAGCAGCTCGGTGCACGGCACATCATCCCGATCCACTACGACGCGTTCGTCGCCGACCCGGAGCAGTTCGCACGGGTGTGCGACCTGGCTCAGGTGCACGTCCTGCGAGATGCCGAGGGCGTCGAGCTGCCGGTCAGCTGAGCGGGCATCGTCGTCCGCCGTGACCGACCCGGGAGGCATCGGTGGGAAGCCTGCTCGCCCTGCTCGCCGCCGCGGCCTTCGGCATTTCGGATGTGACCGGTGCCGTCGCCGCCCGGAAGGCCTCGGCCCTGACGGTGACGCTCGGGATCCAGGCCGTCGGCATGGTCGCGCTCGTCCCGGCGCTGTGGCTGGTCACGGGGACGAGGTCGACGCAGGCGCTGGTCATCGGAGGGCTGGCGGGTGGTCTGGGTGCCATCGGGCTGGTCATCTACCTGCGCGCCATGGCGATCGGCCCGATCGGGGTCATCTCACCGGTCTCGGCGCTGGTCGGAGCCGGTGTCCCGGTCGGTTGGGGGATCGTGTTGCTCGGCGAGCAGGTCGGGCTGCGACAGCTGACCGGGATCCTCCTCGGCCTGCTCGCGGTCGCCGCCGTGGCCTACGTCCCCGGTAGCTCGATCCGCAGCGAAGGCGCGCGCAGCGTCGGGCAGGCGCTGATCGCCGGCGCCGCCTTCGGGCTGTTCTTCGTGGCCCTCAACGCCTCCCCGCCCGGCTCGGGGCTGTGGCCGCTGCTGGGGGCCCGGATCGTGGCGATCGCGGTACTGCTGGCGGCGGTGCTGGTGCGGCGCCGCCCCCTGCTGCCCCGCGGGGTGGGTGGGCTCGTGGTCGTCAGCGGTGCGGGCGACATGCTGGCCAACGCGCTGTTCCTGGCCGCGACCCGGGTCGGCCTGCTCAGCCTGGTCTCGCTGCTCACCTCGCTGTACCCGGTGGTCGCGCTGATGGTCGCCCGATGGTGGCTCCACGAGCGGCTGACCACGACCCAGGCGGCCGGCGTCCTGGCCGCGATCCTGGCCACGGCCTTGCTCGCCGGTGGCGGCTAGGCTGGCGGTGACCGAGGGGAGACAGTGACATGGAGCGTGGTCCCATCGAGGTCATCGTCCTCTCCTTCCCCGGGATCGGGCGCCCGGACGGTGTCGACGCCGCGGTCGATGCGATGCGCGAGGTCGGCGACATCCGCCTGATCAGTGCGATGACCATCACCCGCCCCCTGCAGGGTGCTGCCGAGGTCGAGCAGGTCGCTGCCTACGACGACGTCGGCGACGTGACCGCCGACATCGTCGCCTACGCGGCGGTGGGGATGCCCAACGCCGATGCCGTGGATGCCGCCGTGAACTCCGTCACCCCGGGCTCGACCGCCGTGCTCTTCGTCGTCGAACACGTGTGGGCGGTCGGGTTCGCCGCGGAGGTGCGGGCCGCCGGTGGCAAGCTCGTCGACTCGGTCCGCCTGACCGAGGAGCTGCTCGACGCCGCCGAGCGGGTGCTCGGCGAAGACTCACCTTCGCGGCCCAACTGACCCCGCGTCCCCGGACGGCTCGAGCACTCCGGCGGCGACGGCTGCCGCGGCGTAGGCCGCCGCCAGGCTGTCGGTGGTCTCGTGGGCGTTCAGCCCACTGGGGTTCGGCACGAGCCACAGCTCCGCTCCGGCCAGCCGGATCGCCTGGAGGCCGAGCTGGGCCCGGGGGACACCGAAGGCCGTCCGGTAGGCCGTGACCCCGGCGATCGCGACCACGCGGGGGCGCCAGGTCCCCAGCCGCTCGCGCAGGGCGACCGCGCCGGCGCGCAGCTCCTCGGTGGACAGCTCGGAGGCCCGTGCGGTGGCGCGCGGGACCAGGTTGGTGATCGCCACGCCGCGCTCCAGCAGGTGGACGCGGTCCCCGGGCGTCAGCCCGGCGACCCGGTCGAGTTCGCGATCGGTGATGCCGGCCCGGTGCAGGGCCGGGTAGAAGCGGTTGGAGGGGTGTGCGAAGTGGGTGAGCGTCGCCGCCGTCCACAGCCCCGGGTTGATCCCGACGAACACCAACCGTGGCGGCACCGCTCCCACCAGGTCGGGCACGGTCGCGTCACGGAACGCCTCGAGCTCCGCCCTGCTGAAGCGCACCACATCCTCGCCGATCCCGTCCGTGCCCCGATCCGCCACGCTACCGGCGGCGGCGCCGGTGGGCCGGAGCACGGCGACCACCCCGACGGCCACTGGTTCGGGCCCTCGGCCGGACTACCATCACGCTCCGACGACGACCGACCAGCCGGGGATCACCGTGTCCGAGCAGTTCCTCACCTCACCGACCAACCACATCACCGCCATCGCCGGCGACGGCGACGTGGCCGCCGCCGCGCAGGCCGAGGTCGACGGCGCTGCGGAGGCGGGTGTCTCGGTCAGCCTGATCGGACCCGAGCAGAGCGAGGAGATGACGATCGAGGGCGACGACCTCGGCGAGAGTCTGCTCGCCCGGATTCGCAAGATCCTCGGCGACGAGACCCCGCACCTCGAGCATCTGGCGGCCGCCCTCGAGGCCGGTGCGACCGTGGTGTGCGTCGGTCTGCCGGATCGGGACGAGGTCGGTGACGAGGACCATGACGCCCTGAAGCAGCGCATCGCCGACCTGCTGCTCAGCGCAGGGGCGACCGATGCGACCTACCACGGTCGCTGGGGGATCGAGGAGCTGACCACCGGCAGGTGACCAGCACCGAACCTTCGACCCGGTCGCGGGTGGCGGAAGGTTGCACGGCCGCCGTCAGGCGTCGACCAGCTGCCCCATGAGGGCGACCATGTCCAGGTCGTCGTGGAGTTGGTGCTGCAGCATCACCCGGGCCACCCCGACCTCGCCGTAGGTATGCAGGCGCTCCGCTGCCTGTTCGACGGTGCCGATCACCCAGGCCGGGCGCAGCCCGTCCAACCAACCCTCGAGGTCGCCGTCGGCACCGGAACGCTCCTTGAGCAGCGCGGCACGGTCGGTGACCTCCTGCTCGTCCCGACCGAGCAGACAACCGGTCATGACGGACAGCGGCAGCGGCGTCCGCCCGACGGCGTCGCAGGCCGCGACCAGGCGGTCGAGCCGTTGCCCGGCCTCCTCCGGGGTCGGGAACACGGTGTTGTACTCGTCGGCGTAGCGCGCCGCGAGGCGGGCGGAACGCGGTCCGGCCAGGCCACCGAGGATCAGCGGCACGCCGGGTGACTGCACCGGCTTGGGGTTCGCCTCGCAGGCCTCCAGGCGGTAGTGCGTGCCGTGGTGGTCGAAGCGGTCCTCCCGGAACTGGCGGGTCACGATCTCGACCTGCTCCTCCAGCACCTCGAACCGCGTCCCGAGGTCGTGGAACTCGAACCCGTAGGTGCGGTGCTCCAGCTCGTGCCAGCCGGCCCCCATCCCCAGCTCGACCCGGCCGCCCGACACGTGGTCGGCGGTGACCACGCTCTTGGCCAGGATCGAGGGATGCCGGAAGGAGGTCGGCGAGACCATCGTGCCCAGGCGGATGCGGCTGGTCACCGCAGCCAGCGCGCCGAGCGTGACCCAGGCATCCAGCGAGGAGCGCTCGGTGTGGCTGGCGACCGACTGGTAGTGGTCGGAGCGGAACAGTCCCTCGAGCCCGGCCGCCTCGCTGGCCCGGGCGAGCGCGACCCACTGGTCCCAGGTCACGGACTCCTGGCCCTCGATCATCAGGTTGACACGCATGCTGGTGGCCTCCTCGGTCATCCCACCCGACGGTAGTGGCTCGCCGAAGCCACCCGACGGCGCAGACCGCCGAGGGGGCCACGGCCGGCGGCCAGCGGCGCGGCGCCCCCGCTCAGGCGGCGTCGATCCGCTGGACGGCTCCGCCGAGGTCCAGCACGTACACCTCGCCGTCGGCGTCGGTGGCGAAGGCCACCACCTGGCCACCGTCGATGCCGAGCTCGCGCTGCTCGACCCCCTCGCCATCGGCATCCACGATCAGCCCCCGAACGGTGCCGTTGCAGTAGTCGGCGTAGAGGTAGACGCCGGTCAGCTCCGGGATCGCGCGACCGCGGTAGACCACGCCGCCGGTGACGGCGCAGCCCTGCGGACCACGGGTCTCGTACTCGTACACCGGTGGCACGTGGTCGTCGGGTTCCTCCCCTTCGAAGGGCAGCGTGCCCTCCATGCGGTTCCAGCCGAAGTTGGCGCCGGCCGCCTCCTCGAAGGCGATGCGGTTGATCTCCTCCCGGCTGTCCTGGCCGACGTCGGCGATCCACAGCTCGTCGGTGACGGGGTCGAAGGAGAAGCGCCAGGGGTTGCGGAGCCCGTAGGCGAAGATCTCCGGCGCGGCATCGTCCTCGTCCACGAAGGGGTTGCTGCTCGGCACCGCGTAGGGATCGCCGCCCCGGGGGTCGATCCGCAGGAGCGCGCCGAGCGGGGTGGACAGGTCCTGGCCGGCATCGAGTGGATCGCCGGCGCTCCCGCCGTCGCCGAGACCGAGGTAGAGGAGGTCGTCGGGGCCGATGTGCAGGTCGCCGCCGTTGTGGTTGGCGTAGGGCTGGGAGAGCCTGAACAGCGTGCGCCGATCGTCGGGTCGGATCCGCCCGTCGACGATGGCCACCGCGGTGATCGTGCTCGCACCGTTGGGGTCCGTCGAGGACAGGTACAGCTCGGTCCCGTCCGCCGCGAAGGCCAGACCGAGGAGCCCGCGTTCGCTCTCGGTGGTCGTCTCCGCGGAGAGGTCGACGACCGCCTCGCCCGCGCCGTCCTCGGTCAGCGGGTGGACCGTGCCGGCCCGGTCGGCGAGGTGGAGGACCCCGTCGGGGCCCACCGCTCCCGCCGTCGGCGAGTCGAGGGTCGCCACCTCGGTGAGCGTCAGCGCCACGGTCAGGTCCGGCTCCGGCGCGCGGGGCTCTGCCTCGTCGTCGGTGGCGAGCGCGTCGGGGTCATCGTCGGTGACCGCGTCGTCGTCCGGCTCCGGCTCGGGTTCGGGTTCGACGTCGACGATCGGCGGCCGCTCCACCGGCAGGTCATCGGGCTGCTCGCCGCAGGCGGCCGCGACGACTGCGGCGGCCAGCAGGGCCGCTACGAGCTCGATCGGACGGGAGCGGCGGGTCGGAGCTGGGGCGTGAACGGTGCGGTTCGTCATGCCACCGAGGCTACCGACCTGCCTTGCCGCCCTCGGGCGGTCTGGCGTTCCGGACGGCCCAGCCGACCGCTCTCGGCGCTCCCCCCGCGCCCGGCGCTCCCCCGCCCGGCGCTCCCCCGCCCGCACTCCCCCGGCGCTCCCCCCGCCCGGCGCTCCCCCGCCCGGCGCTCCTCCGCCCGGCGCTCCTCCGCCCGGCGCTCCCCCCGCGCGAGAACCAGCGGATAGCTGCTGCTTCTCGCCGTCCAACCGGGCAGAGGATCGATCGAAGCGCGATCACCCGCGAGAACCAGCGGATAGCTGCTGTTTCTCGCGGGCAGCGAAGCGACCGGCGCTGCTCACGTGCGACGCGGGTGGGTCCGAGGGCCGGGCGTGACCGGTGGCGGCACACGGGCGGTGATCACGATCGGCCGGCCGCGGTCGAGTTGACCGGTCGTCTCGGGCAGGGTGACCACCGCGCCAGCGCCGGCGATCCCGTCCGCGACCCAGGCGCACACCGCAGCGTCGACCACGTCATCGGGAGCCGCCGCCTCGTCCCCTGGGAACCGATCTGGCAGCACCACGTCGAGCCGGTCCAGGATCGCCCGCCGGGTCGTGATCCCCGCCCAGGAGCGCTTGCGCGGCAACGGAGCCCCGGCCAGCATCGCGAAGGCGGCCTCCGGGTGCACCTCGTGGAGTGGGTGCCCGGCAGCGACGAGGTCGTCCACCTCGATGATCCTCGGCACCAGGCGCCAGGCCTGCATGCTGATGCCAGCGCCGGTGGCCTCCGCGGCGCGGGCGGTGGCCTGTGCGTGGGTGAGGAGCACCCCCTCCCTCGCGCCGTCGATCACGGTGCGCGGAGGCGCGGAGAACACGCTGCTCGCGCGACCCGGGAGCAGGCGGCGCGCGGCCGCGTCGGCCTCACGGGGCCCGTCCGCGAGTCCGATCGGCATGTCCACCCCGACCGCATCGAAGGGACCGTCCTGCAGCGCTTCCGCCAGGTGCGCCACCACCTCGACGTCGCCGACCACCCCGTCGGTCAAGCGCACCACGACCCAGCCGGCGCTGCACCCGTCGACCCCCAGGACCCGACGGGAGGTCATGGTGCCCATGCCCCGTCAAAGATCGGCGCAGCCGCCCTTGACAGGGTGTTCACGGCGTCACCAGCCCGAGGTCGTGGAGCGTGCGTTCCAGATCGGCCCGGAACAGCGCCTCGCAGCCGTCTGGGAACAGCCAGTGGTGGTGACCGAACACCTCGAGGCTGACCTGGCCGTGCAGGCGCCCCCAGGCGAGCAGCAGCAGGGGTCCGACGGCCCGATCGGTACCGGGTGGCAGCACGGGGTCCATCGCCCCAGGTGGACCCGCGACGGTCGGATCGGACAGCACCGGGTCGACCCGCAGGCGACCTGCCGCGGCGGCTTCCAGCAGCGGGCGGGCCAGGGCGCCTCCCACGCGTGCCATGGCCTCCACGGTGGGCCCATCGGCCGGTGCGGCGTAGCCGGGGATCGGATCGCCGAACAGCAACCCGAACTCGTTCGGGTGGGTGACCGACCAGGCGCGGTAGGCCAGCCCGACGGCCCGTAGCCGCACCTCCACGGGGGCGTCGGCGGCGGCGACCACGGGTACCTGGGGCTCGGGTCGCTCCCGGTCCCCCAGCGCCGCCGTGTCGATGCCCAGGGCGACCTCGAGGTGGTCCGCCAGGTCGTGGTACCCGTCCGCGATCAGGGCCGTCAGCAGGCCGTCGCGCGAGTCGACGTAGCGGTACAGCCCGGCGGGGCTCATCCCGAGTCGGCGGGCCACGGAGCGCAACGCGAGGCCGGCGGGCCCGACCTCCCGCACCTCATCCAACGCGGCGGCCTTGAGTTCCCTCCAGGTGCGCTCACGCGCCAGCGCCCGGCGACCCGTGGGCGCGACGGTCTCGGCGGTGTCGGCGGTGTCGGCGGTGAGCATCGACGCTGCCCTCCATGCGGCGGATGCGTCCGCCTAGCGCGCAGCATAGCGGCCAGCCGCGAACACTGCTTGCGTTGCGAACAATGTTCGCGCAGGGTGTGGAGAGCGGACAGCGTGTGCGGTCCTAGCTCCCGACACCACCCAGCCCCAAGCGAGGCACACCATGCAGATCACCGTCCTGGGCGCCGCCGGCGGCGCCGGCCAGGCCATCGTCCACGAGCTCGCGTCCCGCGGCCACGACGTCGTTGCCGCCAGCCGGTCGGCGGAGGACCGTCCCTGGTCGGCGGGCGTCGCGCCGCTGGCCACCGACCTGACCGATCCGGGGCAGCTCGCCGCCGCGTGCGAGGACGCCGAGGTGGTCGTGATGGCGGCCCAGGTCCCCTACTCCCGCTGGGACATCGAGCTCGCCGACATGGTCGAGCGAGCTGCCAGCGCGGCGGCCGTGGTCGGCGCCCGCTTCGTGATGGTCGACAACCTCTACGCCCACGGATCCCCGGGCACCCCGATATCGGAGGCCACACCCGAGGCTGCCACGACCCGCAAGGGGCAGCTCCGCGCCGCCATCGGGCAGCGGCTCCTGGCCCGCCATCACGCGGGTGAGCTCCGGGTCGCGATCGGACGGTTCGCGGACTACTACGGGCCGTACGACGGCAGCTCGCTGCTGAACCAGCTCATGATCCAGCCGGGTGTCGCGGGCAAGCGGGTGCGGACCTTCATCGCCGACGATCAGCCCCACACCTTCCACTACCTCCTCGACGCCGCCCGCGGGTTCGCCACCCTCGTCGAGCAGCCCGAGGCGGACGGTGCCATCTGGATCCTCCCGGCCGCACCGGCCACCACCCAGGCTGCGCTGGTGGGCCACCTCGGGGATGCCCTGGGGGCTCCGGTCCGCTCCAGCCGGGGCAGCCCGGCGATGCTGTGGGTCCTGGGACTGTTCAGTGCCGAGATGCGCGAGGCCCGGGAGGTGGTGCCGCAGTTCGACCGGGCCTACGAGACCGATGCGAGCGCCTTCGAGTCGACCTTCGGGCCCATCGAGGTGACCCCCCACGACCAGGCCATCGCGGCGACGGTCGCCTGGGGGCGCGCGGTCAGCTCGTGACCGGCGTGCCAACCTCGCCGTGGAGGAGGCAGGCGGCGCGGTGGTCGTCCGTCACCTCCTGCAGGGCGGGATCGATCCGCTCGCAGGTGTCGAACACCGCCCGGCAACGGGTCCGGAAGCGGCACCCGCTGGGCGGGTCGATCGGCGAGGGCACGTCACCCTCGAGGCGGATCCGCTCCCGCTCCCGCTCCCGGACGGGATCGGGGATCGGGATCGCCGAGAGCAGCGCCTGGGTGTAGGGGTGCTGGGGCTCGCGGTAGAGGTCCAGCCGCTCGGCTTCCTCGACGATCCGTCCGAGGTACATCACCGCGATGCGGTCGCAGACGTGCTGCACGGCCGCGAGGTCGTGGGCGATGAACAGGTACGCGAGGCCGAGGTCCTGCTGGAGCTCGTTGAGCAGGTTCATCACCTGTGCCTGGATCGAGACGTCCAGCGCCGCGATCGGTTCGTCGCACACGATGAAGTCGGGCTCGCAGGCGAGCGCCCGCGCGATCCCGATGCGCTGGCGCTGCCCGCCGGAGAACTCGTGGGGGTAGCGATCGGCGACCCGTGGGTGCAGCCCGCAGCGTTCCAGCAGGTGGCCGATGCGGTCGCGTCGGGCCTGCTTGCCCTGATGCAGGCCGTGGATGTCCAACGCCTCCCCGATGCTCTCCCCCACGGGTAATCGCGGGTCCAGCGAGGCGTAGGGGTCCTGGAAGATCATCGCGGCACGCCGACGCCACGCCCGCAGGTCCCGTTTCGACAGGGCTCGCACATCGGTCCCGTCGAACACGACCCGCCCAGACGTCGGCTCCACCAACCGCAGCAGCGCCAGCCCGGTGGTGGTCTTCCCGCACCCGGACTCCCCCACCAGGCCGAGGGTCTGCCCGCGTTCCAGCCTCAGGCTCACCCCATCGACCGCCCGCACGGTCTGGCGGTCACGTCCCCGACCGACCGAGAAGTGCACGTGGAGGTCCTCGACCTCGAGCAGCGCAGTGCTCACGCGACCCCCTCGTCCCGGACATCGGGTGGCTCGATCTCGATCCGTGCCGCCGCCGAGGCACGGCGGGACTGCTCCTCGGGCACCTCGTAGAAGCTGCGGACCAGGTGGCCCGGGGCGACCTCGCGCAGCGGCGGCCGCTCGGTGGCGCACCGCTCGTCGCTACGGAAGCTGCACCGGGGGTGGAAGCCGCAGCCCGGTGGGAGGGAGGTCGGCGCCGGCGGCAGGCCCGGGATCGCCGCCAGGTCGCCCCGCTCGGTGTCGCCGAGCACCGGGAGCGACGCGAGCAGCCCCACCGTGTAGGGGTGGCGCGGTCGCGCGAACAGCGTGACCGCCTCGGCCTGCTCGACCACCTCGCCGGCGTACATCACCAGCACACGGTCGGCGATCCCGGCCACCACCCCGAGGTCGTGGGTGATCCACACCACCGCCATCCCGAGGTCGGCCTGGAGCTCGGCGATCAGGTCGATGATCTGGGCCTGGGTGGTGACGTCGAGGGCGGTGGTCGCCTCGTCGGCGATCAGCACCTCCGGGTCGCAGGACAGCCCGATCGCGATGACGACCCTCTGGCGCATACCGCCGGAGAACTGGTGGGGGTAGTCGTCGAGCCGACGTGCGGGAGAGGGGATCCCCACCTTGGCGAGCAGCTCCACGGCCCGGTCGCGGGCGTCCGCCTCGGACAGCCCGAGGTGGTGGCGCATGCCCTCGGTGAGCTGCCGGCCGATCGTGTGGACCGGGTTGAGGGAGGTCATCGGGTCCTGGAACACGAACCCGATCCGCTGGCCGCGGACGCGGACCAGCTCCTCCTCGCTGAGCGCGATGAGGTCGGTGGCACCGAGGTGGGCGGTCCCGGTCACGCGACCCGGCGGGATCGGGATCAGCTTGGTCAGCGCCAGCGTGGAGACCGACTTCCCCGATCCCGACTCGCCGACGATCGCCAGCGTCTCCCCCCGGTGCAGGTCGTAGTCGATCCCGCGCACGACCGAGGCCCGGCCGCGCTTGGTCCCGAAGCTGACGTCCAGGTCGCGGACCGACAGGACGACCTCGGCGTCCTCACCCACGTCATGGTCTGGCGTCGGTCCAGGTGCGCTGCTCATGTCACCCCCCGCGACTGGATGATCGAGCGCTGCTTGGGATCGAGGGCGTCGCGGAGCCCGTCACCGACCAGGTTCAGCGCCATCACCGTGAGGAAGATCGCCAGGCCGGGGAACAGGCTCATCCACCACGCCCCGGTCGCGATGAAACCCTGGGCATCCAGGAGCATCAGGCCCCACGCCGGCCGGGGCGGCTGGACCCCGATGCCGAGGTAGGACAGGGCTGCCTCGGTGAGGATGGCGAAGGCCAGCGACAGCGAGGTCTGGACGATCACCGGCGCGGCGACGTTCGGCAGCACGTGGCGGGAGATGATCCGCCAGTCGCTGGCGCCGAGCGAGCGGGAGGCCCGGACGTACACCTCCTCCCGCACCGACAGCACGGAGCCACGGACCACCCGGGCGAAGATCGGGGTGAACACCACACCGATCGCGATCATGGTGTTGCGCAGGCTCGGCGTCAGCACGGCCACGATGGCGATCGCGAGCAGCACCACGGGGAAGGAGAACAGCACGTCCATCGTGCGCATCAGCACCGCATCGACCCAGCCGCCCCGGTAGCCGGAGATGAGGCCGATCAGCGTGCCGACCACGAGCGAGATGCCGACCGCGACCGCCCCGACCTGCAGCGACACGCGAGCGCCGAAGATCACCCGTGACAGCACGTCCCGACCCAGCTCGTCGGTCCCGAACCAGTGGTCACGACTGGGCGGCTCCAGCCGGCGGACGATGTCGCCGTCGGTGAAGGAGTACGGAGCGACGAGGTCGGCGAACACCGCCGCCAGGATGAGCAGCGTCAGGATGACCAGACCCGCCGCCGCCAACCGGTTCGCCAGCAGCGCCGACAGCGTCTCGCGCCAGCGAGGCTCCGACGGCTGGTCGGGGGCCTGGAGCTGCTCAGCGGGGTCGTTGGTCGGCTCGCTCATGAGGCCGTGATCCTCGGATCGAGTCGGGCGTAGAGCAGGTCCACCAGCAGGTTGATGAGCAGGAACCCGGTCGCGATCAGCAGGACCGCGCCCTGCAGCATCGGGTAGTCCCGCCGCACCACCGCATCCAGCGCGAGCCGGCCGATGCCGGGCCAGGCGAAGACGACCTCGACGACCACGATCCCGCCGAGCAGGGTCGCCAACTGCAGCCCGGTGATGGTCACCACCGGGATCCAGGCGTTGCGGAGCACGTGGTGACGGAGGACGTAACGCTCGGGCATGCCCTTGGCCCGGGCGAGCCGCACGTGCTCGGCCCCCATGGCCTCCAGGACCGAGGAGCGGACGAAGCGGGTCAGGATCGCGCCGGTGACCACCCCGGCCGTGGTGGCGGGCAGGATGAGGCGACGGATCGCCTCCACGGGGTCATCCAAGGGCGAGACGTACCCCGAGGGTGGGAGCCACCCCAGCGTGCGCGCGAAGACCAGGATCAGCAGCAGCCCGAACCAGAAGTCCGGGACGGACACGCCGATCTGGGAGAAGCTGGAGGCGGCGTAGTCGACGGGCCTGCCCTGCTTGACCGCCGAGAGGATCCCGGCCGGCAGCGCGATGAGGAGGCCGACGAGCAGTGCGGCGAAGGCCAGCAGCATGGTGGCCGGAAGGCGCTGGAGCAGCGCGCTGGTGACCGGCTGCCCGGTCCGGAAGCTGACCCCGAGGTCACCGGTCAGCGCGCTGGTCAGCCACAGCCAGTACTGCAGGAGCAGGGGCTGGTCGAGTCCCGCACGGGCGATCAGCGCCTCGTAGAGCTCCTGGTCGAAGCGGGTGCCGAGCGCGGTGCGGACCGGGTCCCCGGGCACCAGGTGGATCAGGGCGAAGACGACGATGGAGACGCCGAGCAGCGCGACGGCGGCCTGGCCGGTGCGACGGAGCACGAACCGCCCCACGCAGCACCTCCGAGGCTGGCCTCAGGTCGCCGGACATCGGGCCGGATGGGGGCCTGCGGGCCCCCACCCGGCCCGGCTGGCATTCACCCTAGTCGGGTCGTCGCGAACCGAGTCGCCACATCGGGACGCGTCTCGTACCCGGTCACCTCAGGCGACCAGGCCTCCAGGATCTCGGGGTTGTAGAAGTAGATGTAGGACGCGAGGTCCACGATGCGGGCCGCGGCCTGGTCGTAGAGCTCCTTGCGAGCGTCCTGATCGGTCTCGACCCGTGCCGCGTCGAGGAGCTCGTCCACCTCGTCGTCGGCGAAGCCCTGGAAGTTGAACCCTCCGGTCGAGTGGTGCTGGGCGTAGTAGAAGTCATCGGGGTCGATGTTGCCCAGCCAGCCGAGTGCGAATGCATCGAACTCACCCTCACCCTGATCGGCGAGCCAGGTCGAGAAGTCCTCGGTCCGGATCTCCACGTCGATGCCGACCTCTGCGAGCTGGCTGGAGATCACCTGGGCCGAGGTCACCGTCTCCGGGAACTCGTTGGTCACCATCAGATCGATCGTGAGGTCGCTCACCCCGGCCTCGTCGAGCAGACGTTGGGCCTCTCCGACGTCCTGCCCGAAGGGCGCGTAGTCGAAGTACCAGAAGCTGGTGTCGGGGATCGCGGTCTCGTTCGGCGTCGCCGCGTCGAACTTCGCCGCCTCGGTGATCGTGTCGATGTCCAGGGCGAAGGCGATGGCCCGGCGCACCTCCGGGTCGTCGAAGGGCTCCCGGTCGTTGTTGAGCGACAGGTACCAGTAGTCGTTGCCAGCCACACGACCGAGCACGATGGCATCGTCGCCCTCGAGCTGGTCGAGCTGCTGCGGGGGCACGGAGTCGATCCAGTCGACCTCCCCGGTCTCGAGGTTGGTGACCTTCACGCTCTCATCGGGGATGACGCGGAAGTCGATGCCGTCGAGGAAGGGCCCGTCGCCCCAGTAGTCGGGGTTGGCCTCGAGCACCACGTTGTCGCCGGGGCTGAAGGAGACGAAGGCGAAGGCTCCGGTCCCGATCGGCTCATCACCGAGCGTGCCGGCCTCTATCGCCGCGGCAGGGGCGATCGCCATGCCCTTGAAGGCGCCGATCTGGTCGAGCAGGTTGGGTGCCGGCCGGTTGAGCTCCATCACCACGGTCAGGTCGTCGGGTGCGTCGTAGGCGTCGATCGCCCCGAGGCGGAAGGCGTTGGCGCCCTCCTCGGCGATGCGCTCGAAGGAGGCGACGACGTCAGCGGCCGTCAGGGGCGAACCATCATGGAAGGTGACCCCGTCGCGCAGGGTGAAGGTCCAGGTCAACAGGTCGTCGGAGGTCTCCCAGGACTCGGCCAGGGCGGGCTCCGGTGTCAGGTCGTCGCCGGGCTGCACGAGGGTGTCGTAGACGTTCTCGAGCACCGTGAAGGCGAAGGACGAGGTGGTCGTGTGGGGATCGAGCTGATCCGGGTCACCGCCGATGGCCGCGACGAGGGTGCCACCGACGGCGGCTTCGTCGTCGTCGACGTCTTCGTCGACGGTGTCATCGACCGGATCGTCGGTCGTGGGATCGTCGACGTCGACGGGATCGCCCTCGTCGCAGGCGGTGGCGAACAGGGCGAGGACAGCGAGTAGGGCGAACGGGTATCGCCAGCGCATGAGCGCTCCTTCGGCCGGGATCGGTGCTCACG
>PWWI01000079.1 GCA_003561535.1 Nitriliruptoraceae bacterium
GCATCGGGAACCGCCGCGGCGGCCTCGGCCTTCTTCCCGTCCAGGTAGAGATCCTGGATCGTGGCTGCGGCCTCCTCGAACCCGTAGCGGCACGCCAGGTCGTTGTAGAAGTTCTTGCCGCGCGCTCCCATGCCCCCGATGTACAGGGCCAGCTGCGGACGGAGCTGGTCGCGGCAGGCATCGATGTCATCACCCACGGCAACGCTGACGCTCGGGGCGATGGCGAAGGAGTCCGGGGAGCGCCCTGCGGCTTCCAGCCCGGCGTCGAGGTGGGAGTTGAAGATCTCCTCGCGCTCCGGCGAGTAGAAGATCGGCAGCCAACCGTCGGCGATCTCGGCCGTCTGTCGGACGTTCTTGGGCCCGAGCGCCGCGAGGTAGATCGGGATCTCGGTCCGGATCGGGTGGATCATCGACCTGAGCGGCTTGCCCAGACCAGATGCTCCAGGGCCGGTGTAGGGCACCTGGTACTCACTCCCCTCGTACACCACCGGCTCGTCCCGGGCCACGATGGCCCGGATGATGTCGACGTACTCCCGGGTGCGGGCCAGGGGCTTGCCGTACGGGACCCCGTGCCAGCCCTCGACCACCTGCGGTCCGGAGAGCCCGAGCCCGAGGATCACGCGGCCATCGGAGAGCAGGTCGAGGGCCATGGCCGTCATCGCGGCGTTGGCTGGGGGGCGCCCCGGGATCTGCATGATCGCGGTGGCCAGTTTGATGTGTTCGGTCTTCGCCGCGAGGTACGCCAGGACGGTCGCCGCATCGGCGCCCCAGGCTTCCGACGACCAGACCGAATCGATACCGACCTCGTCGGCACGACGAACGAGCGTCTCGATCCCAGCCACATCACGGGTGAGCATCCCGATGTTCAGACCGAGCTTCATGATGGTGTCTCCTTCGAGCCGGCTCATCAGCCGCCGGGTGTAGGCCACTGCTTGCCCAACGAGGGGTGGGAACGGAGCCGGGGAGCGGTGTCCGTGACACGGGTCTGCTCCCCGGCTCCGCTGGTCGCCTACTGCCCGAACAGGGCAGCGATCTCGTCGGCCCACTCTGGGTCGGTGACCCATCGCAGGTCGTCCTCGACCCACTCGTAGTCACGGTCGGTCTGGTAGGGCGCGTGGGTCCCGAACAGCGTGAGTCGCTCGATACCGTCCTGGGTGTGCATGTAGTGGTAGAGCAGGCGCGCAGCGTTGGGATTCTCAGCTTCGGAGTTGATCGCCATGAAGGCTGGCACCGAAGTCTGCGGATCGGGGGTCGTGTGGTCGATCGGTGCACCAGAAGCCTTGACCGCCTCGGCGATCGGCGCGAAACCGATCGGTGCGACAGCGGCTTCACCTGCAGCGATCAACTCCGTGATGGGGGCTACACCGCCCGCGATGACGCGCGGTTCGTTGGCCATGAAGCCCTCGGCCCACTCCTCACCGAACTCCCCTATGACGGTCCCGTAGACACCGACGTGCCACACCTGCTCCTCGAGGTCGGCCATCAGCACCTGCCCCTGCCACCTCGGGTCGGCGAGATCCTCCCAGGTCGTGGGGATCTCGTCCTCGCCCACGAGGTCGGTGTTGTAGAGGATCACGGGAAGGGGATACCCCTGGATGGGGCCGAGGAGAGGATGCATGAAGTCGCTCGGGAACTCCTCAGGCAAAGGCAGCTCCTCGCTCGGCACGACCCATCCTTCCTCGAGAGCGTTGAGTTGGAACTCGACGAAGCCGCCTTGAATGACGTCCGCTGTCGGGGCCCCGGACTCGCGCTCGGCGCCGAAACGCTGGGCGATCCCAGCCGAGTTCAGCCGGATGGACTGGACCTCGACGCCCGGGTACTGCTCGTTGAAGCCCTCCACGACGGAGTCGACGGAGGACTCAGCGGATCCGATGTAGGCGATGACCTCGCCCTCCTCCAGGGCCGCCTCGTAGAGCGCGTCGAGGTCGACACCGGACGCCCCACCCTGCTCTCCATCTTCCTCAGCGCCGTCGTCGCCGACATCTTCCTCACCCGCGTCTTCCTCGCCGGTGTCCTCGCCCGACTCCTCCGTCGTCTCGTCGGCGGTATCGGCAGGCTCATCGCCACCACAGGCGGCGGCGAACAGTCCGACCGCCGCGAGTACCAGCAGGTACCTCCTCGGCGTCTTCATGATGTGCTCCTCTCCATCATCGTCTGGCGGCCGTTCGGCCCCAGTCTCGTGCTGCTCCCCCCGCACGATCTTCTCCCGGTGCATCCCGCTCAGTCCTGCTTGAGGACACGGATGTCGGCGGGCTCGACGGTGAGCCACCGCGTGTCGCCGTCGGAGACGCCACCGGAGCCCTCGCTGCGCCAGACCAGCAAGGAGAGCTCGTCTGCCTGGTAGAGGTCCTCGATGTAGGACCCCATGAAGCTGGACCGCACCAGCGTCGCCGGCCAGCTGTTGGTGGCCTGCTCCTGCGACGAGGTCGTGGTCCGCTCCGGGCGCCACATCACCATCACATCGTCCCCGTCGACCAGGTCCGCCGCGCTGGGGGGCGGCCCGACGATCTGCCCGAGCGTGGTCTCGACCACGACCTCGGACGCATCGCTGGTAACTACCCGACCCTGGAGGGTGTTGGCCGTGCCGACGAAGTTGGCCACATACGGCGATGCGGGCCGGCTGTAGACCTCCCCGGGGGGACCGAGGTGCCGGATCGACCCCTCCCCGAGGACGGCGACCCGGTCGGCGAGCTGGAGCGCCTCCGCCTGGTCGTGGGTCACGTACAGAGCAGCGAAGCCGAGCCGGTCCTGCATCGCCAGCAGCTCGTAGCGCAGCTGGTCGCGGACCTTGGCGTCGACGTTGGACAGCGGCTCGTCGAACAGGACGAGGTCGTCACCCTTGACGACGGCGCGCGCGAGCGCGACGCGCTGCTGCTGGCCACCGCTGATCTGGTTGGGGTACTGGTCCGCGAGCTCGGCGATGCCGACCTGCTGCAGGGCCGTGTTCACCTGCTCGCGGATCTCCGATCGCGAGGGACGGGGCCGGCCGTTGCGCAGCGGGTAGGCCACGTTGTTGAAGACGCTCATGTGCGGCCACAGCGCGTAGGACTGGAAGACCATGCTGAAGTTGCGGTGCTCCGGCCCCGCGTTGATCCCGCGCTCGCTGTCGAAGACGGTCTGACCACCGATGCTCACCTTGCCGGCGTCTGGGTGCTCGAGACCCGCCACCGAGCGCAGGAGGGTGGTCTTGCCGCAACCGCTCGGGCCGAGGAGCACGACGAACTCGCCCGGATCGACCCGCAGCGAGAGCTCGTCGACCGCCTTGACCACCGTCCCGCCCGCACGGCGGAAACGCTTCTGCAGGTTCACGACCTCCAGCGCCGCAACGCGTGCAGACGGTCCGCCGAGCGGATCCTCAGCCCCCGGAACGGAGGCCACGGCCTGGGCAGAACTCATGTCTCGACCGCCTTCCTGCGTGCTGTCGGCTATCGGCTCATGTCGGGGGCTAGCCACCTGCCACCCCCTGGCCGGTCAGGCGCGCGCTCGGTACGTGGGACCGTTTCGTCAGGAGCTTCATCAGCAGCAGGACGACCGTGAGGACGAGGATGGTGACCCCCGTGATGAAGATGCCGAGCCCGGCCATCACGCTGTACGAGCCGTAGGTGAAGACCTCGAGGATGCGGAACCCGACGACGTTATTGCGGGTTCCGGCCAGGATCGAGGCCGCCTCGACGTCGCCGACGACCCGGACGAAGAGCAGGGCCCACGCCGCCAGGAGCCCCGGGACCAGCAGCGGGAGGTGGATGCGGGTGAACGTGCGTCCGCTACGGGCGCCAGAGACCGCGGAGGCCTCGGTGAGCTCGTGGCCGATCTGGCTCACCGATGCATCGATTACCACGGTCGCCAGGGGCATCACGATGACCAGGTAGGCCAGGAACAGGATCCAGATCGTCGAACCGAGGTTGAACGGCTCGCCGCCGAATGCCAGCAGGGCCCCCAAAGCGAGGATCAACCCGGAGAACGCCGCTGGGAACTTGATGCCGACATCCACCGCGCCGGCCAGCGGACTGCGGTTACGTGCGGCCCAGAGCGAGACCACCGCCGCCACGATCACCCCGCTGAACGCGACCGAGGAGGCCAGGACCACGCTGTTGCGCATCGCGTCCACGGTGGCCCCGTCCGCCAACATCGACCGGAACC
>PWWI01000180.1 GCA_003561535.1 Nitriliruptoraceae bacterium
CGCCCAGCGCGAGCTCATCGAGGAGCTCGGGATGCGCGCGGGCACCCTGGAACCGCTGACGACGTTCTGGAACTCCGCCGGCTGGACCGACGAGCGCACCCACCTCTACCTCGGCCGCGAGCTGCAGCCAGCGGACCCCCCCGGCGACTTCGAGGCCTCGGCCGAGGAGCGCCACCTCGAGGTGGTGTCCCTCGACCTCGATGACGCCGTGCAGGCGGTCCGGGACGGGGAGATCACCGACGCCAAGACCGTGATCGGGCTGCAGTTGGCCCACGTCCACCTCCGGGTGTGAGCGCAGCCGACAGCGTGGCCGACGCCGTCGCGCCCCTGGCCCACCTCGACGGCTACCTCGCCCACCTCGTCGTGGAGCGGGGGCTGTCGGACAACACCCTGGCCGCCTACCGGCGCGACCTCGACCTCTACGCCACCTACCTCGCCGAGGTCGGCATCAGCGACCCCGCCGAGGTCGCCCCCGAGGACCTCGAGACCTACGTGGCCTGGCTGCGGCAGCGGACCTCGAGTGCCGGGCGGCCCTACGCGCCGAGCTCGCTGGCCCGGCTGGTGGTCGCGGTCCGCGGCTACCACCGGTTCCTGGCCCAGGACGGGCTCGCGCGCACCGACCCAAGTGCCGCGCTCGGCACCCCCCGGGCCGCCCGGTCGCTGCCGAAGGCCCTGTCGGTCGCCGAGGTGGAGCGCCTCCTCGCGGCGCCGACGGGTTCGGGGTCGCTGGCGCGGCGCGACCGGGCCCTGCTGGAGCTGCTCTACGGCGCGGGGCTCAGGATCTCGGAGTTGGTGGGGCTCGACGTCGACGACCTCGACCCCGTCGAGCGGCTGGTGACCGTGCGCGGCAAGGGCGACGCCCACCGGCTGGTGCCCTACGGCGACCTGGCTGCCGATGCGCTGGACGCCTGGCTCGTCCAGGGGCGCCCGGCCACCTCGCCGCGTGGCCCGGCGGTGTTCGTCAACGCCCGGGGGGGACGGCTGACGCGGCAGGGGGCGTGGAAGCTGATCACCGGCCACGCCGAGCGGGTGGGTCTGGCCGACCGCGTCTCGCCCCACACGCTGCGGCACAGCTTCGCGACCCACCTGCTGGACGGCGGCGCCGACGTACGGGCGGTCCAGGAACTGCTGGGCCACGCCAGCGTCACGACGACGCAGATCTACACCCTCGTCAGCCGTGCCGCGCTCCAGGAGGTCTACCGCCGGGCCCACCCGCGCTCGGGCGCGTGACGGGTCCGGGCCACGCCAGGCTGGCTGCCTGGCTGGCCGGCCGCCCGGCTGTGGCGCTGGTCTACGCTCGTAGGCGGCCGGAGGTCACGGGTTGCGGGTCGCCGGGTTGCCGGGTCCTCGGGGCGCCGGGGCGCCGGTCGCGGGTCGCCGGTCGCGGGTCGCCGGGTCGCCGGGTCGCCGGGTTGCGACGAGCCGGCCGCGCAGGTCCGCGTGGGTCGGTGGTAGGGAGGCAGGGCCATGGACGAGGTGACCGGAGGCACGGAGCTCGAGGTGCCGGTCCTGATCGCTCGCAAGCGCGACGGTGGCGAGCTCTCGGCGGCGGAGCTGTCGGCGCTGGTCGGCGCCTACCTCGACGACCGGGTCGACGATGCCCAGATGGCGGCGCTGTTGATGGCCGGCGTGATCCGTGGCTTCACCGAGGACGAGGCCATCGCGTTGACCGACGTGCTGCTGGCCTCCGGCGACACCGTCGATCTGTCGATGCTGACGGGGCCGACGGTGGACAAGCACTCCACCGGCGGGGTCGGCGACACCACGACCCTGGTCGTGGCGCCGATGCTGGCGGCCGCTGGGTGCCAGGTCGCGAAGCTGTCGGGGCGGGGGCTCGGGCACACCGGCGGAACCCTCGACAAGCTGGAGTCCGTCCCCGGGTTCGGGGTCGACCTGTCACCGTCCGAGCTGCGGGCCCAGGTCCAGGACATCGGCCTGGCCGTCGCCGCCGCGACCGCTGAACTGGTCCCGGCCGACAAGCGGCTCTACGCGCTGCGCGACGTGACGGCCACGGTCCCCAGCACGGCGTTGATCGCCTCCAGCGTGATGAGCAAGAAGCTCGCGGGTGGCGCGGGCCACGTGCTCCTCGACGTCAAGCTCGGCGACGGGGCGTTCCTGTCCGAGCCCGAGGCGGCGACCGCGCTGGCGGAGTTGTGCGTGCGGATCGGCACCGCCCGGGGGCGCCGGACGGGTGCGCTCGTCACCGACATGTCCCAGCCGCTCAGCGACGCGATCGGCAACGCCCTGGAGGTCGGGGCCGCCATCGAGGTGCTCACGGGCCGCCGGGGTGGGCGGCTGCGGGAACTGAGCGTGGCGCTGACGGCCGCGGCCCTCGAGCTCACGGGGCGCGACCGCGAGGAGGCGGCGGCGCTGGCCGAGGAGGTGCTGGCCACGGGGGCGGCCCTGGAGCGGTTCCGGGCCTTCGTCACCGCTCAGGGGGGCGAGGCGTCCGTGGCCGATGAGCCCTGGGCGGTGCTGCCCGCCGCGCCGGTGGTGGAGGAGTGGCGCCCGGGGGCGGGTCACGTCACCGTGACCGGGTGTCGCCGGCTCGGGGAGTTGGCCGGCCGGTTGGGGGCCGGTCGCCGCCGCGCCGGCGACACCCTCGACCTCGCCGTGGGGCTCGAACTGCTGGTGCGTACCGGCGACGAGATCTCCGGCGACACCGTGGCCGTGCGGGTCCACGCCCGCACCGCTGACGACGCCGCGGCGGTGCTGGAGGAGCTGCCGACGGTGGTCGCCGTGGGGGGGCAGCCGGTGGCCGCTCGGGCGTTGGTGCACGGCCGCGTCGGCCTGGACTGAGCCGAGCGCCTCCCGCCACGCGTGTCCGCGCGTCCCCGCGTCGCCGTGCACCCTGCTCCGTGGCCCGCGCCCCCCGTGCCCCCGCGCCCCCGGGCCGCCGGGCCTCGCCGCGCCGCCGGGCCTCGCCGCGCCCCCGCGCCGCCCGGTCAGGATCGCAACGATGTGACCGGGATGTGGTCGCTCGGTTGCGATCCGCGGGGTGGCGTGGTCGGGCCCGGTCAGGACCGCCGGGCCCCCGGGCCGCCGCGCCGCCGGCCGCCCGGTCCGGATCGCAACGATGTGACCGGGATGTGGTCGCTCGGTTGCGATCCGCGGGGTGGCGGGGTGGCGGGGTCGGGCCCGGTCCGGATCGCAACGATGTGACCGGGATGTGGTCGCTCGGTTGCGATCCCCGGGGTGGCGGGGTGGCGGGGTGGCAGGGCCGCCCGGTCAGCCGCGCTGCGCGATCCCGAGCCGGTAGGCCTCCGCGACGGCCTGGGCGCCGGTCTCCACGCCGAGCTTCTGGTAGATGCTGGTGAGATGGTTCTTCACCGTCTTGACCGACAGGAACAGATGGTCGGCGATGTCGCCGGGGCGCCTGCCCTTGGTCAGCAGGGTCAGGATCTCCCGCTCCCGGGCAGTGAGCCCGAGGTCACTCGAGGTGGACCGCCCGGCGGCGATGTCCATCACCCGGGTCGCCACGCCCGAGCTGAGGTAGGAGCCGCCATCACGCATCGCCCGCAACGCATCGAGCAACTCGTCGACCGATGCCGACTTGGACACGAAACCACGGGCCCCCAGCGCGACGGCACGCTGCAGGCTCGCGTCGTCGTCGTGCATCGAGAGGAACAGCACCGAGGTGGCAGGATGGTCGGCGCGCAGCTGCTCGGCGACGGCCAGGCCGTCCTTGCCGGGCATCGCGATGTCGAGCACGACCAGATCAGGCTCGTGAGTGGCGACCAGCTTGAGCGCTGTGAGCCCGTCGCCGGCCTCGGCCACGACCTGCATCCCGGGTTCCGATGCCACCGCCTTGACGATGCTCTGGCGTACCAGGGCGTGGTCGTCGACGACCACGACGCGGATGGTCATGAGGCGCTCCTGGTCGGCAAGGTCGGGGCCGCAGGGAACGATAGGGCGACCTCGAGCCCACCGCTGGCACTGACACCGAAACGCAGCTGCCCACCGAGGCGCTCGGCACGTTCACGCATCGAGTTCAGGCCGACCCCGCCGCCAGCGTGCGCCGAGGGGCGGCTGCCGTCCACGCCCACCCCGTCGTCGGTGATCTGCAAGGTGACCACCCCGGCCTGGGCCGACAGCCGGAGTTCGATCCACGTGGCTCCCGCGTGCCGGAGCGCGTTGGACAGCGCCTCCTGAGCGACCCTGAGCGCCTCATCCGCACGTTCGGGATCCAGCAGCACCCGATCCTCGACCGTCAGGCTGATGCGGGGCCCCCGCTCACTGCGCAGGTCCTCGACGTGACGCGCCAGCAGCATCCCCAGGTCGGAGGCCGCCGGGGCTCGCAATCCGGCGATCGTGTCCCGCAGGTCGGTGAGCGCGTTGTCGGCGACCCGGGACAGCCGCACCAGCTCCTCCGGGTCCGCCTGCTCGCCACGGCCGAGCAGGCCGAGTTCCAGCTTGAGGTGGGCGAGCGACTGGGCGACGCCGTCGTGGAGCTCGGAGGCGATCCTCCGGCGGGCCGCGTCCGCCGCCCGGAGTTGGGTCCGGTCGAACAGCCGCGCGTTGTCCAGGGCCATGCCGCCGTCATGGGCCACGGCCCGCAGTCTGGCGCGGGCGGTACGTGCCGACTCCAAGGTGCCGAAGCCTGCCAGCAGGACCGCATCGGCCGGCCGCGCCCCTCCGAGCGGCAGCAACCGCCAGTAGGGGGCGTGGCCGCAGACCGTCGCCAGGGCCTCGGGCAGGTCTCGGTCACCGCGGAGCACCCTGCGGCGGTGCGGCAGCCGCTGGAGGTCCGTCATCCGGACCCGTACCGGTGTCCCACTGGGCAGTCCGCTCGAGGCGTCGATCCGGGCGAGGTCACCGTCGCGCAGGAGCACGGCGCTGGCGCGCAGCCCGGGGATGTCGCGCAGCTCCGCCACGATCGCTGCGGACACCGTGGAGGTGTCGAGTCCTCCGGGGATCGACCCGGCCAGTTCGTTGAGCGAGTGCAGCAGGCGGTTGACCTGCTGCATCGCCAGCCGTTCCCTCACCGTCGGGTCGGTGACCAGCTGTCCCGCACTGGCAGCCAGGATGCCGGTCATCGGCAGCGCGAGGGCCAGCGGCAGCAGGGTCCCTTCCTGGAGCGAGGTCGACTCGGTGAAGGCCACGCTGCCGACCACCAGCACCGCAGCCAGGGTGCCGCCGGCGGCCAGGCCGGCCAGGGCCCCGCCGACCGTGGCGGTCCCGGCGACAGCGACCAGCAGGAAGGGCAGGAACGCGCCGACATCCGGTCCTGCGACCGCGGCCAGTCCCGCTGCCACCAGCAGGTCGGCGGCGCGCACGTAGCGACCTCGGCGCAGGAACGCGGTCAGTACGACGTAGGTGGCGAGCCCGAGCACCAGCTCGGCTCGCACAGCGAATCGGTCGGCGACCACCAGCAGCAGGATCGAGAGCAGCGTCGCTGCCAGCCGCGCCCACCGCTCCAATCCCACGACCGACAGTGCCTGGGCCAGGCGGTCACCAGGACGCTGGAGCCACGGGGGCGCCTCGCGCTGGCGTCGGGGCTCCTGCTGCAGGTCACGGACCTCCTGTGACACCCCGTCCCTCCCCGGTCGCTACCGTCCGATGCCCTGGCCCGAGGGGCCGTGGGGGGTCGGTGGGCGCTGCCCGTGCCCGGCACCCTAGCCAGCGCCCCGGACGACGAGGAGCACCCCGGTGGCACCGCCACCTCCAAGCGTCGCCACAGCCACGGACCCCTCCGACGATCGGGCACGGGGTGGCGCGCCGATGCCCTTCGACGGGCAGCTGCTGCCGCTCCGTCGCCTCACCGTGGCAGACGTCCTCGACGGGGCCTTCCGGACCTTCCGGGCGGTGTTCGCACCAGCGGCGGTGATCGTGCTGGTGATCATCGGGCCGCTGCAGTTCGCGACCAACCTGGTGCTGTCCCGGGTCGCGCCCGGCATCGTCGGTGGCGGCCTGAGCGCGATCATCGACCTCGACGTGTTCGCGGCTGCGCCGGCCGACAACGCGCTCGTGCTCACCAACCTGGTCAGCGGGCTGCTCGGCTACCTGCTGTCCCTGGTCGCCTCAGCCGGGGTCGTGGCTCTGCTGCTGGCCGTCGACCGGGGCGAGGAGGGCCAGGTCACCTCGCCCCTCGGCCTGGCCTTCAAGGTCCTGTTGCCGACCCTGATCGCCTCCTTCCTCCTGGGCGTGCTCGGCATCGGGGCGGCCATCGCGCTGGCGATCGGCAGCCTCGTCCTGCTCGTGATCCCGATCCTCGGGGTGGTCGTCATGGTGTTGGTCGTGCTGCCCCTGTACCTGCTGGGCATCGCCTCCTTCGTGGCGCTGATCTCGCTGGTCGTCCCGGTGGCCGTCGTGGAACGGCAGGGGCCGCTGGCCACCCTCGCCCGTGCCGTCCGGGTGTTCACCCGGCAGCCGCTCAGGATCGCGTGGATCAGCCTCCTGATCGGGGTCGTGACCGTGATCCTGGCGCTCGCGCTCCAGCTGCCCTTCCTGCTGCTCTCCGAGGTGGCACCGACGGGCGGCTGGGCGATCGAGGCGCTGGGGGAGACGGCCGGCCAGATCCTGAGCGTGCCCGTCAGCGCCGCCGCCGCGCTGCTCGTCTACCTCGATGTCCGGGTCCGTTGGGAGGCCGTGGACCTCCGCCACCGCGCCCGCACCCTGGTCCCGCGCTGATGGGCGTGCACGGCGCGCTTCGCCTGCCGCTGCTGGCCGGGCTGGTCCACGACCCGGACCTGGTGCGCCGCACCGCGGACCGGATCGTGGGCGGCCCGCCCTACCGCGACACCGACGAGGGGCTCGTGCGCCGCACCCTGCAGCAGATCATCGACACGATCGGTGCTGCGCTGGCCGATGCTCTCAGCGCGATCGGCGGCACGCCCGCCCTGGCCTGGGCGATCGCCGCGGTGGGGCTCGTGCTGCTGGGCCTGGTGGTCTGGCGGGCGACGCGCGGGGCGAGCATCGGAGGTCGGGGTGACCGGGTCGTCCCGCTGCCCGGCAGGGACCGTTCGGCGGCGTCCTGGCAGGCGGAGGCCGAGGCGCACCTGGCCGCGGGCCACCTCGAGGCAGCGCTACGGGCCAGGTACGCGGCAGCGGTGGTCACCCTGCTGGAACGCGGCCTGATCGACCACGTCCCCGGCCGCACGATCCGGGAGCTCGACCGGGAGCTCGAGCGCGCCGCTGCCGACCTCGCCCCGGTGTTCGCCACGGCGGGAGCCCGGGTCGAGCGGGTCGTGTTCGGCGACGAGCCGGCCACCTCCGACGACCTCGAGGTGGCGGCCGCGGCGCTGGTCGCGGCGGCCCGCACCAGCGCCGGCACCGAGGTAGGGGCGGGCGCGTGAGCGAGCTCACCACGGCCGACTCCCGTACCAGGAGCCGTCGCTCCCGCACCACCCAGCTGCTGCTCGGCGCGGTCGGGTTGCTGGCGCTGGTGCTGAGCGTGTTCCTGCTCGGTCCCCCCGTCGACGGCCTCCCGCTCGACCCCGACAGCGTGGCCCCCGACGGCCTGCGCGGGGTGGTCGAGGTGCTGGAGGAGCTCGAGGTCGAGGTGACGGTCGACCGCACGCCCCCTGACGACCGCGACACCCGGGCGCTGCTGCCCGTGGACCGCCTCGACGCCACCACCCGTGCGGAGTGGGAGGACTGGATCGAGGACGGCGGGGAGCTCGTCGTCGCCGACCCTGGCTCGCTCCTGCACGACCTGGCCCCGGTCGGCAGCGACCAACTGTTCGGTCGCAGCGCCAGGTCCCCGGACTGTGACCTGCTCCCCGAGGTCGGCGAGGTGCTGCACAGTGCCTGGGAGGGCATCGAGGTACCCGACGGCGCCACCGCGTGCTTCCCGATCGGCGAGGACGGCGCCTGGCTGGTCCGCGTGGCGCGGGGCGAGGGCGCGGTGGTCGTGCTCGGCAGCGCGGCGCCGCTGACCAACGGGCTGCTCGACCAGGCGGACAACGCGGTGCTGGCCGCCGCGCTGCTCGGGCCCGCCCCGGGGGCGCGGCTGGTCGTCATCCCCCGCCCCGACGAGGTCCCCGCGACCGAAGGGGGACTCCTGGCGCTGGTCCCCGACGGCGTGTGGCAACTGCTCGCGCTGCTCGTCCTCGCCCTGCTGCTCGCGGTGGTGTGGCAGGGCCGCCGCGACGGGGTGGTGGTCACCGAGTCGCTCCCGCCGGTCCTGCCCAGTGCGGAGCTCGCCCGCTCCCTGGCGGGGCTCCTGCAGCGTGCGGGCGACCGCGCCGATGCCGCCGAGCGCCTGCGTCGGGGCAACCGCCGTACCGTCGCCCGGACCCTCGGGCTGGCTCCCGACGCCGCCCCCGCGACCCTGCTCCACGAGGTGCTGCGTCGCAGCGCCGTCGCTCAGCATGACGCCGAGGTGGCACTGCTCCCAGGCGGGGTGGACGACGACGCGGGCCTGGTGGCGGTGGCCGCCGCCGGTCGGCGCCTGCGTGCCGACCTGACCCGGGCCCCCTCGGACCCGACCGGCCCGTCGGACCCGACCGACCCCTCGTGACCCACCGCCGCTCGCGCACCCCCGATCCGACCCTCCCCACCGACCGACCGCGACCCGATGAGGCCGACGATGTCCAGCACCCCGCCCGCCGCCGCCCCTGACCCCAACGGCCCACCCGCGCCGCCGTCCTCCCAGGTCCGCGGTGAGCCCAGTGCCGTCGAGGCGGAGCGCGCCCGGGAGGCGCTGGAGCGGGTCCGCGCGGAGATCGGCACCGTCATCGTCGGCCAGGACGGCGTGATCAGCGGGCTGGTGACCGCGCTGCTGGTGCGTGGCCACGTGCTGCTGGAGGGCGTCCCAGGGGTCGCCAAGACGCTGCTGGTGACCACCCTGGCCCGCAGCCTCGACCTCGATGCCGCCCGGGTGCAGTTCACCCCCGACCTGATGCCGGCTGATGTCACCGGCCAGACGATCCTCGCCCGTGGCGGTGAGGGGTTCCGCTTCCGCGAGGGCCCGGTGTTCACCAACCTGCTGCTCGCCGACGAGATCAACCGGACCCCTCCGCGCACCCAGGCGGCGCTGCTGGAGGCGATGCAGGAACGGCAGGTGTCGGTCGACGGGCAGTCACGGCCCCTGCCCGAACCGTTCCTGGTCGTCGCGACCCAGAACCCCGTCGAGCACGAGGGCACGTACCCGCTCCCCGAGGCCCAGCTCGACCGGTTCCTGTTCAAGCTCCAGGTGCCCTACCCCTCCCGGGAGCAGGAGCTGGAGATCGTGGCCCGGCACGCGACCGGGACCGACGCCGGCGACCCCCACACCGCGAGGATCCAGCCGGTCGCCGGGGCACCGGAGCTGACCGCCGCGCGGGCTGCGGTGCGGGCGGTGACGGTCGGTGAGGAGGTACGCGGCTACCTCGTCGACCTGGTGCGCGCGACCCGGGAGGCGCCCGCGGTGGAGCTCGGCGTCTCGCCCCGGGGGGCCACGATGCTGCTGCACGCCGCCAAGGCCTGGGCCTGGCTCGCGGGGCGGAGCTACGTCACCCCCGACGAGGTGAAGGCGGTCGCCAAGCCGACGCTGCGGCACCGCCTGGTCCTGCGCCCGGAGCTGGAACTGGAGGGGGCCGACGCCGACGGGGTCCTCGACGGCCTGCTGGCCAGCGTGCCGGTCCCGCGGTGACCGAGCCCGTGCCCACCGGTCCTGCGGTGAACGAGCCCGTGCGCACCGAGCCCGTGCGCACCGAGCCCGCGCCCACGGGCCCCGCTCAGCCGCACCCTGCGCTCCCTCCACCGAGGTGGTCCCGTCCGTGGTGGGCGGGGGTGCTGCCCGTGCCGACCGGCAGGCTGGCGGCGCTGACCGTGGTGGTCGCCGTCGCGGGCGGACTGGTGCCCCGGGCAGGGGCCTGGGCGCTCGCGGGGCTGGTGCTCGTCGCGCTGGTCGTGGACGGGGCCCTGGCCCCGGCACCCTGGCGGATCGCCGTGGCCCGGCAGCTGCCGCCGGTCGTGCCGCTGGGTGGCTCCGCTGAGCTCGCGTGGGAGCTGCGCAACCCGACCTCGCGGCCCGTGACGGTCGGGATCGCCGACGAGCTGCCGCCGTCGCTCGGGGCCGTCGCCCGCCGGCTCCGAGCCGACCTGCCGGCCCGAGGCCGCCGCCGGGCGACGACCACCTGCCACCCGACCCGCCGCGGCACCTTCACCCCCGCCGGCTGCACGGTCCGGGTCGTGGGACCCCTCGGGCTCGCGACCCGACAATCCCGTCGCGACCTCGAGGGCCGCATCGAGGTCCACCCGAGCTTCCGGTCCCGGGACGCGGCCGAGCTCAGGATCCGGCGGGCGAGGATCCTGGAGGAGGGCCTGAGGTCCGTGCGGGGCCGGGGCAGCGGGACGGAGTTCGAGGCGCTGCGTGAGTACGTCGAGGGCGATGAGTTCCGCCACCTCGACTGGGCGGCCACCGCCCGCCGCGGGGTCCCGATCGTGCGCACCTACCGGGCGGAGCGCAACCAGACCGTCCTGGTGCTGCTCGACACCGGGCGGACCACCGCCGGGCTGGTCGATCAGGTCCCCCGGCTCGACCACGCGATGGATGCCACCCTCGCACTCGCGACGGTGGCCACCCACCTCGGCGACCGCACGGGTCTGCTGGCCTTCGGTGCCGGCGTGCGGACCGTGGTCGCACCCCGCCGCGATCGGGGCCAGCTGCGCCGCCTGGCGGGGGCGATGCACGCCCTGGAGCCGGAGCTGGCCGAGTCCGGCTACCGCGCCGCCTTCGGGACCACCCTGGCCCGGTTCCGCCGTCGTGCGCTGCTGGTGATCCTGACCGAGCTCGCCCCGGGGGCCGCGGATGAGACGCTGCTGCCGGCCCTGCCGCTGCTGACCCGGGAGCACGCGGTGGTGATCGCGGCGGTCCGTGACCCGGCCTTGAGCGAACTGCGGGACCAGGTGCCCGCCGGGGTGGAGGACGCCTACACCGCCGCGGCGGCCAGCGACGTGCTCGCCGAGCGCAGCCATCTCGCCGCGCGGCTCAGGGCCGCCGGCGCGCGGGTGGTGGATGCGCCGCCGGGAGAGCTCGCGGCCCGGCTGTGCGACACCTACCTCGACGTCAAGACCCGGGGTGGCTGGTGACCGGCCCGGCGCCGGCCCGCACGGGTCGGGGGCGTTCGCCGAGCGCGCCGGTCAACCCCTCGGCGGCGGCCTGGCGCCCGGCGACGACCACCCATCCAACGAACGCCGCCCACACCACCGCACCGGTGCCGACCCGGGCCCAGGTCGGCCACGGCGCTGCGGTCACGTAGCCCTCCAGCAGCCCGGCGACGAGGAACACCAGCACCAGCCCCAGCACGATCACCACCGCCCGGCGCCCCTCCTCGGCCAGGGCGTCGCTGCGTCGGCGGTCCCCTGGGGCCAGCGCGGCCCAGCCCAGCCGCAGCCCCGCCCCACCGGCGATGAACACCGCGGTGAGCTCCAGCAGCCCGTGGGGCAGGATCAGGGTCCAGAAGGTGACCGCGTCCCCGGCGGCGTGGAACAGCCCCGCGGCCAGCCCGACGTTGACCCCGTTGAGCACCAGCACGTACAGCGTCGGCAGCCCCCAGGCCACCCCCATGCCGAAGGCCATCGCACCGACGGCGGCGTTGTTGGTGAACACCCGCGCCGCGAAGGCCGTGCCGGGCTCGGAGGAGTAGTAGGCCTCGAAGTCCTCCTCGAGGTAGGCGCGGCGCACCTCCTCGGGGGCGGAGGCCTCGACCGCCTCGGGCGACAGGGCCAGCCACACCGCCATCACCGCGAAGCTGGCGGCGAACACCAACGTCGACACCGCGATCGGCAGCCGGGCGTGCCACACCGCGGCGGGGAAGGTCCGGGTCACGCCCTGGACCACCGTCCGCCAGGTCCGCGGGCGTGTGCCGTGGACCACCGCAGCCGAGCGGGCGACCCGCCGGGACAGCGCCGCGGTGAGCTCGGGGTCGTCGAGGTGGGTCCGCGCGGTCGACAGCTGGGAGCTGACGGTGAGGTGGAGCCGCACCAGCTCGTCGACCTCGTCGGGGGCGAGCGCCCGTGGATCGCGCGCGGCGCGGGCGACCAGCACGTCGAGCCGCTCCCAGCTGGGCTGGTTGGCGGCGATGAAGGCGTCGACGGTGGTGACGATCGTGGGGCTCCGGTCCGGGCGGGGAGGTAGCGTCGGCGCGACCGATCGTACGCCCACGGCGCAGGAGGCGGACCGGGTGACCAGCACCTCACTGCCGCGCTCCGACCTCGGCTTCGTCACCCCCGATGCGGTGGCCCTCGACCTCGAGGTGGCCACGATCGGATCCCGCGGGATCGCCTACCTGCTGGACCTGGCGCTGTTCGCGGCGGTCTTCGTCGTGCTCAGCCTGGTGCAGCTGGCGCTGGGTGGTGGCGGCTGGTTCGACAGCGGCCTGGGGGTGGCCATCGCCCTGGTGCTGGCCTTCCTGTGGCAGTTCGGGTACCCGATCGGCTTCGAGACCCTGTGGCGTGGACGCACCCTCGGCAAGGCGGCGATGGGGCTGCGGGTCGTGACGGTGGAGGGTGCGCCCGTCGGGGTCCGGCACGCCACGATCCGGGCGGTGACCGCGCCTTTCGAGGTGCTCCTGACCACGGGTCTGGTCGCCAGCATCGCCTCCTTCGCCAGCCCCCGGGCGCAACGGCTCGGTGACCTGGCGGCCGGCACGCTGGTGGTCCGGGAACGGCGCATCGCCCGGGAGCCGCAAGCGGCCACCTTCCGCCCCCCGCCGGGGTCCGAGACCTACGTGGCACAGGTCGACGTCTCCGCCGTCGGCCCCCGGGAGTACGGCCTGGTCCGTGACACCCTGCGCCGCGCCGGCGAGCTCCCGGCCGAGGCCCGCTGGCAGGTGGCCGGCGAGGTGGCCGACGCGATCGCGCCGCGGGTACGCCCCCTGCCGCCGGCGGGGACCAGCCCGGAGGCGTTCCTCGCGGCCGTGGCTGCCGCGGTGCAGCGGCGTGCCACCAGCGGATCACGTCCGCCGGTCTCCAGCCTGGTGCCACCTCCACCCCTGCCCGCACCGTCGGAGGTGCTCCCGCCGCCGCCTCCACCCGAAGGACGGCCGGCTCCCGGTGCGGTGGGGGATGAGCCGCCACCAGCGCCACCGCGCGACGGTCCTGGTTTCGCGGCCCCCGGCTGACCCGCCGCGGCCCGCCGCGGCCCGCCGCCGGACTGCCGCCGGGTGGCCGGTCGCGTCGTTGCAGCCGCTCTGCAGCCGCTTGCAGCGTTCCCGCAGCCTCGCTGCGGGCGGCAGGGCGCATCCTCGTGCCATCACCCACTGGAAGGGAGGGAGGGGAGGAGCATGAAGACCAGCGTCAAGATCCCCGAACGGAACAGGACCGCGACGATGCCAACGGCACCGGTGGCCGAGACAGAGCGGGGCGTCGAGCGGACGGACCAGCACGTTCCCGCAGCGCCATCCCGGCGTCGCACGACCAGCTGGGTCGTCGCCTCGGTGGTGTTCGTCGTCCTCGTCGGTCTGGCGAGCGCGATCGTCGTCATCACCCGCACGACCGACGCGCCCGAGGACGTCGCAGCGACCGCTGTCGGCCCGGCGGTGGGGAGCCAGGAGTTCCTCTACAAGCTGGCGGAGCAGGGCTACATCCCGATGGAGTCCGTGGACATGCAGCGACTCCTGCTGGAGCGGCTGGTCGCCAGGGGCGACATCCCGGCGGCCACCCTGCAGCCCTCACAGGCCGCGATCGACGCCGTCTACACCCCGTACGAGCAGCTGTTGCTGGACGCGGTGGAGTCCGGACACATCCCCGCCGAGACGCTCGACACCGACACCTTCCGCGAGAAGGAGCTGATCCTGCGGCGTGGCGGCGTGGTCGAGGACCTGCCGTGACCACGAGCGGACCCGGACCGCGGTGGCACCCCTGAGACCTCGGGGGCGCCACCGTCCGGCGCGCGGCGGAGGTCGTCAACGGCCTCACGGTCGGGCCGCCGCCTCGTTCTCCCGCGCTTCGGCCTCGCGTCGCTCCCACTCGGCGTCCAACCCGGTCAGGAGCTCGTCCAGGTTCTCCGGGCCCGCCCCGATGAACTCGACCATGGTGCCCCACATGGGCTCGAAGCCCATCCGGTGGGGCAGGAGGTCGGAGCCGTCGAACCGGAACCGGTCCTGCTCGAGCGCGTCGAGCAGCTTCGGTGCCAATGACGAGCGGACCGGGTCGGGCTCGCAGCGATCGGGCTCCTCAGCCTCACACCGCAGGTAGGCGGCGGTGGGGAAGTCGTTGCGGGGCGAGATGAACAGCGGGTCGAGCCGGGCCCAGCCGCGCCCGAAGTCGTCGCCGACCAGGAACCGGACGACCTCACGGACCTCCGGCCGGTCGGTGAACTGCAGTACGAAGTCACCCCCACCGAGCACCACCCCGTCGGTCTCCGGGCTGACGGGAGGGAAGGGGAACAGGCCGAGCTCGACACCCGCCTGTGCGTCGAAGGGCAGCCACTCCTGCGCGTCGGTTCCCATGGCGTAGAGCCCGCAGCCGGGAGGGTCGGTGACCAGCGGGGCCGCGGCCGCCTCGTAGTCCAGGACCGCGGCGCTGCGCTGTCCGCCCGCGAGATGGCCGGGCTGCAGGAGGAGGCGAGCGAGACGATCGAAGGCACGGCGTAGCGGCGGGCTGTCGAAGCCGAGGCGGTGCTCCAACCAGGCGTCGTAGGACTCCACCGACTCATGCAGCAGCAGGTTCTCGACGAGGTCCGTCCCCGGCCAGCCCGAGGCCGGTCCTGAGCCCTCGCCGTGGCACCAGGGGGTGAGCCCGTCGGCCGCCATGCGATCGCTGAGCTCGACCAGCTGGTCGTAGCTGATCGGGAGCTCGTAGCCGCCCTCGGTGAACACCGGGCGCGAGTACCAGATCACGCTCTTGTCCGAGAGCCGGACCGGGAGCCCGTACAGCGCACCTTCGGCAGCCGGCCACCCACCGTCCTCGCTCACCGTGCCCAACGACAGCAGGTGCGGGGCGAACGCCGTTCGCACGTCCTGGAGGTCGAGGTAGCCGGCGAGGTCGATCAGGTCGCCGCTGCTCCCGAACATCGCCACGGCCACCGGTTGCGGCACCAACGCGAGGTCGGGAGGTCGGCCATC
>PWWI01000006.1 GCA_003561535.1 Nitriliruptoraceae bacterium
TGTTCCACAGCGTCAGCAGGAAGCGGCGGACCACGTCCTCCAGCAGGTTGTGGCTCACCCGCCGGTTCACCCACGGGTTGCCCTCGGCGAACATCAGCCAGCGGATCGCATCGGCCCCGTGAGCGTCGATCAGCTCCCAGGGATCGAGGACGTTGCCCGCGGACTTCGACATCTTGCGGCCGTCCTCGTCCACGATGTGGCCGAGGCAGGCGCAGGTGCGGTACGAGCTGTCACCGAACAGCAGGGTGGACTCGGCCAGCAGGGAGTAGAACCACCCGCGGGTCTGGTCGATGGCCTCGCAGATGTAGTCGGCGGGGTAGTGGCGGGCGAACTCCTCGTGGCCCTGATGGGGGTAGCCCCACTGGGCGAAGGGCATCCCGCCGGAGTCGAACCAGGCGTCGGCCACCTCCGGCACCCGGTGGGCCTCGCCGCCGCAGGACGGGCAGGGCAGGGTCACCTCGTCGACGTAGGGGCGGTGGGGATCCAGCTCGGTCAGGTCGCGCCCGGCCTTGGCTCCCAGCTCCGCACGGCTGGCCACCACCTCGACGTGGTCGCAGTCGGTGCACCGCCAGAAGGGCAGCGGCGTGCCCCAGTACCGGTCGCGCGACAGGGCCCAGTCGACGTTGTTCTCCAGCCAGCGGCCGAAGCGCCCGTCACGGATGTGCTCGGGGTGCCAGTCGATGCCTGCGTTGTTGGCCAGCAGCTGGTCGCGCTTGGCCGTGGTGCGGATGTACCAGGAGGGCTTGGCCCAGTAGATCAGGGGCCGCTGGCAGCGCCAGCAGAAGGGGTAGGTGTGGGTGTAGGTCTGCTGCTTGACCAGCAGGCCGCGCTGCTCGAGGTTCTCGGTCAGCCACTCGTCGGCGTCCTTGACGAACACCCCCGCCCAGGGCCCGATCGTGAAGCTGCCCGTGGCATCCACGGGGTTGAGCACGGGGAAGCCCTGCTCGCGCCCGACGGCCATGTCGTCGGCGCCGAAGGCCGGGGCCAGGTGCACGATCCCGGAGCCGTCGGCGGTGGTCACGAAGTCGGCGGTGACCAGCCGGTGGGTGTCGGCGTCCTCAGGGAGCGGCACGAAGTCGAAGGGTCGCTCGTAGTGGGCGCCGACCAGCTCGTCGAGGTGGACGGTGCGCACCACCTCGGCGTCCTCACCGAGCACGGCCTCGCGCCGCTCGCGGGCCAGGACCAACAGCTCGTCATCCACCCCGAAGGCCGAGGTGAGCACCAGCTCGTAGACGATGTCCGCGCCCACGGCGCAGGCGGTGTTGGAGGGCAGGGTCCAGGGCGTGGTGGTCCACACCACCAGCGCCGCACCCTCCTCGGCCAGGGGGCCGTCGGTGAGGGGGAAGCGGACGTAGACGCTCGGGTCGTCCACCTCCTGGTAGCCCTGGGACACCTCGGCGTCGGACAGGGCGGTGCCGCACCGGCCGCAGTAGGGAGCCACCCGGTGGTCCTCGAAGATCAGGTCCCGCTCCCACAGCTCCTTCAGCGCCCACCACAGGCTGTCCACGTAGGTGGCGTCCATGGTCCGGTAGGCGTCGTCGGTGTCGATCCAGAAGCCGATGCGCTCGGTCAGATCCTCGAAGGCGCCGACGTAGCGCAGCACCGATTCGCGGCACTTGGCGTTGAACGCCTCGATGCCGTAGGCCTCGATGTCGGCCTTGGAGTCGAGCCCGAGCTCACGCTCCACCTCGAGCTCCACGGGCAGGCAGTGGCAGTCCCAGCCGCCCTTGCGCCGCACCGACAGTCCCTTCATCGTGCGGTAGCGCGGGAAGATGTCCTTGAAGACCCGCGCCTCGACGTGGTGGGTGCCGGGCAGGCCGTTGGCCGTGGGCGGGCCCTCGTAGAAGGTCCAGTCCGGCGCACCTTCGCGCTGGGCGAGGCTGCGGGCGAAGACGTCCTGCTCACGCCACAACGCCAGCACCTCGGTCTCGAGCGCCGGCAGGTCCGGACGGGAGGCCACCTCGGGCCACGGAGAGCGCGGCGCCGCGTCCTCACCCGGTGAGGTGCCGGCCGGGATGGCGCCGCCGGCCGGGGGTGGCGTGGACGTCGGGGTGGTGGGTGCGTGGTCGGACATCGGGTCGGTCCTCGAGCTCGGTGCCGCCCACTCGGGACGGCGGTCTCGCCGTGGTCCCGAGGGACGACCCGAGCGCCTGGTGACGCCGGACCGCGGTCCCACCCTCGTTGGCCACCGTCCGTGGTGACCCTCTCGCTGCCTTCCGCACCGGCTCGCGCCGGGGGCCGACGTGTCGGGTCGGCGCCGTCCGTGCCTACGCGTCCGCGTGCTCCGGCGACCGGTGGTCGCCTCGCGCGCGGGGTCTCGTCACGGCCGCTCGGAGGTGATGATGCGTCGGACCCCACCGCCGGCTCCCACCATCCCGGCTCGCTCGTCATGGGGCGGCCCGTCGCGCCGCGTCCTCGTCATCGCGTTGGTGCTGCTGCGTTGGTGTTGCCGCCACGTCCTGGCCTGGCCGCTCTCGACCGGACCGAGGTCGTGGAGCCCCGACCGTGACCGGCCGGAGGCGCCCCGCAGTCTACGGTGGCGGCCCACCGGGTGTCACCGTCGACGCCCCTCGAGCGGGTAGCCGAGACCCTCGGTCACCCCCGCCGGTCGATGGTGGCCGATGCGTCCGCGAGGCCGGCGGCGTCTGTTACTCTCCGCCCACTTATGGCATCCCGGCCCCTCTCCCAGAAGCAGCTCCGCGCCCGCCGCGAGGAGCTGGAAGCCGAGCGTGCGCAGCTGCTCGAGCAGGTGGCCGAGCTCGATGCCGAGGCCGATGTCAACAACTGGCGCGAAGGCGGCTTCGACGACGACCCGGCCGATGCCGGCTCAGCCAGCTTCGAGCGTGAGACGGCCCAGTCGCTCTCGAACCACGCCCGAGGGCTGCTGACCCAGATCGATGACGCGCTCCGACGGATGGACGCTGGCAGGTACGGGACGTGCGAGCGCTGCGGGGAGAAGATCGAGCCCGACCGCCTGGAGGCGCTGCCCTACGCGACGCTGTGCATGACCTGCAAGCGGCGCGAGGAGACGGGTCGCTGAGCCGGTGAACGACGGACCCTCTCCGTCGCCAGGCATGGCCTCAGGCCCCGAGGGGCGGGATCCGGCACCGCCGGAGCCGACCCCTCACCCCCGCGCCGTGGCCATCGGTCTGGCCGTGGCGGCCGTGCTCGTCCTGCTCGACCAGGTCACCAAGGCGGTGGCCGAGACGCTGCTCGTGCCCGGGCGGTTCGTGTCCTGGCTCGGTCCGGGCATCGGCTGGCAGCTGGTCTACAACCCCGGGGGGGCCTTCGGGATCCCGGCGCCGCACTGGCTGTTCCTGATCGTCACCGTCGGCGTGGTGGTACTGGTCGCGCGCGTGCTCCCCAAGGCCCCGACCAAGGTCGCGGCCACCGCCTACGGGATGTTGTTGGCCGGAGCGATCGGCAACGTGCTCGATCGACTGCTGCGCCCCGGGGGCGACGGCTTCGGCGAGGGGTACGTGGTCGACTTCGTGGCCTGGGGGAGCTTCCCGCGGTTCAACGTGGCCGACAGTTCGATCACGGTGGGCTTCGTGCTGCTGGTGCTCGCGCTGCTGCAGGAGGAGCGTCGGGCCGGCGCCGAGCAGGAAGCAGCCGACGGCGCAGCCGGCTCGGCAGCGCCGCCGGCTACCGGTCCGGATCCCTCTGGCGAGCCGCCGACGGGCGAGGACGGGTCGGGCGCCGACGCCGGGTCCGAAGGGGCCCCGGTGGGTGAGGAGCGCGACGACGAGGAACCCGGTGGCCCCGACGGGCCCGAGGCGCGGGCGTGACCTCCCTGACCGTGCCCCCGGAGGACGACGGTCAGCGCCTGGACGTGTGGCTCGCAGGGCAGCTCGGGGTCTCCCGCAGCCAGGCTGCGCACCGCATCGACGCGGGCGACGTCACGGTCGATGAGGTGGTGGCGTCACGGCGTCGACGGGTTCGCGCCGGTGAGCGCATCCTGCTCCACGCTGCGGCGACCACCCCGCCCAGCGAGCCCCCGCCGCTGCCACCGGTGCGCTACCGCGACGAGCACCTGCTCGTGGTCGCCAAACCCGCCGGTCTGGTCGTCCACCCCGGGGCCGGGCACCCCGACGGGACCCTGGTCGACGCGCTCAGGGCCGCGGGGATCCCGCTCGCCCCCGGCGACGAGCCCTCGCGCCCCGGCATCGTGCACCGGCTCGACCGGGACACCTCGGGGTTGCTGTTGGTCGCCTCGAGCCCTGAGGCCCACGCCGGTCTGACGGCGGCGCTGGCTGCCCGGGAGGTGACCCGTCGCTACCACGCGCTGGTGGTCGGGGTCCCCACGCACCCCCGGGGCCGGATCGAGGCCCCGATCGGACGTGACCCCGGCGACCGGGTGCGCTTCGCCGTCGTCGCCGACGGTCGGCCCGCCCTGACTCGGTACCGCACCCTGGCGATCGGGCGGGCGGATGAGCTCCCGGAGCACCGGGGTGCCGTGGCATCGCTGGCCTGTCAGCTCGGGACGGGCCGCACCCACCAGCTGCGCGTGCACCTGACGGCGCTCGGTCATCCGATCGTCGGTGACCCCACCTACGGTCCGTCGAGGGAGTTGTCGCGGGCGCTCGGTGCCCGCCGTCCGGTCCTGCACGCCGCCGCGTTGGGCGTCGACCACCCGGTGACCGGTGCACGGCTCGAGCTGTACGAGCCCCTGCCGGCGGAGCTGCGGGCCGTGCTCCAGCGCGCCGGTCTCACCCCTCCGGCCCAGCGTGATCTCACCGAGGGTTGGTGATCGCCGCGCGCCGCTCGCCCACCCGACGCCGGAGCCCGCGCGGAGCTGGCCCGGTCGGTCCCCGTGACACGGTCCCGTCCCAGCCGCCTGCTACGGTCGTGCCCGCGAACCACAGGCGTGTGGTTCTTCCCCGTCACACGCCTGGGGCTCGCCCGTCGAACGTCCCGTGCGGCTGCAGCTGCGGTCCCCGGGTGTCGACCCGCCACCTCGAGGTCGGGTCCCTGTGCGTCTGGTCCGGCAGGGGCGGCCGTGACGGGTGGTGCCGACCGCAACGACAGGGGAACAGGTGAGCAACGACAGCTTCGCGCACCTCCACGTGCACACCGAGTACTCGATGCTCGACGGAGCCTCGCGCGTCGGCGAGCTGCTGCGCCACGTCCGCGAGGACGGGCAGCCGGCGGTCGCCATCACCGACCACGGGGTGCTGTTCGGGCTGGTCGATTTCTACCGGGCCGCCCAGCGCGAGGGCGTCAAGCCGATCCTCGGCTCGGAGCTCTACCAGGCCGTCGGCAGCCGGCACGAGCAGCGGCTCGGAGGCGCGGACAACAAGACGCGCTACTACCACCTCACCGCACTCGCCCAGGACGACGTCGGCTACCGCAACCTCGTCGCGCTGTCGACCCGGGCCTACCTCGAGGGCACCTGGTACAAGCCGCGGGTCGACATGGAGGTGCTGGCCGACCACGCCGAGGGCATGATCGTGCTGTCGGGTTGCCTCGGCTCGGAGGTCAACCAGCACCTGCTCAAGGGTGACGAGACGACCGCTCGTCGGGTGATGAGCGACTTCAAGGACATCTACACCGCCGAGCGCTACTTCGTGGAGCTGCAGGACCACGGCATCGAGGAGCAGCGACGCACCTGGCCGCTGCTGGAGAAGCTGGCCAAGGAGCTCGGGCTGCGCACGGTCATCTCCAACGACTCGCACTACACCCACGCCGAGGACGTGCAGGCCCACGACGCCCTGCTGTGCATCCAGACCGGCTCCAAGATCTCCGATCCCGACCGGTTCAAGTTCCAGGGCGACCAGTTCTACGTGAAGTCGGCCCGCGAGATGCGCGAGCAGTTCCACGCCTACCCCGACGCGCTCGACGCCAGCCTCGACATCGCCGAGCGTTGCGACGCGACCATCGAGTTCGGTCTCGATCTGCTGCCCGCCTTCCCCTGCCCCGATGGGATGAGCGAGTCGGAGTTCCTGCGCGAGAAGGTGTGGGCGGGTGCCCGGGCGCGCTACGGGGACCCGGTCCCGGGACCGGTGGCCGAGCGGGTGGAGTACGAGCTCGGCGTGATCGAGCAGATGGGGTTCCCGGCCTACTTCCTGATCGTCGCCGACCTGTGCGAGTACGCACGGGCCGAGGGCATCCGGGTCGGCCCCGGGCGCGGTTCCGCCGGCGGGTCAGTGGTGGCCTACTGCACCGACATCACCCGCGTGGATCCGATCAAGCACGGCTTGATCTTCGAGCGCTTCCTCAACCCTGCCCGTCTCCAGATGCCGGACATCGACATCGACTTCGACGACCGGCGTCGGGGCGAGATGATCCGCTACGCCGCCCGTCGGTACGGCGAGGACCACGTGGCACAGATCGTCACCTTCGGCACGATCAAGGCCAAGTCGGCGATCCGTGACGCCGCCCGGGTGCTCGACCACCCCTTCAAGGTCGGTGACGACCTCGCCAAGATGATGCCCCCGGCCGTCCAGGGCAAGGAGTCGCCCCTGGCGGAGGCCTACGACAAGTCCTCGGAGCTGCGGGCCGCCCGGGAGGATCCGAGCTACCGCGAGGTGCTCGAGACCGCCGAGAAGCTCGAGGGGCTGAAGCGTCAGCACGGCATCCACGCCGCGGCGGTGGTGATCGGGGCCAGGCCGTTGCACGAGACGGTGCCGCTGCTGCGCACCGACAACGGGGAGATCGTCACCCAGTACGAGATGGGTGCAGCCGAGGACATCGGTCTGCTGAAGATGGACTTCCTGGGGCTGCGCAACCTCACCGTCATCTCCGACGCCGAGCGGCACATCGCCGCCAACCGGGGCGTCACCGTCGACCTCGACGATGCCGAACTGCTCGGGGACATGGACGACCCCGCCACCTACGGGATGCTCGGGACGGGCTACACCCTCGGGGTGTTCCAGCTCGATTCGACGGGGATGCAGGCGCTGGTCCGCAAGCTCAAGCCGACCCGGTTCGAGGACATCTCGGCGTTGCTCGCGCTGTACCGCCCGGGGCCGCTGGGCATGGACATGCACATCGCCTTCGCCGACCGCAAGAACGGCCTCGAACAGGTCAGCTTCGACCACCCGGACCTCGAGCCGATCCTGGGCGAGACCTACGGCGTCATCGTCTACCAGGAACAGGTGATGCGGATCGCCACGGACCTCTCCGGGTTCTCGATGGCGGAGGCCGACGCGCTGCGCAAGGCGGTCGGCAAGAAGAAGCGCGACCTGATGGAGGCGCAGAAGGACCAGATGATCTCCGGTGGCGTGGCCAACGGGTACGACGAGGGCTTCATGGTCAGCCTCTGGGGCCTGATCGAGAAGTTCGCGGAGTACGGGTTCAACAAGGCCCACACCGTCGCCTACGGCGTGGTCAGCTACCAGACCGCCTGGCTCAAGACCCACTACCCCGTGGAGGACATGGCGGCACTGCTGACCAGCGTGAAGAACCACAAGGACAACAAGCCGCTCTACCTCAACGAGTGCCGTCGCATGGGGATCCCCGTGCTCCCACCCGACGTCAACGAGTCGGGCAGCGACTTCACCCCCCGGGACGACGAGGTCCTGTTCGGGCTGTCGGCCGTGCGCGGTGTGGGGGAGGGGATCGTCGGCTCGATCGTCGAGGCGCGGACCGCCAAGGGCCGGTTCGAGGACTTCGTCGACTTCTGCGCCAAGGTCGACGCCAGCGTGCTCAACAAGAAGACGCTCGAGAGCCTGATCCTGGCCGGCGCCTTCGCCGACATGGGCCACACGCGCAAGGGCCTGCTCGCGACCTACGAGGCCATCGTCGACGCCGCCCTGACCCGCAAGCGGGCCGAGGCAGCCGGCCAGTTCTCCCTCTTCGACGGGCTCGGCGGCGATCCGCAGGCCGCGGAGGAGCTGGGCATGGAGGTCGCGCCGGAGATACCCGACGGGGAGTACGACAAGGCCCAGCTGCTGCGGTTCGAGCGGGAGATGCTCGGTCTCTACGTCTCGGACCCCCCGTTGTTCGGCACGGAGAAGGTGCTCGAGGGCTACACCGACGCGACCTGCGCCAGCCTCCGGGAGCGGGAGGACGGAGCGTCGGTGGTGGTCGCCGGCGTGCTCACGGGGTTGACGAAGAAGTTCACCCGCAAGGGCGACACCTACCTGGTGGCCACCGTCGAGGATCTGACGGGGCAGGTCGAGGTGGTGTTCTGGCCCGGGACCTACCGCGCGGCCCACGAGGTGCTCACCGAGGACGCGGTGCTGGTGGTGACCGGCCGCCTCGAGGTGCGGGACGAGGCCGTGAAGATGACGGCGAACAAGGTCTCCGTACCGGACCTGTCCGAGGCGCTCGGGGCCCCGGTCGTCGTCTCCTTCGCCGCCGAGCAGTGCACCGCCGATGCGGTCCGGCGGCTCAAGGAGGTGCTCGACGGCCACGCTGGCGTCGTCCCGGTGCACCTGCAGGTCGTCGCCCCCGACGGCAGCCGGCGTCTCTACCAGTTGGGTGACGATCACCGGGTGGAGCGTCGACCGGGGCTGTTCGGTGAGCTCAAGTCGGCGTTCGGTCCCGAGGCCGTCGACAGTGAGGTGGGGGAGCGGACCTACGCCGACGAGCGGGACGAGCCCGCCTGGCGACGTCGACGCCCCGATGCGGAGCTGGTCGCCAGCCGCTGAGGCGGCATCGCTGGCGCCGCGCAGCGGCGGGCGCCGGAAGTGGCATCGGCTGCCGCGGTTGTAGCCCTGAGCGGGCGCGCGGGGTCGCGCTGGCCGGCGTGCCCGGTGGGCGCTCCGCGGTACCGGTGGTGCGCCCATCGACCTGAGTCCAACGGGGATGCCGGCGACCCTTGACACCGGCGTTATTCGAACGTATGTTCGACTCCATGATCCCCCTCACCGCTCCGGCTGCCACCGATATCGACGTCGACACCGACGTCGAGGTCCGCCTGCGTGCGATCTCCGCAGGTGCGGAGGATGGGAGCGCGATCCAGTGGTCCGGTCGACGGCTGCAGCAGCCTCGCCCGGCGCTGCGCGTCCTGGCCGGTGAGGACAACGGCAGCTACGAGGCGGATCCGGAGCGAGCATCCGAGCGCGATCCGGACAGCAGCCGGGTGCCGGACGGGACCCAGGGCCGCATCCCGGCGCCGTCCGATCTGCGCGCTGCCGTCCGCAGCGCCGCGGCGGCACTGCGGCTGGTCAGGGACCTGGCGCTCGATCAGCAGGAACACCCGGGGGAGCTCGGCGCCCTGCTCGAGCTCCTGCCGGCGCTCGATGTCGGCCACGCCGCCGCGGTGGATCTGGCCGGTCGCCTCGAACGAGCTGACACGGCCCCCCGCCGCACCGGCCTGCCGCTCGAGGGGCTGCTCGCGTTCCAGAGCCGGTTGACCTTCGGTGATCGCCGCACCCTCCTTTCGGTCGGCACGGCGCTGCGGACGCTGCCGAACCTCAGGGCAGCCTTCGGCGACGGTGCGGTCGGCTGGGCCGAGGTCCGGGCGATCTGTGCCGAGGCGCGCGTCCTGGATGCTCAGGGGCGTGCGCGCCTCGATGCATCCTTCGCCGACCACCAGCTCCTGCGTCGGACCGATCCGGACCGTGTCGTCGACGATGCGCGCGCCCTGATCGATCGCTCCCGTCCCGATCTCACGCGGGAACGCACCGTGCGCCAGATCGAGCACCGGTTCCTCCACGTGCAGCCGGCCCTCGACGGTGCGCTCACCGGGTACTTCGAGCTGGACCCTGAGGCGGGAGCCACCCTCCTCGCCGGCCTGGAGGCAGCCATGCCGCCGCCCTCAGCCGGCCGTCGTGACGTGACCGCCGATGCTGTCGGTGAGGCGGATGCCGCGGCGCCCGGTGACGGCGCAGCCGCGACGGGTACCGAACACGCCGCCGCAGCCTCCACCGGGCGCGCGCAGCAGCGCGCGGACGGTCTCGTGCGTCTGGCCGAGTCGTTCCTCGGTGGCGGCAGCGTGGGCGGGCGTCGTCCCAGGCCCCGGATGGAGGTCGTGGCCGACATCGCGACCTTGACCGGTCACGACGAGCTGGCCCGTGACGCCCGGCTGCTGTGGGCGACGGTCGGCGCCTCGCCCCGCCTCACCCCGGAGGCCGTCCGAAGGATCGCCGGCGACGCGGACCTGCGTTTCCTGCTCACCGATGGCGGCACGGTCCTCGGGGTGGCGTCGCCGACCCCCGTGATCCCAGCGAGCGTCCGTGCGGCGGTGCAGACCCGCGATCAGGGCTGCCGGTTCCCGGGGTGCAGCGTCCCGGTCGCGTGGACCGATCTCCACCACGTGAAGCCCCGCGCGTCCGACGGCTGGACGGTGGTCCACAACCTCGTTGCCCTGTGTCGCCGCCACCACGTGGCGGTGACCGAGGGACGCTGGCGGCTCACGATGACCGAGGATGGTGTCGTCACCGTCCGTCGCGGCCGGCATCTCGCCACCTCGGACCCGCCCCTGGCGGGGCGTGCACCTCCGGGTGGACGCCACGGCAGCGCCGAGACCGGCGCCGGTCCGGGCGGCCGGGCATCCGACGAACCTGGCGAGGACGGCTCGCCGGACCCGCCGGGACCACCTGAACTGCCCTTCTGAGCCCCGTGTCCTTCTGACGCCCAACCGCAGCACGACGTCACGCTGACCAGCCCGTGACGTCGTGCTGCGGTGCCGTCGCGTGTTGCCGGCGGTTCAGGCGTCGGGGTTGCCGGCGGTCCGCGGCCCGACGAGGTGGTTCGTCGCCGCGGGTCCGGTCACCGCGGTCCGTGCTCCTGGCGGTAGGTCGCGATGCGCTCGAGGTCCGCTGGGCCCAGCACCGGCGCTCCGTCGATCTCGACATCGCTCAGCAGTTCCACGATGTCGTCGATGGTCGCCAGCGCCAGCGTCGCGAGCCCGAACTCCTCGGCGAGTTCCTCCAAGGCCGAACGCTCGCCCGTGCCACGCTCCCGCCGATCGACCCCCACCACGAGACCGACCACCTCGACGTCGGCCTGTGCCCGCAGGAGTGGGACGCTCGCCCGCACCGAGGTGCCCGCCGTCGTCACGTCCTCCACGATCAGGACACGGTCACCATCGCGAGGTTGGTGGCCGATGAGGAGTCCACCCTCCCCATGGTCCTTGACCTCCTTGCGGTCGAAGCAGACGCCGACCTCACGGTCGTGGTCGCGCGCCAGTGCGATACCGGTGGCCACCGCCAGCGGGATGCCCTTGTAGGCGGGTCCGAACAGCACGTCGAACCCGTCCCCGAACCGGTGCTCGATCGCGGCCGCGTAGAACGACCCCAACGACGCCAGCTGCGACCCGCTGCGGTAGCGGCCGGCGTCGACGAAGTAGGGCATCCGCCGGCCCGACTTGCCGACGAAGTCCCCGAACCGCAGCACCTGGCAGTCCACCATGAACCGCACGAAGGCCGCTGTGCGTTCCCGTTCGCTCATCTGCGGCACCGTCATCCTCCGACCGCCAGCTGTCCCTCGTCGTCCTCGTCGGCCGCTTCCACCGGCGTCCGCTCGGGTGTTGCGAGCCCGGTCAGGGGCAGCGGCAGCTGGCGTTGCCGCGCGTCGATCTCCGCCGACACCAACCGGACCACCTCGTCCCAGGCGGTGGCACGGGGCCCGGGAAGGTGACGGTTGTAGGGCTGGTCGAACACGATGGCGGTCCGGCCCGCCTCCCGCAGCGAGACGATGTTGGTGGGGGAGTCGTCGACGTAGAGGTCCGCGCCGACGTTGGGCTTGTCGCCGATGAAGCACAGGTCCCGGTAGGGGATCTGGTGGGCGTCCAGCCACGCTGCCGTGTCGGCAGCGGAGGTCTCGTGGGCCCAGTTGAAGATGAGCCGGTGGGTGATGATCCGGATCCACACCCCGAGGTCCGACAGCTCCCACAGGGCATCGGACACCCCGGGCAGCGGCGACATGTGCCGGAAGATGCGGTCCTCGAGCACCGCGCGCCGGTGTGCCTCCTCGAACTGCTCCAGTGTGAGGCCCCACTGGGAGTAGGCGTCCATGATCGTCTGGGGCGGCATGGTCTCGGGGGCCCGGTCGAGCTGTCGAGCGACCGAGCTCCGGAAGGCGCCCTCGTAGTCGGCACACACCCCGTCGAGGTCGACGCCGAGCACGATCGGGACGGTGGAGGACATCGGCGGCTCCATCGTGGGGATCGCAAGGGTCGTCCTCGACGCTACCCGTGGTGGGTGTCCGCGCCCACTAGGCTCATCGGCTGACGCGGACGGGGCGGCTCTGCCGCGTCGCGTCCGTTCACGACGACGTTCGGAGCGATGATGGCTCTGCCCGCGCTCGACCCGGCTCAGCGGCAGGCTGCGCTCGACAAGGCGGCTGTTGCCCGCCGCATCCGCGCGGACGCCAAGCAGCGGCTGAAGGTCGGCGAGCTCAGCTTGGAGGAGTTGCTGGCCGAGGCCGCGACCTCGGAACCCCTGGCCAAGCTGCGGGTCTGCGACGTGCTGGAGGCCATGCCCGCCTACGGGCCGGTCAAGGCGGAGCGGTTGATGGAGGACCTCGGGATCGCCTCCTCGCGTCGGGTCCGCGGGCTCGGTGTCCGGCAGCGCAGCGCCCTTCTCGAGACGTTCGCAGAGCGGTCGTGACCGCTGCAGGCGGTCTGCTGGCCGTGATCGCCGGCCCCTCCGGTGTCGGCAAGGGCACGGTCCACGCCCGGGCGCGTGCGTCGCTGCCGGAGTCGGTGCTGTCGGTGTCGGTCACGACCCGTGCCCCCCGCCCCGGGGAGGTCGACGGGGTGGATTACCACTTCGTCAGCCCTGAGCGGTTCCAGCAACTGATCGACGAGGACCAGTTGCTCGAGTGGGCCGAGTACGCCGGTGAGCGCTATGGCACTCCACGGGGTCCGGTCGAGGAGGCCGTCGCCGCCGGTCGCATCGTCGTGCTCGACATCGAGCTCCAGGGGGCCCTGCAGATCAAGGAGCACGACCCTGCTGCCTTGCTGGTGTTCCTCGTCCCGCCGAGCTTCGAGGAGCTCGAGCGTCGGCTGCGCGCCCGCGGCACCGAGCCCGAGGCGGCGCTCCAGCGACGGCTGGCGCGGGCCCGTGAGGAGCTCGAAGCCGCCCACCAGTTCGACGTCGAGGTGGTCAACGACGATCTCGACCGGTGCGTCGAGGAGGTGCTCGGCGCGATCGAGCGGGCCCGCGCCGCGGCTGAGCCAGCCAACGACCGAGCCGGCGACCAGCGGCGGACCCGGGCCTGAGGCGGGCTCAGCGGGGTACGTGGGGGCTGTGCTCGGCCGCCGGATCACGGATCTCGAACATGCGGCGGGCCTCGAAGCCGACGACGCCGGCCACGACGTTCGACGGCACGGAACGCCGCCGACGCTCGTAGGACGCCACCTCGAGGTTGTACAGCCGCCGGGCCGCGGCGATCCGGTCCTCGGTCTCCACCAGTTGGCGTTGCAGGTCCCGGAACACCGCGTCGCTCTTGAGTTCCGGGTAGGACTCGGAGATGGCCAGCAGGCTGGTGAGCCCCTGGGTCAGGGCGTCCTCGGCCCGGGCCTGCTGCTCGATCGGCACGGTGGTCGGCACGGCGGCGATGGCCTGGGCCCGCGCCTCGGTGACCTGCTCCAGCACCCGCTGCTCATGGCGTGCGTAGCCCCGGACCGTCTCCACGAGGTTGGGGACCAGATCATGACGGCGTTGCAGTTCGCCCTCGATGTTGGCCCAGGTGGCGTCGATGGAGGCGAGCTGGGCCACGAAGCGGTTGTAGGACAGGACGAAGCCCACCAGCACCAGCACGAGGGGCAGCGCGATCGCGAGCAGGTACTCCACGTCAGCGGTCCTGGGGGTCAGCGGTCCTGGGGGCTGGGAGGCGGGGGCGGCGCGGTGTCGGGCGTGGGACCCTCGAACGCGAGGGCGCGCCAGAAGGGAGGTGGGATGCTCCGGACGAGGCGGGTCAGATCCTGGAGGATCGCGGGGTAGGTCTGTGCGATACCCGCCAGGCTCCGGTCCCGATGGGTCGGCTCGCCCGACAGGACCAGCAGGTCGTCGCTGAGCTCGATGCCGCGCTCACCGTAGTCGGCGGCCAACAGCTCCTGCAGCCCTGCATCGAGCAGGGTGACGACCAGCGCGCGATCGCGGCCCTCGACGCGGAACCGGCGGTTGAAGGCCTCCGACTCCAACTGCTGGCCGCTCCGGCTCAACCCCACGCGACCGAGCGGCGACTCCGGCCGGATCGACACGGCGCGGTGGGTGTGCACCGGGAGCTGGCACATCGCGACCAGCTCGGTGCGTCGGTCGTAGGTCGTACGCCCGCGTCGCCCCCGGGACCGCTGGGTGCGGCGACGCTCGTGGAACCACACGAAGCAGGCCACCTGGCACTGCACGGTGGCGCCGGAGATCTCCATCTCGGCAGGTCCACCGACCGCCGACTCGACGCCGTAGCGGCGGTCGCCACGCGGGGTGGCCTCGAACCGGCCGACCAGCTGGTCGGCGTGGACCCCACAGGGCCAGGCCTGGAGGTGCCAGCCGTCGTGCCGGTCCACGAAGCGGTTGAGCGCCTCGTGCAGTTCCCGGCGCTGGTGGCGCTGGATCGTCCAGGAGATGGCCATCACCACGCCGAAGAGCCCGACCATCAGCCAGGGCAGCCACGAGGGGCCGTCGCTGCCGGTCACGGCGAGGAGGAGGTGGGTCGCGCGGTCGGAGAGGACGACGGACCCGGCGTCGACGGTGCTGGACACCTCGGGTGCCATGGGGCCGACCTCCTCGGGGGCGTCGCGGACCGGGCGCCGCTGCGGGCACGACCCTAGCCCCTGGCCCCCGGCGAGAGCCGCGCGCTACCCTCACCCCAGGCTCGCCACGTCGCGGGTTCTTCATCACGCGCCCGAGCGGCGCTCCAGCGGCCCCGGGTCGCCAGTGCGGCCCTCACGGAAGGCACCACCATCGCACGCATCGACGACCTCATGGACAAGGTGGAGTCCCGCTTCCACCTGGTGCACCTGTCCGCCAAGCGCGCCCGTGAGATCAACGGGTACTTCGCGCAGCTCGGTGAGGGCATGGGGGCCTTCGTCCCGCCGCTGCTGACCACCGACACCAACA
>PWWI01000216.1 GCA_003561535.1 Nitriliruptoraceae bacterium
AGCGACAGCGACGCCCCGACGATCACGAAGATGCAGAAGATGACCTTGAACACGGTCTCCGCGGTCTCCGAGTCGTTGAAGATGTAGCCGGTGGACTTCATGCCGTAGTAGGCCCAGGTCAGCATCGTCGAGAACGCGAAGGCGATCACGGCGATCGCGAGCACGTTCGGGAACCACGGGATCACGGTCTCGAACGCGGCCGAGGTCAGCGCCCCCCCGCCCAGCTCACCGGCCACCGGGTCGAGGTAGGCCCCGGAGATGACGATGATCAGCGCCGTCATGGTGCAGATGATGATGGTGTCGATGAAGGGCTCGAGCAGGGCGACGTGGCCCTCGGTCGAGGGGTGGTTGGTCTGGACCGCGGAGTGCGCGATCGCGGCCGAGCCGATGCCGGCTTCGTTGGAGAAGGCGGCCCGCTGGAACCCGACGATCAGGGCCCCGATGATGCCGCCGGTGGCGCTCTCGAGCGCGAAGGCCTGGGTGAAGATCTCGGCGAAGGCAGCGGGCACGGCGGGGAGGTTCGCGAGGATGACCACCAGGGCTGCCAGCAGGTAGATCGCCGCCATCAGTGGCACGAGCTTCTCGGTCACCTTGGCGATGGACTTGATACCGCCCAGGATCACCGCGCCGACGAAGACCGCGAAGACCAGTCCGACGACCCAACGGAAGTTGGTCACCGGGCTGTCCGCGCCGCCCGTGACGGCGATGATCTGCGCGGTGGCCTGGTTGGCCTGGAACATGTTGCCGGCACCGATCGACCCGCCGATGCACGACAGCGAGAACAGGATCGCCAGGGTCTTGCCGGCCCGGGCCCGGCCGGTCACCTCGGCGACGCCCTTCTCCAGGTAGTACATGGGGCCGCCCGAGACGGTGCCGTCGGGGCGGGTGCGCCGGTACTTCACCCCCAGCGTGCACTCGGCCATCTTGCTCGACATCCCGAGGAACCCGGCGATGATCATCCAGACCGTCGCTCCCGGCCCGCCGATCGTGATCGCCACGGCGACGCCGGCGATGTTGCCGAGCCCGACCGTGCCCGACACGGCCGTGGCCAGGGCCTGGAAGTGGGTGACCTCACCGGCGTCCTCGGGGCTCGAGTACTGGCCACGCACCAGCTCGAGCGCGTGCTTGGGCCCCCGCAGGTTGATGAAGCCGAGGTAGACGGTGAAGAAGGCGCCGGCGGCCACCAACCACAGCACGATCAGGGGCAGGTTCACGCCTGCGACCGGGATCGAGTAGAAGACGATGCCCTCGATGAACGAGGACACGGGGTTCATGGCACTCGAGATGCGCTCGTCGATGCTCTGCGCGAGGATCAGGTCGGTCACGGTGGCTCCTTGGCTGGTCACGGGACCACCGTCACTGGCACGTCGGCGATCATGGTCAACTCCGACGGCACGCTGCCGAAGAACTTCGACCTCAGGCGGCTCTCGCCGGTCCGGCCGACGATGATGTGGTCGGCGCCGTGCTCCTCGGCGAGATCGTTCAGGGTCTCGGCTCGATCGCCGTGCTTGGCGAGGGTCACCACCTCCACCTTGTCACCGGCGAGCTCCCTCGCGGGCCCCAGGATCTGCTCCTCCGCCGCAGCGAGCTCGGCCTTGCGACGTGCGTGGCGCTGCTCGTTCTCCTCCGGGGTGTTGAAGCTGTAGGGCGACCACGGGATCACGTGGGCGAGCACCAGCGTGGCGCCCAGATCCTCCGCCCGGCCCCGCGCGAACTCCAGCGCGCGTCTCCCCGAGTCGCTTCCGTCGACACCAACGAGCAGGCATTTCGGCATACCGGGCTCCCGTCCGGATCGAGCCCCACGCGGTCGGTGGGGCGATGGAGCGCGCGTGCGGCACGCCTCCCTGGGCGCCCCTTTTGGACGGTCGTCCGTCTGCGGCGGCCGCCGAACCATAGGGAGCGCCCCGCTGCCTGGCAAGGGTCGGTTCTGCGAGGTGGCCGGGCTCACGCGCAGCGCCGCAACCTCAGCTGCGGTGGGCGGAGCTGGCGGTTGGCGGAGCTCCGGTGACGTGCGCAGGAACCCCGAAGCCGTGGGAGAGGGCTCAGGCGCGGTGGGGCGAGCGGACCAGCAGCAGGACGTCGTCGGCGAAGCCGTCCACCTCGTCCCAGTCGGTCAGCACGTGATCGGTGGAGGTGTCGGTGGAGCGCCCCGAACCAGCGGCGATCCGTCGCATGAAGGCCCGCTTGAGCCGGCCGTACTGGGGGTAGCGAAGCGCCCCGGCGAACCGGGCCACCAGGTCCGGGGTGCAGCCGGTGGCCTCCGTGAGCGAGGTGACGTAGGCACCGGTGGCCGCCAGCTTCTCCGGGGTGCGGTCCGCGGAGGTCAGACAGACCTGGAACAGCGCGGTGGGGATGCGCTCGAGGGTGGCCGCGTGGGTCTTGAGGTAGGCCGTGAGCTCGCGGGTGTGCTGGCCGGCGTGGATCGGATCACCGACGACCACGCCGTCGAAGCGGGTCGGGGAGGGCGCCTCGGCCGCGGTCGTCAGGGTGACCAGGGCGCCGCCGGCACGCAGCCGCTCGGCGATGCGTTCGGCGACCTGTTGGGTGTGGCCCTCGACGCTCTGGTAGGCGACGAGCAGGTTCGGTGCGTCCACGTCGGCGGCCTCCGTTCGGGCCGATAGGCCGCCAGGTCGTGCCGACCAGGCGAGCAGGCACCGGGCTCCGAGCCGATGCCGGGGTGAGCATCCCACGCCGGGGCCGGTCGGGACAGGACCGAAGTGCCCGGCGTGCTGCAGCCACCTGGCCCAGCCCGTACCGTCTCAGGTGAGGGCGGGGAGCCACCTCGCCGAGCAGGCGGACGGGAGACCCGACGTGCTGATGGCACTGTTGTTCGGGCCGGCGCTCGTCGCGGTCTACTTCGTCGGCCGCAACGGCTACACCGGCGGGGACATCGCCAAGCCCTTCAAGGTCGCCGGCCTGACGGCCTTCGGGCTGGCCGGCATCTTGCTCATGGCCGCGCTCATCGCCGCGGACATGCGGTGGGCGGCCAACTTCGCGATCGCCGGAGCCGCCGCGTTCGGCGGGGCGATCAGCTGTGGGGTGACAGCGCTGGTGGTGTGGTACCGCGAGCAGCGCAAGCTCGCCGCCGAGCGCCGACAGCGCCCGTGGCCGCACCAGGAGGACCTGTGAGGTGACCGACGGCGGACCTCCCGAGCCCCTGGACAGCGCCAGCCGGAGCCCCTTCGACGGGGTCGTCTACCAGATCTACCCGCGTTCCTTCCGCGACGCCTCCGGGGACGGGGTGGGCGACCTGGCCGGCATCACCGCCGGGCTCGACCACCTCGCCTGGTTGGGGGTGGACGCGGTCTGGCTGTCGCCGATCTACCGCTCGCCGATGAAGGACTTCGGTTACGACGTCAGCGACCACTGCGACATCGACCCCACCTTCGGTTCCCTCTCCGACCTCGATGACCTGATCGCCGCTGCCCACGCGCGGGGACTGGAGGTGTGGCTCGACTTCGTCCCGAACCACACCTCGGACCAGCACCCCTGGTTCCAGGACGCGATCGGTTCCCGGGACGCCCCCAAGCGCGACTGGTACATCTGGCGTGACCCTGCACCCGACGGCGGCCCGCCGAACAACTGGATCCGCCACTTCCGTGAGGGTGCCCCGGCCTGGACCTACGAGGAGGCCACGGGGCAGTACTACCTCCACCAGTTCCTCCCCGAGCAGCCCGACGTCAACTGGGCGAACCCGGAGCTGCGGGAGGCGATGCTGGACGTGCTGCGGTTCTGGGTGGCCCGGGGGGTCGACGGGTTCCGCTCGGACGTGATCCACATGATCGGCAAGGCTCCGGAGCTCGCCGACGATGAGCCGCCCTACGCCGGCCACCCGCGCGCCGGCCACCACCACGAGCCCGACGCGGTCGCCCCGCACCTGCGCGCGATCCGGGACTGCCTCGACGAGGTGCCGGGGACGACGATGGTGGGCGAGGTCAACCTGCCCGACCCCACCCAGGTCGCGACCTACGTCGGCCCTGACCGCCTCCACCTCGCCTTCCAGTTCGGACTGCTCTACGTCCCGTGGGAGGCCGCAGCTTGGCGGGACACGATCCGCACCGTCCAGTCCGCCTTCGAGGTGGTCGGGGTGCCACCCACCTGGGTGCTCTCCAACCACGACTGGGAGCGGATCAGGACCCGCGTGGGCGGTGAGGACGGGGCTCGCACGGCCGCGGTGCTGCTCTTCACCCTGCGGGGGGGGCCCTTCCTGTACATGGGTGACGAGCTCGGTCAGGCCGACGCCGAGGTGCCGCCCGAGCGCGCCGTGGATCCCGGTGGACGCGACGGCTGTCGCGCGCCGCTGCCCTGGACCGCCGACCCCGACCAGCGCCACGGCTGGGCCGGCGATCCGTGGCTGCCCTGGCCACCCGATCCCGCCGCTCACAGCGCCGAGGCCCAGCGCGCCGACAGTCGGTCCGTCCTCCATCTGCACCGCCGGCTGATCGCACTGCGTCGCACGCACCCGAGCCTGCGTGCCGGCGAGATGCGACTGCTCGACTCCCACGACGAGGTGATCGCCTACGAGCGTGGCGGCGTCTCGGATGACGGCGGGGGAGCGCGGGGGGTCTCGGCGCCGCTCGTCCGGGTGCTGGTCAACCTCGGCGAGGACGACGTCGAGGTGGCTGACGGGCGGGCCTGGCGGGTGCTGCTGACCAGCGACCTCGACGCTGCGGCGGAGCGCGAGGCGTTCCCCGGCGTGGTCCGCGGGAGGCAGGCGGTCGTGCTGGAGCTCGCGGACGACTGAGCCCGCCCGGACCGGCGTCGGGTCGGGGAGGTGTGGCCCCGGCCGGACCGGCGGGGTTGGGGAGGTGTGGCCCCGGCTGGCGGGGCTCAGGTTCCCCAACCCCGCGGGTCGTGCCGGCTGCGCGCGGGGTTGGGGAGGTGTGGCGTCGGTTCCCGGGGCTCAGGTTCCCCAACCCGGCCGAAGAGCCGTCAGCCGGCGTCGATGAACAGGCTCTGCAGGCAGCTGCCCAGTGCGCCCTGGCGGTCCCCGAGGGTGCCGGTCGTCAACCCGATGCCGGCGGGATCGGCGACCGACCGGGCCTCCAGGGAGACCCACTCGTCGACCGGCAGACGGTGCACGTCCACCGTGAGATCGGGGTTGAGGTAGCGGAAGGGGCCCATGGCCAGCGGGGCTCCGATCCCGTTGCCGAAGTCGCCGGTGGCAGCGACCCGCGCCAGCGGGGTGAGCCGCGGCGCGTCGGGGCCGTCATCGTCGGTCAGCGGCGCGACGACGCGGAACCATCCCTGTCCCGCGCCGGGGTCGCCCAACCGCCCGGAGACGAGCCGGACGTCGACCGCGGTCCAGAAACCCTCGCCGTCCAGGCCCGGGATGCCGGCCATGCGCGGGAGGGTCTCTGGTGGCGAGGCCAGTGGCGCGGCAGCAGCCGGCCGCTCGTCCGGCAGTTCCAGCTGTGTGGTCCGGATCCGCAGCGCCCGGCATCGAACGAGCTCCGTGCCGTCCGCCGCCACCGCGAGCATGGCATCGACGAGCTGGATGCGACGCCCCTCACGGACCACCTCGACGTCGAGGTGGAGGGGCACACCGACGGGCACGGGCCGGACCAGATCGAAGGTCAGGCGCACGCCCTGCATCGGGATCGGCGTCGGGGCGCGGTCGATGGCGGCGGCCAGCAGGGCGGCAGGGGCACCGCCGTGGCAGGCTCCAGGGTCCCACGGGCCTCGAGCGAGGTCGGAGGCGACGAAACGTCCGCCATCGAGGTGGAAGATCGGCACGCGCGGCGTGGCCGGGGACACGGTGGCTGGATCAGGTGGCGTCACCGGAGTGGAGGCGTCTTGGCCGCGTGGCGGACCCACAGCCCGAAACCCGTCTCCGCAGCCCACGTGACCGCCCAGAGGCCGACGACGACCAGCGAGGTGGTGCGGGCACCGGACAGCAGCGCACCGCCCGCTCCTCGCCGGGCTGTTGTGGATGGCATCGCCGCCATGACGCCTCCTTGGTAGCCGCAGTGAGGGTACCCGTACCGGTGTCGACGCCCCGGCTGAAAGGGATTCTGGGGGCCACCGTCACCTGGAGGTGCGAACGATCCTCGACGCCGAAGCATCGTCGCTGCAGGTCGCGGTTTGCCGGCCGCAGGGGGCCGCTGTACGGTTCGCGGCTGCAGTCATGGGGCGTTAGCTCAGTTGGTTAGAGCGCTTGCTCGACACGCAAGAGGCCAGAGGTTCGAATCCTCTACGCCCCACCCCCGTAGCCCCCTGGATCCGTTCGGGGGGCTACTGCCTTGACAGCTCGTTGACAGCCAACTCGGCCGCAATCGGGAGCTGGCGCCGTTGTCAGTTTCGGGCGTAGCGGCCGTCTGGGTGAGTCCGGAACGGTCACTGGCCGTCGAGTACCGCACGGAGCTGGCTGAGGGTGGGGGAGCCGGCCGGTCCGTCGGGGGTCTGGTAGATGCGGCAGGAGAGCCCGACGGGCTCGTCGCCGTCCGCGAACACGTCCTCGCCATCGACCAGGATCGTGGGGGAGCCGCGGAAGGCCAGCTCCTCCGCGAGCTCGGGGGTGTCGACCTTGCGGTAGGTGAGCTGGAACCCGTGCTGGGCGGCGAGGGTTCGCAGGCGCTGGTCGGCGAGCTGCCAGCTCGGGCAGCTATCGAAGTACATGAGCGTCACGTCCATCCGCGTCTCCTTGCGCTCGAGGTCCGGACCGTAGACCCTGCACCACAGTGCAAGGTCAAGTACCGAGGGGATGAGGTCGCGGATCGGGCAGCTCGCGACCGCGACCGGCGTGGCGACCTCGACGCTGGGCTACTACGAGCGTGCCGGGCTGCTCCCCGCACCGTCACGGACCGACGCGGGCCAGCGCATCGACCCGGCCAGGGCGATCGACGGCAGTGCCGAACAGTGCTAGCGTTGCTAGCATCTGCGGTGGGTGAGCGGGAGGTCGATCGTGGCGAACATCACGGTGCGCAACCTCGATGACGAGGGGCAGCGGCGTCTCAAGCAGCGAGCGGCCGAGCACGGCAGGTCGATGGAGGCGGAGGTCCGTTCGATCCTGACGGCTGCACTGACCCGTGGCGGGCTGGCCCAGGCGTGGGTCGAGGCCACGGAGGATCTGCGAGGTGACGAGCTCGAGTTGCCGGAGCGTTCCGCGCTCCGTCAGGTCGATCTCGGATGATCGTGCTCGACACCAACGTGCTGTCGGAGCCGCTCAAGCAGGAGCCCGAACAGCAGGTGCTCGCTTGGCTCACCTCCGTCGATGAGGAGGTCGGCGTGACCTCGATCAGCGTCGGGGAACTGCTGACCGGTGTCCGGGCGCTGCCGGCCGGGCGGCGACGGGAGGGTCTGCTGGAGGCGATCGAGTCGACCCTTCGGGCTTTCGCCGGCGCCGTGCTGCCCTACGACGAGACGGCCGCACGGCAGTACGCACGGCTGCAGGAGTCGCGGCGTGCCGCTGGCCCGCCACTCGCGGTCGAGGACGGCATGATCGCTGCGATCTGCGTCGTACGCGGCATGACCCTCGCGACCCGGAACACTGCCGACTTCACCGGGCTCGGCCTGGACCTGGTCGACCCGTGGGCCGCCTCCAGCTGATCGAAGCAGCGGGCGTCAGCGCCAGGAGCGCCGAGTGCAGCCTCGGTCGGGGCGGCAGTTGACAGCTCGTGTGACAGCTATCTCGTCCGGATCGGCCTGGACGGGGCTGGACTTCGGTGGAGCGTTTCCCCTGTTCAGAGCGGGTGCCGTGGACCTGGGTGGACGGTGCCGGACGTTGTGGCGCTGGTCGACACGCAAGAGGTCAGAGGCTCGAATTTTCTACGCCCCACCGCCGTAGCACGCCGAATTCGTTCGGGAGCGGTCATTTTGACAGGAAGAATCGACAGGAACACGGGGTCGTTCGCGTCGGCGGCGCCCTCCTGTCTCCAACGCCGTGCAGACGCGTCCACCCGCATCTCCGTTCCAAGGTGAGGTTGCGATAGGGGGGTGTGCGGTGACGGACGGTTGGTGGACATCGATGTCGTGAGCCTCGACCGGGCCAAGCTGATCCTGGGCACCTACAGGGTCAATGACACGGTCAACGCCGCGCTGTGCGAGGCGGCGCGTGCTGTCGAGCGTCGCGATCAGGTCGAACGGGCCGCCCGCAAGCGCTTCGCGGTCGCAACCCGGGACCCCGCTGACGCCGGCTGCATGACCGAAGCGTGGCGGTGACGAGGGCTACGAGGACCTGCTCGGCCACGACGTCGCGCAGCGCTGCTGGGAACGCCTCGTCGCTGAGCGCCGGCTCGACGATCGCCATGAAGCGGTCGGTCTCGAGCACCGTCGTGCGTACCCAGACCGCCAGCACTCACCGGCTGCGGCTGGTCAGACGAAGACGTTGCGACGGGTCCATCCTCGGCATGCTTGCGGTGTGTTCGCCTGCGGGCGTTGACGCAACCGATGCATCCTCGCGTGGCCCGGTTGAGCAGTCTTCACCTCATCGGGGTGACGCATTGGCGTCGCACGTCCGGGACCCTCCCGTGTCGAGTGCGAGGATGTACGCGTGGAACGAGGAGGCACGGCGATGCCCACAGCGCGACGGAACGGTGGCGGACCATGATCCGTTTCCTGATCTCGATCGTCATCCACTTCGCAGCCAACGCCGTCGGCCTCCTGGTGGCGGCGGCGCTGCTCGAGGGGATGTCCGTCAGCGGGACGGCCTTCGTCATCGCGGTCGCCATCTTCACGCTGGTCCAAGCCGTCGTCGGGCCGATGATCCGCCAGGCTGCGGTGAAGAACGCCCAGGCGCTGCTCGGGGGTACCGCGCTCGTTGTGACCTTCGTCGGGTTGCTTGTCACGAGCCTGATCTCTGACGGCCTCCGGATCGAGGGGGTGTCCACCTGGTTGCTGGCGACGGTCATCGTGTGGGTGGCCGCGCTGCTCGCCACGCTGATCCTGCCACTGATCTTCGTGAAGAAGGCCGTCGAGGAGCGAGGTTCCTGACGGTCCGCCGGTGTCCCTACCACGCCTCGCGTCGGCACGGCGAAGAGCCACCCGCGAGGAGCTATCCATGGACTGGGCTGCGGTGCAGATGAGCCCCGCGTTCGGCTTCACCGTCGTCGGACTGGTCATCGTCTTCGGCCCCCTCGTCGCCGAGCGTCTGCGGCTACCGGGCCTGCTGGGACTGCTGACGTTCGGCGCGATCATCGGGCCGAACATGCTCGACATACTGCCGCTGTTCAGCGGCCTCCAGGCGGTCGGCAGCATCGGGGTGCTGTACCTGATCTTCCTCGCCGGCCTGCAGCTCGATCTCGAGGCCTTCGTGCGCTACCGCGTCATCTCCGGCGGGTTCGGCCTGCTCACCGCCGTCATCCCCATGGCGCTCGGCACCGGTGCGGCGGTGCTGCTCGGCGTCGACATGCGCCCGGTGATCTTGATCGCGTCGTTCTGGGCCTCGTTCACCCTGATCGCCTACCCGACCGTGGCCCGGTACGGGCTCACGAAGACCGCCGGTCGTCGGCTCGTGCCTGTCCGGTTGGGCGTAGGGGAGCGTCCAGCCATCCTGTTCCGGCATCAGCACGTGAGACGTATCTGAATCTTTGGTGGAGCTGGCCGGTGTTCTGACCCAACTCATGTGTGGTGTTCGGGCGGGTGGTTTCGATCAACTGCAAGATCGCGTCGATCGCCCACCCGAGGAGGCGGTGCACCGGGTTCCCGCCCGGCGCGAGGTTCTCAAACGTGCCCAGGCCATGCTGGTGCTTACGCCATCGCTGCATCCGCACGTCCTCCACGCCAAGCGTGAGGCATGCCGCGCGTGCGGCCAGCCCGCTGCGACCGCGTCGTCGACCAGCTTGAGCAGGCCCCCTTGACCTCGCTAGCCCCGATGCTTCACCTGGCTGGGCTTGGGGGGCTGGATGCTGGTGTTCGGGTCGGGTGGTGGGGTCGTGGGGGTCGGGCGCGTCGAGGTTGGTTCGCAGGTGCATCACCTGCCGCAGCGGCGGCGACCGGGGCCGGGACCGCCCCCAACTGCCACGCCCGCTGCCTCACGGTGGCCCGTGCCACGTCCAACGCTTCGACCGTGCGCCCGACCTGACCGTCGTCGGCGATGCCGGCACTTGCGGGGCTGCTCATCGTCGTCGGCTACCGGACCTTCAACGTCGACCGGGTGCGGCAGGTGTGGCAGACCGGCTCCACCCAGGCGACCGTCATGGGAACGACCTTCGTGCTCACCTTGATCGTCCCGTCGCAGTACGCGGTGCTCGTCGGTGTGGGCCTGTCGGTGATCCTCTACGTCGTCGGGGCATCCAACCGGGTCCGCGTGGTGCGTCTGACGGTCCCCGAGCCCGGCAAGTACCCGACCGAGAGCGAGCCACCCTCGACCGTGCTGGCAGGTGAGACCGTGGTCCTCGCGGTCCACGGCAGCCTGTTCTACGCCTCCGCCCCCGTGTTCGAGCAACAGCTCCCGGACATCGAGCCGCACGCCGCCGGCGGCGCCGTCGTGCTCGTCCTGCGCGGCCACGACGACCTTGGTAGCACCTTCCTCCAGGTACTTGGCCGTTACCGGGACAGGCTCCGGGTCGCCGGCGTTCACCTACTGCTCGCCGGCGTCGAGAGCCGCGCGCTCACGCAGCTGAGGGACACCGGCATGCTGCAACGGCTCGGTCCCGACAACGTGTTCCCGGGGACCCCGACCCTCGGCGATCCCCTGCGTCGCGCCGCCGCACGAGCCGAGCAGCTCCGTGACAGCACCGGCTGATGGGGTGCTGTCGATGCCGCGGGTCGGTGGGTTACCTCGTGACGTCCCGGCGCGTGGCAACCGTCGGTGTCGGGCGGTCCACCAGTCGTTGGCCGACCGAGGACGTTGCTGGTCATGTCGAGCAGGCCGAACCCGTGGGCGGGATCGAGCGGCTGTTCGGCGAGCTCCTCGAGACCTCCGCGCCGCGTGGGTCAGGGCTGCGGACCACCGGGGTCTTCACCCCAATAGGGCGAGGCGGGGACCGCCGCGTCGGGTCAAGATGTCGTGCTGCCCCTGCGAGGAGATGCTGCGATGGCGCTGGGTCCGATCGAGATCGTTGTACTGGGGTTCCCCGGCAATCGGTTCACCGGCGATATCCGGCCGCGGATAGTGGACCTTGTCCAGCGCGACATCGTCACGGTGATCGATGCGCTCTTCATCACCAAGGGCGAGGACGGCGCGGTTGGGTACCTGGAGCTCGAGCAACTCGTCGACGATCCGGAGATCTCGGCGTTGAACGGCCTGCTGACGAGCCAGCTGGATCTTCTCACGTCGGAGGACGCCACCGAGTTGGCCGCCAACCTCCAGCCTGGCTCCTCGGCCCTTGCGCTGGTCTTCGAGCACCGCTGGATGGCGCCGGTGCGGGAAGCCATCATCGAGTCTGGTGGTGTGCTGCTCGCCGATCTCCACGTCCCGCCGGAGGTGGTCGAGAGCGTTCTCGCGGCCGTCGAGTAGGCGCCGATCACGCACCACCGAGTAGGAGGAACACGATGCCTCGACGCATGGGACGACCCGGGCTCGTCGGCACGATGGCGAGGACGGCGGTGATCAGCGGGACCGCCACGGCCGCGTCCGGTTCGGTCGCGCGGCGCCAGCACGCCAAGGCGCAGGCGACGGCCCAGCAGCCCGCCCCCTCCAGTGGACCGCCGATGGAGCCGACGGCGAGCGTGCCGACGCCACCACAACCTGCGGCACCACCTGCTCCGGACACGATGCTCGCTGAGCTCGAGCGGCTCGTGGAGATGAAGCAGCAGGGTCTGCTCACCGACGACGAGTTCACAGCCCTGAAGGCCCGACTCATCGAAGGCTGAGATGCGTCGCGGCGCGTGCGAGGTCAGCAGGCGCGACGTCGCGTTGACGGGATGACGTCCGTCGGGCGTGCGGTTCTGCGGGCTGCGGCGGACGACGGTGTCGCTGGTGGTGATCCATCCCCCATCGGGAAGCCTGCTGCCGACCTCGCCGCCGAGCTCGCCAAGATCGCGCCCGCTGGTCTGAACTGCACCCCTGTTCAGTGATTCCGGCGCCGAAGCGGTCGAGGCCGCCCTCAAGTTCGCGAAGGTCGCAATCGGCCGCAGTCGCATCCTCTCGACGATCGGTGCGTACCACGGCAAGACGCCCGGCGCGTTTGCCACGACTGGGCGCGAGAAGTACCGAACGCGTGCCGAGCCCCTCATGCCCGGCATCGAGTTCATCCCCTTCGGCGATACCGCCCCTGCCGGCGCCGCGATCGACGACCAGACCGCCGCCCTCCTCGTCGAGCCGATCCAGGGCGAGGGCGGCATCCACGTGCCGCCGGATGGCTACCTACGGGCGATCCGCGAGGCGTGCGACCGCTCTGGCGCGCTGATGATTGCCGATGAGGTGCAGACCTGCATCGGGCGCAGCGGAGCGATGTTCGGTTACGACCATGACGGCGTCGCCCCCGACCTCACGACCCTTGCGATCCAGCTCGGCGGATGCGTCATGCCGATCGGCGCGACGATGGGCACGGCGTCGGTGGGGGAGAAGTCGTTCGCGGAGAGCCCGCTGCTGCACACGGCCACGTTCGGTGGCGATCCCTTTGCGTGCGCCGCCGGCCTCGCGGCTGTCCGGGTGGTGCAGGAAGAAGACCTCGTGGCCCGGTCGCGCGACCGAGGTGCGCTCAGGCTGGAGCTCTTGCAGGAGATGCAGTCGAGGCATCCGGACCTCGTCACCCACGTGCGCGGCGAAGGTCTCATGATCGGTGTGGAGTTCGCGACCGAGGCAGTCAGCGAACTGACAGCCATGCAGGTGCTCCAGCGCGGCATGTGTGTGGCCTGCACGCTGAACGATCCGCGTGTGATCCGGCTGGAGCCACCGCTGATCATCAGCGAAGGCGAAGTGCGGAAGGCTGTTGCGATCCTGGACGCGTCGCTCTCGGAATCGAGCAGACTGCTGGCGATGCCGGCGTAGGCCCTCACGCCCTCGGTGCCGATCGTTGGGAGGTGGCTGCCTGGTCGACGTGCTCGCCGCGAGCGGTGCCCGTCCCGACGTGGCCCTCTGGGCCTTGTGCTCGAGCCGCCAGCGCAGGTACGCGTCCAGGCGTTGGATGCCGGGATTCCGCTCTGGTAGAGCTAGCGGGCCGTGCGACCCTCTCCCTCAGGCCGATCCTTCGGTGACGCCGATGACACGATGTCCGCGACCCGAGCTCGCGCGTGTGTCGCGACCGTCGTGCACCCCAAGCTGTGTGTCTGTCGATCTTGACGGCCGTTGCAGGTCGTGTGGGCTGCAGTGCGGTCGGCGACAGGGCTTTCCGCGATCCTGGGCGAGACCGATCCTGACAGCTCGGTTGACAGCCAACTCGTCGGGAACGCCCTGGACGGCGTTGGACCGTGGTGGACCGTTTCCCATGGTGAGAAGGCGTTTCGTGGACCGAGGTGGATGGTGCTGGACGCCGTGGCGCTGGTCGACACGCAAGAGGTCAGAGGTTCGAGTCCTCTACGCCCCACCCCCGTAGGCCCGGATATTCAGTCGGGGTCTGCTGTTTGACATCTCGTCGATAGCCAACTCAGCTGTCAGGGGGCTCGTCCGTCTCCCTGAAGGACACCCCGAATCGATGTTGGGCGCCCGACCAAGGTCCATCTTCGCGGGGCGGAGCAGACCCCTGGCATCACTGCGGAGCCATTGTTCTGATCACTGTGGAGCCAGGGACGACCGGCATGACCAGCCGAGCCCCGTGGTGAGCGACAGATGCGATGCACCGCTCGGATGGGACCCGAACGCCCCCGGGCCGCGAGACGCTTGCCGAGGTCATCGGCACCGCCCCCACCGTGGTGATGATCCATGAGAGCGCCGCCTACCTGCGGACCTGCTCGCAGTCGGGTGACGAGGATGTCCGGCGCATGGCCCGACAGATCCCTGCGTTCCTCAAGACCTTGTCCGAGCATGCGATGTTGACCCCGAACCTGGTGGTCGTCATCGCTGCACACCGGCGGCGTCAGCTGGCACGATCAACCCTCCGCGAGGCTGCGGTGGCGCTGACCCCACTTGGCGGCGTAGAGCCCCTGAAGCGGGCCGCTGCCCTCGCGCCGGCGACTGCCCGGGCCCTCCGTGCCGCTAACCCAAGCTCAGCGGGCAACCCTCGGCCGACACCGGCTATGGCGACAGCAGGGACCCCGCTTGGGCGCCCAGTATCACGACGGCGCCGGTGAGGATGATGATGTGAGGCAAGCGGTACAGCGTCCTTGCATCTGCGGCGCTGCGCTCATCGTAGAGCTTCCATAACGTCCAACCCAGCAAGGAGAGCTTGGCCACGAAGAGCAGTACGTAGATGAGCGCCAGCATCGCCCTTTGCAGTCCGGAGACCTGACTGCCGGTGTAGGTGACGTAGAAGGTGAAGAAGCCAGCGGCTGACACCCCCAGAAGCACGGTGGCGGCGAGAAGGCGCCACCAAAGCTTGTCGTCCCTCCACCACGTGCTCATGCCTGATCCTCACTTCTCATGGCGCGCGCTTGAACTCCTCGACGGTGCAGGCCCGCGCGGCTACTCGGCCTGGGCGGGTTGCAGCAGGCCGTTGATGGCGTCACGACGGCTCTCGGGAGGTTCGTGGAGGCTCCACAGGTCCCAGGCGTCGATCTGCTCGATAGACACCCCGGCGGTCGTCCGATCCATTCCCTGGCATCGTCTCGTGATGGCATTGGCGAAGCGCTCGCGGTTCACGTGGTGCAGCAACGCTCCCTGCCGCACCGCGACCGCGATGGGCCCCCTTCGGTTGGGCATCACGAACGATTCCGATGATTCCAGCCGCCCCTGCGGTGAGGTCCCGACGCTGGAGGCAGTCTAGCCCGCGTCCGGATACGCCCACCCCAATCCTGCTGACCCCGCCGAGACGGACCCGGGGGTATGGGTCGCGGTCAGTGAGGGTGTTGGTCCAACGATCGTGGCGCTGTCGCCAGGTGTGCGGGTTGCCGAGGCGGTTGTTCTGAAGGACCACGTCGCTCTGATCCGCCCGCTCGTCGAGCACGAGCAACTGGGCCGTGAGCTTCTCGTCCT
>PWWI01000288.1 GCA_003561535.1 Nitriliruptoraceae bacterium
ACAGCACCACCCACGACCACCACGGGTTGGGGACCCCCACCACCGCCATCCGACGCCAGACTTCCCCAACCCCACAGCACCACCCACGACCACCACGGGTTGGGGACCCCCACCACCGCTATCCGACGCCAGACTTCCCCAACCCGGGGAGCGGACCGCGGACAGCTGGCCCGCGCCCACACCGCCCAAGCAGGCACACCCGACCCTCTCGCCACCCCGAGGACGCTCAAAGGACGCTCAGAGGACGCTCAGAACCACTTCGTCGGCAGGTCACCCGGATCGAAGGTGTCGACGTGGTCGAACAGGTCGTCGAGGTCGGGGGCCGTGTGCCACAGCGCGGAGTAGTCGGGCTTGGCGAACCCGAGCTCGAACAGGTGCTCGAACACCGCGAGCAGCGGCTGCCAGAACCCGTCGACATCCAGCAGGACGATCGGCTTGCGGTGGTAGCCGAGCTGGCGGAGCGTGAGTACCTCGAGCAGCTCCTCGATCGTCCCGAAACCGCCCGGCAGCGCCACGAAGGCGTCCGCACGCTCGTACATGGCCCGCTTGCGATCGCCCATCCCGTCGGTGATCAGCAGCTCGTCGCAGGCGCGGTCAGCCAGCCCCCGTTCCGCCATCAGCTGCGGCAGGGCACCGGTCACGTGACCGCCCGCCTCACGGGTGGCCGCCGCCAGCACGCCCATCAGCCCGACGTCGGTGCCGCCGTAGACGAGCGCGTCACCCCGCTCCCCCAGCCGGTAGCCGAAGGCCCGGGCGGCAGCCCGGTACCGCTCAGCCACGGCGTCGGAGGACGAGGTGTAGACGGTGAACCTCACGGCGCTGCTCCCGGTCGATGCTGGCACGGCTGACGCTCGCAGGCACACATCATGCCCGGCCCGCACCAGCGATGCCCAGCGCTCAGCGGGAGGTCAGCTGGTCGTCCTCGTGCTCCGCCGGCTCCGGGTCGCTCCGAACGACCGGCGTCGACCCACCTCCGGGTCGAGCATCGACCCTCCGTCGCTGCGGCAGACCCTCCGGCACCTCCCACCCCTCGGGGGGTGCCAGCCCGTCGCGGGGGACCAGCCGCCGGAGCGGCGGTTCGAGCAGCAGGGACGAGCGCTCCGCCTCGAGGGACTCGAGGGACTCGAGGGACGCGGCGGCGCGTTCCTCCGAGAGGTCGCCGGTCCCGTCGCCGCCGGGGGAGGCAGCGCTCGATCGCTCACCGGTCGGGGCCCAGACCACACCGAGCAGGGTGCCCAGCACCATCGCGGCCCAGACCGCAACGGGCGAGGCGTCGGCCAGGAGGATCGCACCGAGGCCGAGCCCTGTACTGCCCAGGGCGATGCGGGCGAACCGCCAACCCGCCACCCGAACGGCGCGTCCGGCCACGACACCGGGCAGGGCCAGGAAGGGGACCGCCAACGCGAGGAACAGGAACTGGTGCAGCGCCGTCGGATCCTCGATGCCGTCACGCCACACCAGCCCGTGCACCAACATCAGGGTGAGGTACATGCCCAGCATGGCGGCAAAGGCCACGAGGCTCACCAGCGTCGAGAGCCTGACCCAAGCAGCAACGCCGAAACGCATGCCGACCACCTCCCATGGCAGCTGATGGTCAGCATGACGGTGAGGGACCGTCGCCACCAGAGCCCAACGCCCTCACCTGGCGCGGTTCCCGGTAGGCGCTCAGCCGTCGGTGACGGTCGCGGCGATGCGCTTGGCCTCCTCGAGGCGGTCGGCGTCGACGAAGATCCGGGTCCCCCAGTCGGCGGCCGACAGCAGCCGCACGAGGCCGCCGGAACGCTTCGCCCAGTGGTCGATCCCCGCCTCCTCGAGCTTCGGCAGGATCGCATCGGCGTTCTCATCCACGAACTGACCCAGCAGCACGGTCCGGGGACGGCTCACATCGGCCTCCTGTCTGCTCATCCCGGCTCCGCTGGGAGCCTGTCCTGGGAGTCCATCAGTACCCGATGGCTCCGCCGTCGCACCGCGGGTCCGACGCCGCGGCGTAGCCGTGCCGCGTGACCTCGATCAGGTGCGCGTGTCCGGCCCGGTCGTCGTAGGCCTCGAGCCGGACCACCTCGTGCCCACGGTCGGTCAGTCCCTGGACCAGCGCGGTGGCAGCCCTCGACTCGAGCGCGACGCTCCCGTCAGCGACGTCGACGACGAACCTCGGTGCCTCCAGCGCCTCGGCCAGCGACCGCCCCCGATCCAGCAGCCCGACCAACAACTGCAGGTGGATCTGCGGCTGCCCATCGCCTCCCATCGTGCCGAACACCAGCCAGGGAGCGCCGTCGCGCAGCGCGAGCGCCGGGATCAGGGTGTGCAGCGGCCGCTTGCGGGGGGCGATCGCCGCCACGTCGTCGGGGTCGAGGCTGAAGTGGGCGCCCCGGTCGTGGAGCCCGATGCCGGTGCCGGGGACCACCACACCGGAGCCGAAGCCCACGAAGTTCGACTGGATCAGGCTGATCAGCAGCCCGTCCTGATCCGCGGCGCAGAGGTAGGCGGTGCCGCCCGGGGCTGGCCGGGCCGGTGGCCACGCGGCGGTGCGGTGCGGGTCGATCCGCTGCGCGATGGCGCGGATCCGGTCGGGCGCCAGCAGGTGCCGGGGCGTGGTGCGCATGGCGTCCGGGTCGGCGAGGTGCTCCTGACGGTCGGCCATGGCGGCCCGCACGGCCTCGACCTGCAGGTGGAGCGCGAGCGCCGGATCGTCGGGGAGCGGGCCTAGAGCCTCCAGCAGCGCCAGGCTCATCAGCGCCGTCACCCCCTGGGTCGGTGGCGGGAGCTCCAGCACCTCGACCCCGCGGTAGGTGCCCGACAACGGGGTGGGTTCGTCCACGACGTGGGCCGCGAGATCCTCGATCGTCATGCTCGAGCCCCGTGCCTGCAAGGTGCCGACGATCGCCTCCGCCAGCCGCCCGCGGTACATCGCCTCCGGGCCCTCGTCGGCCAGCAGGTCGAGGGTCGCCGCGAGCTCCGGCTGGACGAAGCGACGCCCGACACGCATCCGGCCGTAGTGGTCCTCCCAGGACGGATCCCCGCCGAAGCGCTCGCGGGCACGGTCGACGGTGGCCCCGACCCGCGCGTCGATCTCGAACCCGTCGGCAGCCAGCGCGCGGGCGGACGCTGCCAACGCCCCGAAGCTGCGGGTGCCCCAGCGCTTCAGGAGGTGGAACCAGCCGCCCACCGCGCCGGGCACGGTCACCGGCAACGCGCCGAACATCGGCATCCCGGCCGTCCCGGCGTGGGAGATGCTCGCATCGCCGTGACCCGCGGCGACGGCCGCACGGACCTGCTCGACGGTGGCGCCGGCGGGCGCCCGTCCCGTGCTGGCGACCCCGTTGGCGCGGCCGTCCCAGACCATCGCCAGCAGGTCGCCGCCCACGCCGCAGTAGTAGGGGGTGACCACGGCCAGGACCAGGTTCGCCGCCACGGCCGCGTCGACCGCGTTGCCACCCTCGGCCAGCACCCGCTGCCCTGCCGCCGAGGCGAGGTGGTGCGGGCTGGCGACCACGCCGTGAGGGAAACGGCGGGTGGTGGGGGGCACGGCGCGCTCCTCGCTCGGCGGTGCTCGACGGTGCTCGACGGTGCTCGGCGGTGCTCCGCGGAGGCGAACCTAACGGCCGGCGTCGGCGCGTGGGATCACGGGGTGGCCGCTGCCGGTGCGAAGCCACTGGCCGGCAGGCGCCACACCCGCCCGCTCGGGCCGTCCACCGCAGGGACCCGGAGCGTCCCGGCAGCTGCCACGAGGTCCTGACCGCCGAGCAGCGACTCGGCGTGGGCACCGGTGACCAGCCCCAGCACCTCGGCGTCGAGGACCACCTCCCCTGCCGCGGAGCGGGTCAGCGCGATCAGTACCCGCTCCTGTGGATGATCGCGGAGGTAGACCAGCACGTCGTCGTCGAGGTGGACCCAACGCAGGCCCCCGCGGCGCAGGGCCGGGCTGGAGCGGCGGATCGCCACCAGACGGCGGGTCAGCTCCAGCGTCGCGCGGTCCCAGCGGTCGGGCTGGTCCCAGGGCATCGGGGCCCGGGTGACGACGTCGGGGGCACCGCGGCTGCCCGTCTTCTCGATGGTGCCGTCGGCACCGAGCCCGATCTCATCCCCGTAGAACAGCGACGGCACGCCGACGAAGGTCAGCAGCCAGGTGAGGCCGACGTGGCGACGGGCCTGGTCCCCCGCGACGTGGGCCCACCTGGCGGTGTCGTGGGAGCCGAGCATGGTCATCGAGTGCAGGACGCTGCGCCACGGCAGCTGCCCGCGCACCAGGTCCATGACGTGCGCGACGGTCGTGCCGGGGAGGGAACGCACCGGAGCGGGCGGGCCGAGCAGGCGGACCTCCCGCTCGGGATCGCCCAGCCAGCTCCACACCGGCCGGGTGAAGCCGGTGTAGTCCATGGTCCCGTGCCAACCATCGGCCTTCAGATCCGCGTTGGCGTCGTGGCAGTGCTCGGCCAGGACGTACGCATCGTGCCGGACGCCCCGGCAGGTGGTGAGCAGACGGGTCCTGAGCTCCGCAGAGAGGTCGACCGCGCCCTGACGTCCCGCCATGTTCGCGGCGTCGATCCGCCATCCGTCGAGGTGGAAGGGAGCGGCGAGGTAGCGAGCGGCGACCGAGGTGGCGCCCTCGTACAACCGACGACGGAGCTCGGGATCGCGGTGATCGAACTTCGGCAGCGTGGGCACACCGTGCCAGGCCTGGTAGCGGTGCGGATGCTCATCGAAGACGTAGAACCCGGCCTCCACGCTGGCGACGTCGGCCTGGGCCGCGAGGAACCAGGGGTGGGTCGAGCCCGAGTGGTTGAGCGTCAGGTCGCCCAGCAACCGCAGCCCACGCTCGTGCAGCGCAGCGGACAGCGCCGCCAACCCCGCGTCACCTCCGAGGAACGGGTCCACCTCGTCGAAGGACGATGCCGCGTAGCGGTGGTTCTGGATCGAGGGGAAGACCGGGGTGAGGTAGACCCCGTCGACACCGAGGTGGAGCAGATGCTCCAGCCGCTCGGCGATGCCCGGCAGGTCCCCGCCGTACAGCTGGTACATCGAGGAGGGTGGGTCGGTCGCGATCGGATCGGTCCAGGCCGCCGGCTGCGCCCAGTCGGGCCAGTCCTGGCTCGCCCCGGATCGGGCGAAACGGTCGGGGAAGATCTGGTACAGGGTCGCGTCGGCGACCCAGCTCGGCGGTGGTGGCGAGGCGAGCAGCTGGAAGTCCCAGGTATCCGGCACGTCGTGGGGCACCACCCCCCGGCCGGTGAGCCAGGCGTCACCGCGGGGGCCGTCCAGCTGGAAGCGGTAGCTCATGGCCTGCGAGACCTGGGTGAGTTCCACCTCGTACAGGTCGACCGCACGGGAGCGGTGCACCCGGCGAGCCCGCCGATAGACCGGTTCGCCGTCCTCGACGCTGCGCAGGTGCACTGCCTCGAAGCCGCTGGCGTGTGGGACCTCCACCCGCAGCGTCGTCCGGGAGCCGATGGCCGGGGAGGCGGCGGCGACCCCGTCGGGGGTCGCCACGTGGGCCGCGGAGCCCCCGTGGTGTGGCGCCAGGAGCTCCTCGGCCACCCGGTCAGCCCTTCACGCCGCCGGCGGTCAGGCCCGAGACGATGTAGCGCTGGAGGAACAGGAACAGCAGCAGCGTCGGGAGCGAGCCGATCAGCGCACCGCCGGCGAAGGGACCCCACTGCTGGCCGTAGTTCTGGTCGATGAACCGGAACAGCCCCGTCGCCAGGGTCTGGTTGGCGTCGGCCTGGCCGAGCAGGATGCTGGCGAGGATGAACTCGTTGAACAGGAAGATGAAGGACAACAGCCCGGCGACCACCAGGATCGGCAACGGCAGGGGCAGGATGATCCGGGTGAAGATCTGCCCGTGCGTGGCGCCGTCGACCAGTGCCGACTCGTCGAGCTCCTTCGGCACGGTGTCGAAGAAGCCCTTCATCAGCCAGGTGTTGGTCCCCAGCGCCCCGCCGAGGTAGACGAGGAACAGCCCGAGCTGGGTCCCGAACCCCATGAAGGGGAAGTAGTTGGAGATGTTGACCAGGAACAGGAAGATCGCCACGTTGGCGAGCAGCTGGGGGAACATCTGGACCAGCAGGATCGTCAGCAGTCCCGGGCGACGGCCGGCGAAGCGCAGTCGCGCGAAGGCGTAGGCGGCCATCGCCGAGAGGAACATGTTGGCGAACGCGGCACCGCCGGCGATCTTGATCGAGTTCCACAGCCACGTGAAGAACGGCGTGGTGGCGAACAGCTCCCGGTAGTTGTCGAGCGTGACGGCCCGTGGCACCAGCTGGGCGCCGGACAGGGTCGCGACCGGTGAGACCGAGGCGAGCACCACGAAGTAGGCGGGCATGAGGGCGAAGGCGACGCCGAGGAGGCCGACGAGGTAGCGCCATCCCCCCTCCCGCCACCAGCGCGCACCCTTGGGGCCGCTGCTGGTGGGGTCGAAGGTGGCCGCGTCGAAGCGGCGCTCGTCGGCGGCGGTGGAGAGGGGATCGGTGGCGGCCATCAGTTGATCTCCTCCAGCACCGCGGTGCGCTTGAACCCGATGTAGCTGAATATGGCCACGAGGAAGAAGATGATCGTGGAGATCGCCGCTGCGAGACCGAAGTCCTGCCCGCGTCCGCCGGCGAAGGCCAACCGGTAGCTGAAGCTGATCAGGATGTCGGTGTGGCCAGCCGGGGTCAGGGTGCCCTGGATCGGTGGTCCACCGCCGGTCAGCAGGAAGACGGTGTTGAAGTTGTTGAAGTTGAAGGCGAAGGAGGCGATCAGCAGCGGCCCCACGGCCACCAACAGCAGCGGCAGGGTGATCTGGCGCAGGATCTGCCAGCCAGAAGCGCCGTCGACCCGGGCGGCCTCCTTCACCTCCTCGGGCATGGCCTGCAGCGCCCCGGTGGTGATCAGGAACATGTAGCCGAAGCCGAGCCACAGGTTCACCAGGAGGACCGAGAACTTCGGGAGCGCACCGGCGAAGGCCTGGCTCGTCAACCACGGGATGTCGACCCCGAGTATCTGGTTGATCGGTCCGAAGGAGGTGTTGAGCAGGCCCTGCCAGATCAACGCCGTCATGAAGGACGGCAGGGCGTACGGCACGATCAACAGCGACCGGGTCGTGCGCCGCAGCTTCATGCGCGGATCGTTCAGCGCCAGCGCCAGCGCCAGGCCGAGCACGAAGGTGGTCACCACCGACAGGATGGCGAAGGCGAAGGTCCAGACGAACACCCGGAAGAAGGGCCCGCGGATCGCCGGCGAGGTCAGGACCCGCCGGTAGTTGTCGAACCCGATCGTGTCGCGGAAGCCGGGTCGCAACGTCGAGCTGTCCTCGGCGGTGAAGGTGCCGTCGATGGCGGTGTAGACCGTGCCGTCCTCGAGATCGCGGATCTGGCCCGTCGCCTCGTCGTACTCGAGCCGCTGGACGGCGACGGCGGCGGTGTTGAAGGTCTGGACGCTGATGGCGTCGGCCTCCACGTCGAGGTCGAGGTCGAGCTCGTCGACGTCCTCACCGGCGATCGGCACGGAGAAGGCGAGGATCTCCGACTCCCGGTCCCCGAGGTCCCCGAGGGTGATGGGGGTGAACTCGTCGAGGACCACCCGGGCGGCGCCCTCACCGACGATGTCGCCCTCCTCGAGGAGGGTCAGCCCATCCTCGGTCCCCAGGAACAGATCGCCGTCGGGGTCCTCGAGGAGCAGTGCGAGGTCACCGGCATCGTTCTGCAGCGGTGTGGAGCGGTAACGGATGGCATCGTCGGGCACGGTGATGGAGTCGGCGATGATCCGGTCGATCGCCTGCTGTTCGTCGAGGACGTTGCCCGTGCCGTAGTTGGTGAAGCCGATGTAGGCGGTGTACAGGACCGGGTACACCTGGAAGATGAGCAGCGCGATCGTGCCGGGGAGCAGGAACTTCAGCGGCAGCGTGCGCTTCGAGAGGTAGACGTAGTCGATCGCGATGGTGGCGACGACCACGACCGCCAGCGGGGTCCACTCCCGCATCGGCAGCAAGGTCAGGATCGCGTACAGGGCCAGGGCGTTCACGAGGCCGAGGAAGAGGAACTTCAGCAGCAGACCGGTGACGCTGCCGGCACCGAGCCGGTCGGCGAGCCGGTCCGCGAAGCTGACCGGCGCCCCGGGCAGATTGGACATCACGCACTCCCTGCGGGATGAACGGCGCGCGACCCGAGCCGGTCACGCGTCCATCGCGGCGCATACTGCCACGACGTGCGAGGGGGCGGTGCCATCTGCGGCACCGCCCCCTCGGATGATCGATCAGAGCCCGATCAGCTCGCGGATCTGATCCGCCGCCTGCCCGAACGCCTCCTGCGGGTCCTGGCCTGCAGCGATGTTCTCGTAGGCGTCGGTCCATGCCGCCCAGACGGAGCCCATCTGGGGGATGGCCGGCATCGGACGGCCGGTCTCACCGGCGGCACCGAAGCCCGCGACGTCCGGGTCGTCCTGGACCTGCTCGAAGGCGCTCAGCTTCGCCGGAGGACGGTTGCCCGCCTCGTACAGCTCGAGCTGCGCGTCATCGGTACCCATGAAGTCGATCACGAAGGTACGAGCGGCCAGCTCGTTCTCGGCGAACGAGGAGACCATGAAGCCCTGCACGCCCACGAACGGTGCCGGGGTGCCGCCTTCGACGGTCGGGAAGGCCTCGACCACGTAGTCCACGTCGGCGAAGTCACCGACCGCCCACGGCCCGGTCACCGCGAAGGGCGAACGGCCGGAGGAGAAGGAGTCGATCATCACGTCGTAGGTGACGTCCACGTTCAGGAAGTCACGCTCGTACATGTCACCGAAGATCTCCGCAGCCTCGAGGCCACCCTCGGAGTCGATCCCGAGGTCGTCGGCTTCGTAGGAACCGTCATCGGCCTGGCCGAAGACGTAGCCACCGGCCCCGGTCACGACCCAGTAGTTGTGGAAGGGGTCGCCGTTGCCGTTCTGCTGCCACGAGACGGGCAGGTCGGCGTCACCGGCCTCGACCGACGCCAGACCCATCTCGATCATCTCCTCGAGGGTCTCGGGGCTCTCGGGCGCGAGCTCGGTGTTGCGGATCAGCGCGATGTTCTCGATCGCGTACGGCAGGCCGTAGTTGGTGCCGTCGTAGGCGAACGCCTGGGTCGCGACCTCCAGGAAGTCGTCAGCCGCCGCACCGAGGTCCAGCGGAGCGACCACGCCGTTCTCGACCAGCTCGCCGAGCCAGTCGTGCGCACCGACGAAGATGTCCGGTCCCTGGCCCGCCGGGCCCTGGACGGAGACGTTGTCACGGATCTGGTCGAAGGCGACCTCCTGCACCGCGACCGTGATGCCCTGCTCCTCACCGAACGCCTCGGCGAAGGGCTCGACCACGGCGCGACGGGTGTCGTCGGCCCAGATCACGAGGTCGGCGTCGGCCCGGACGGGAGCAGCTTCCTCCTCCTCCTCAGCCTCTTCCTCGACCTCTTCCTCTACTGCCTCTTCTTCCTCGGTCTCTTCGACCTCGTCGACCGGGTCGTCCACGACATCCTCAGTGTCCTCACCGCAGGCAGCGAGGATGAGGGCAGCGACGGGGACGATGGCGATCCACTTGCGGTACCGCTTCATCGTGACTCCTACGTGTGGCCGGCGGCGGGGCCCTTCGCCCTGCTCGAGCCGGGTGGTGCAAGGTCAGAGCAGAGTTTGCAACAAGTTGCACCACTTTGTCAAGAAATTCCGGAAATTCTTGCAGTACCCCGCCGCGCGGTCTAGGGTCTGCACCGTGAAACCCCGTCTGAAGCACGTTGCCGATCACGCCGGCGTCAGCCAGGCGACGGTCAGTCGTGTCCTGAACGACCGCCCGGGTGTCGCCGAGTCCACGCGACGGGCGGTGCTGCAGGCGATGTCGCAACTCGGGTACGAGCACGGCCGGCTGCGGCCTGCCCGGCGCACCGGGCTGGTCGGCCTGATCGTTCCAGAACTGGACAACCCGGTGTTCCCGCGCTTCGCGCAGGCCATCGAGTCGCGCCTGGCTCGGGAGGGGTTCACCACGGTGCTGTGCACCTCGACGCCATCGGGTATGGGCGAGACCGACTACCTCGACGTCCTGCAGGACCACGCGGTCACCGGCATCGTCCTGATCTCCGGCGAGCACTCCGACACCAGCGCCGACCACCAGCGCTACCACGACCTGCGCGACTCGGGCGTGCCGCTGGTGCTGGTCAACGGTCGCGACGAGGACCTGCTGGACATCGCCGCCGTCACCGTGGACCACGCCGAGGTGACCCGCCTGGCGGTGGCGCACCTCGCCTCGCTCGGGCACCGCCGGATCGGGTTGGCGATCGGTCCGAGCCGCTACGTCACCGCCGCGCGCCTGAAGCTCGGGTACCTCGATGGGCTCGAGCGAGCGGGGCTGCCGGTGGACGCCAGTCTGATGACCGACACCATCTACGGGATCGAGGGCGGGCACTCCGCGGGCGCGACCCTGCTGCCGCTGGGGGTCACCGCGGTGGTGTGCGCCAGTGACCGCATGGCGCTCGGCGTCATCCGCGCAGCTCACGAGCGTGGGCTGGAGGTGCCGACGGACCTCTCGGTGATCGGGTTCGACGACGCCGGCCCGAACGCCTTCTTCGACCCGCCTCTGACCAGCGTCCAGCAGCCCTTCGAGTCGATGGCCTCGGCCGTCGTCCAGCTGCTCACGGCGCAGATCAACGATGCCGAGGCGGCCACCCCGGAGCTGACCTTCCGACCTGAGTTGGTGGTGCGGGCCTCGACGGGAACGGCTCCTGCAGCGCCGGTGGGGGACGACGTTGCGGACGCCCGCTCGGACACCTCGACGGCGCGTGCCACCTGACCGCATGGCGGCGCGTGCCCTCGCTGCCACCCGGAAGGCGCGGACTCAGCCGAGCAGGGTCCGCGCGATGATCATCTCCTGGATCTCGGTGGTGCCACCGCCGATGCCGGCGAGCTTGGCGTCACGCAGCGAGCGCTCGACGTGGAACTCGTCCACGTAGCCCCAGCCGCCGTGGAGTTGGATCGCGTCCAGCGCCGACTCGACCCCGGCCTCGCCGATGTAGGCCTTGGCCATCGCGGCCTCGGTGGAGTGCTCGATCCCCTCGTCCTTCATCCACGCCGCCTGGCGCTGCAGCAGCCGGGCGATCTCCAGACGTAGGCGCATCTGCGCGATCTTGTGCTGGATCGCACCGAATCGGCCGATGGGCTTGCCGAAGGCCTCGCGCTCCTTGGCGTAGCGCACCGACTCCTCGAGGTCGCGTTGCATGCTGCCGACGGCGGAGGCGATCATGACCGTGCGCTCCCAGTCGAAGCACTCGAACCCGATCTTCCACAGCGCGGACCCGACGTCGCCCAGGATCTGCGAGGTGTGGACCTCCACGTCGTCGAGGGAGAGCTCCACCGTCGGTGAGGTGCGGTTGCCGAGCTTCTTCAGCTCCTTGGACACCTCGAACCCGGGAGTGCCCTTCTCGACCAGGAACGCCGTGAAGGCCTGCCCCGCCGGAGCTTCGGGATCGGTGCGGGCGATCACGGTCACGACCTCGGCCAGCGAGCCGTTGGTGATGAAGGTCTTGGTCCCGTTCAGCACGTAGGTGTCGCCGTGCAGCTCCGCGCGGGTCTTCATGCTGGCGGTGTCGGAGCCCGCATCTGGCTCGGTGATCGCGAAGGCGCCGACGGTCTCACCGGCGGCGAGCTTGGGCAGCCAACGCTGCTTCTGCTCCTCGTTGCCGTGCAGGGCGATGGGCATCGCCCCGATCGTCAGGTGAGCGCCGAGGGAGAGGTTCAACCCCGCGTCACGTCCGCCGTAGGCGAGGCCCTCCATGGCCAGCCCCGTGGTCAGCACGTCGGCACCGGAGCCGCCGTACTCCTGCGGGACGGGCAGCCCGGTGAGCCCGAACCCCGCCACCTGCTTCCACACGTCCCAGTCCCAGGTCCCCGCCCGGTCCCGCTCCAGCACGCCCGGCTCGACGTGCTCGCGGGCGAACGCGCGCACGGAATCCAGGAACGCCTCCTGCTCCTCGCTCAGACGGAAGTCCACGGCCTGCTCCCTCGCTCCCGATGCTGCCGATGACCCGGCGACACCCGCCGGTCCGGGGGCATCGTGCCATCACAGCACCGGAACGGCAAAGCCAGAATCGTTCCGGTCCGGTGTTCAGCGCCCGGTCGCCTTCCTGAGGAGGACCCGGACCGCCCGGCGCCCCTTGAGGTCCCGGATGCGTGCGACGTCGATCACCTGATGCCCCGCGCGGTCGGCCCAGCGGGCATAGCCGGCCGGAGCGGCCTGCTCGTCGGTCAACACCTCGAGGTGATCTCCGGGAGCCAGCGCCGCCATGGCACGCTTCGCGGTGTGCACCCCCTGCTCCAGGGTGAGCCGACGCGCGTCGACGGTCTCGACCGGTGACGGCGCTCCACCCATGCCGGTGGCATCGAGCACCACCTCGACGCGCCCGCTCCGCGCCGTGACCTCCACCGGGGCGCCCGCGGCGGCCAGGGCACCCCGCACGAAACCGGCGGCCAGGGCATCGCCGACCTGCCCGTCCACCTCGCCGATCAGCCTGAGCCCCACGTCCAGCCCCTCGATGACCGCGCGAGCGTCGTCCACCTCGGCGAGTCGCACCTCGGGGAACGCAGCCCCGAGGGCGGCCACGGCGACCACGGCAGCGCCCTGGAGGTCCCGCGCCGACGCCCGTCCGGCGGCGGTCGACACCAACCGCCGCCCCTGGTCCTCGGCGAGGATCGCGAGCTTCTCCCGATGCTCGGCCAGCCCGGCGATCAACTGCACGACCGCGTGGACGGCGAGCTGGCTGCCGGGGGGCACCTGCGGGTCGCGGACGCCGGCGACCTGCTCCCGCGCGACGTAGACACGGGCGGGACGGCCACCACCAGGGTGCTTGCGGGTACCGGTGACCAGCAGACCGGCCTCGGCCAGGACATCGAGGTGGTTGCGGGCGACGTTGGCGTGGAGCCCGAACATGTCGGCGGCCTCACGAGCGGAGACGGGACGACCCTCGGTGCGCAGGCGGCGGTAGATGCCGGCCCGGGTGGGCACCTCCAGCGCCTGCTGGGCGAGGGCGTCGCGATCGTCCACCAGCGGTGAGGTCGCTCGCCGTGCTCCACTCATGCGACGACACCGCCTGTCCGCTGTTCGACCCGCTCGTGACACGACCCACACCGGGCCCGAGCAGCCCAGAAGCCACCCCGGAGGGATCGGCGCCGGCAGCCTATGGGGCGAGGGGTCGAGCGTCATCGACGGGCAGGGAGATCACGCTGACGTCCCGAACCGGCCGCTGCCTGCCACCTCGGCGACCGGTCCCCTGGCCTCGGCGAAGCGCCGCGCAGGGCCCCGTTGCGCCGGAGCGACCACCGCGCGCGCCCCGCAGGAGGGGAACGTCGCCGGGTGGACGGGACGGGGGGATGCTGGCATGCTCTGCCACGGTAGCCCCGGCGACGAAGCCCGCACCGGTCGGGCGTGTCGTGCCGGGGCGCTGACGTGTTCGGCGTTGACGTGACCGCGCCGACCGCCACGCAAGGAGCTGCGCGCGGGTCTGGCTGGCGGCCGGCCCCTACACCCCGGACGACGAGGAGCGAGAGGGTGCACCTGCTGGTGCTCACCGAGAAGGCCGGTGGCAGCGCCGCGCTGCTGCCCGGTCTCGAGTTCCTCGACCACACCGTGCAGGAGCTCCCGCTCGCGCCCGACTCCCTCCAGGCCGTCAGCCGGTGCGATCTGGTGCTGGTCGACGCCACCGCCGACCTCCGGCGGGCCGCCGGCGCGAGCCGAGCCGCCTCGTTGCACGAGCGGGCGAAGCCGGTGCTCATCGTCATCGCCGAAGGTGCCCTGGCAGCGATGAAGATGTCCTGGGGCTTCGACGACTGGTTGCTGCCCCAGTGCTCTCCCGCCGAGCTGGAGACCCGGCTGCGCCTGGCCAGGGACCGTGCCACGGCGGAGGCGCCACAACGTGCCGCCAACGTCGGAGACCTGGTCGTCGACGAGGACAGCTACCAGGTCCGGCTCCGTGGGCAGCCGCTGGATCTGACCTTCAAGGAGTTCGAGCTGATCAAAGCGCTGGCGAACTCCCCGAACCGGGTCTTCACGCGGGAGCTGCTGCTCCAGGAGGTGTGGGGCTACGACTACTTCGGCGGCTCCCGCACGGTCGATGTCCACGTGCGGCGGCTGCGCGCGAAGCTCGGCCCCGAGTACGAGCAGATGATCGTGACCGTCCGCGGGGTGGGCTACAAGCTGGTGCCGCCGGGGCAGCGGGTGCACCGCGGCCCCGAGGACGCGACCGAGGAGGAGCGGGTCACGGTGTCCTGACCAACGGCCACCTGGGCAGCGTTCAGCGAGCCGTCGTCCCGGTGTCGCTGCCGACCGCGATGTCCTCCCACCGCGTCGTGAAACCGTGCCGCTGGTAGAGGCGGACAGCACGCTCGTTGGCGGCGTCGACCCACAGGACGACCTCGTCGCACCCGATGTCTGTGAGGTGGCACACGCCAGCGTGCAGCAGCGCCGGACCGACACCGCGGCCCTGCGCGCGGGGGTGGACGGCGAGGTTGTACACCTCACCCGAGCCGGCGCCACGGCGCTTGAGCCAGTGCAGGCCAGCGATCGTGCCGTCGGGGTCAGCAGCCACGAGGAGATCCTCGGGTCGGAACCAGGACCAACTGCGTCGCTCGCGGAAGCGCGCGAGGTCCCAGCCGCCGTCATCGGTGCCGTCGTAGGCCGCCGCGAGCACCGCGACCACCTCGGCATCGTCGTGGTCCGGCACGTACGCACGCACGATCGTGCCGGCCGCCGCGAGCCGCTCCAGGGCCACGGCGCCCACGGGGTCGTCGGTGGGGAGCGCGCGAGAGAGGACGTACAGCCGGCGCTCCACACGGAAGCCGGCGGCCGCGGCCGCGTCGTGCTCCGCTGGGCCGACGGCACGCATCCATACCTGGACGTGCGGCACGTCCAGCCCAGCGGCCAGGTTGCGAGCGGTGG
>PWWI01000188.1 GCA_003561535.1 Nitriliruptoraceae bacterium
GGTCCGGCGGTGACGAACGGCGCGCGGAGCCGTGAAGGCCCCGCGCGGACCCTCGAACCGTACAGCAGGCCCCTTCCTCCCACAACACGACCCTACGTGCCGGGGGTGACACCGCGCGGATCGATCCTCCGGGGACTGTGGACAACCAGCCCCCGGGCCACGGACCATCAGTCCCGCAGCGGGTCCCGGAGCCCGGCGACCAAGGCCCGTGCCGCTTCGCCCGGGGTGCGCCCGAGCCTCTCGATCGACGCGGCCGCCAGCAGCAGGACGATGCCGCCGACGGTCAGCCAGGCCCAGGTGGGCAGGCTCACGACCACGGTCAGCGTCTCCACCGCGACCACGACGACCAGGAGCGCCGCACCGACCACCAGGGGACCGCGCAGCCCGAGACGACCGCCGACGACCACCGCCATGACGCCCAGGACCCCGGCCAGCAGACCGTGCCACCCGGGCCCACCAGCCACCCTCTCGAGAACGGCGGGCACCCCGACGAGCAGGATCGGTGGCACGTAGGCGAACCAGGACGACAGCTCGCCATGGCGCCGGACCGCAGCGCCGGCGAGCGCCAGTTGGACGGCCACGGGGAGCAGCCACAGGTCGAGCGCCGTGTTGTCGATCTCGGACAGCAGCGACCAGGTTCCGAGGGTGGCCAGCGCCGCACCCGTGTGGGCCAGGACCTGACGGCGGGACAGGAGCCCGACGACCACCGCGACAGCCCCCGCGGCCAGCAGCGCAGCCGAGCGCAGGACCGCGGCGTCACCGAGCAGGACCCATCCGATGGGGATGGCCACGACCGCGACGGCACCACCCGGGAGGGTGATCGCCCGGGACACCGACCAGGCCCCGGCGGCCACCGTCAGCGCCGCCGCCGTTCCCAGGGCCAGCAGCGCCGCACCCACCACCTCGACGTCGACGCCGGCCATGAGCGTCCCGACCGTCACTGCCCGCAGCAACACGAGCACGGCGCCGGTCCGGGCCAGACCACCACGGTCGACGAACGCATCCAGCAGGAGGAGGATCCCGAGGAACGTGGCCGGCAGCAGCCCACCGGCACCGAGCCCGAGCGCGGCCACCTGCCCGCCACCACCCGACGTCGAGGTGGCGGCCATCGGGAGGAGCCACCCTGCGGGCAGGACCGTCAGCAGTCCCGCCACCGTGGCCACGGCACGTGCCACCTCGGCGACCGGTCGGCAGCCGGACGCGGCCGTGGCGGTCGCCAGGGCCGTGACCCCGGCGACCAGCCCCGCGACCCCGGGGGGCAGACCAGCGGGCCCGACACCGGCCGCAGCCAGCGTGCCCACACCGCCGACCAGCAACGCCGCGCTGACGGCAGTGCTACCGCCGGCGGCGTGCACGCCACGGTCGGCGACCGGCTTCAGCAGCGGCAGCACCGCCAGCGGCGCGAGGACGGCGACGAGCAACGAGTGGGCGGTCTGGTCAGCGAGGCCGCCGGCAGCCAGCAGCAGTAGGAACGTCGCGGCGAGGTCCAGGTTCGTCGTTGCGGTCGACGGATCCCGCCGACGACCGAGCACCCGCGGGAGGAGCGGGAGGAAGGCCAGCACCAGCGCGCCGATCGCGGCGACCTCACGAGGAGCGCCCAGCAGCACCGCGGCGGCGAGCACGTGCCACAGCGCCAGGACCAGCAGGAGGACCGGTGGAACACCCGCGCCGTCGCGATGCCAACGCACGGCGGCCACGCTCCAGGCCCCGGCTGCCAGCAGGACGAGCCCTGCCAGGACCGCGTCCGTGCCGACCACGGCGAACGGGTCGAGCAGCAGCGCCAGGACGAGGACCGCCACCGGTGTCGCGATGACCTCGCCCACGGCCGCGGCGACTCGCAGCCGACGGCCACCGACGGTCGCCTGGGCCATGCTCAGCGCCGCCGCCTCGACGGCCAGCCAGAGGATCGCCGGCGTCCACAGCCGTACGGCCCGGGGGGTCGCCTCAGGCAGCAGGAGGTGGAGCAGGGCGAGCACGCTGGTCCCGATCGCCACCGCGACCAGGCGGGGGTCACCAGTGCGGGCCCGCACCGCCAGGGTCACGGCGACCATGACGCCGACCGCGGCCCGGACCGGCCAGGCAGCGATCCACCCCGCGGCAGCGGCCGTGGCGGTGACCCCGCCGGTCGGCAGGACCGAGAGCAGTTCGATGGTGACACCAGCGACCACCGCGGTGACGGCGAGCAGGACACTGCCGGTGCGCAGCATCGGCTCCAGACCCGCGGGTGCGCTGCGGTCGGCGAACGGGAGCAGCGCCAGGCCCACGCCGGCGACCAGCAGCGCCGGGGCCGGCCACCCGGCCATGGCCAGCCCAGTGGCGGCGACCGGCACCCCGAGCAGAGCAGCCAGCCCGAGCACTGGAGCGCGGCCCGCCACGGCCAGCGGTGGCAGTGCGACCACCGCCGTCAGCCCGACGGCCGTCCAGCGACCCCAGCCAGGTGCCCCGAGCTGGATCGCCAGGCCGAGGGCGTCGATCGGTAGCAGCAGGACGCCGAGGTGGAAGACGACCGAGCCGACCACCGGGAGGGGTCGCCGGAGGCGGGCTCCACCCACGATCGCGGCGGCGGTGAGCCCGCCGACCACGGCGATCCGGGCGGTCGCGCCGATCACGTCCCACTGCATCGCCAGGAAGGTCGCGGCAGCCGCGAGGAGCAGCAGCGCCCCGAGTCCGGCGACCCAGGCGGCCACCGGGATCGGAGGGCGCACGCGCCGCGTCGGCCGGGACGCCGGGGGTGGGAGGGGCGGGCCGTGGGTGCCCGACGACCCACGTCGCGGCGGCGCGGCGGCCGGCAGGGGCAGCCTGGCCCTGGCGGGGATCGGCGGGGGGAGCGGTGGAGGGCTGGCAGGGGTGGCCTGTTCGGCTTCGGCGCGGGGAGCGGTCGGCACGGTGGCGTCCTCCGGGTCGGGGGTAGGTCACCAGCATCGACCCGGCGCGAGGCGCAGGACACCCGCCGATCCCCCCATCACCACCTGGGGACCCCCTAGGTGCGGTTGGGCACCGAGGTGGTGCGATCACTCGAGGCCGTGCTCCACGGCGTAGCGGATCAGCTCCTGGCGGCGACTGAGCTGCAGCTTGTCGAGGATGTTGCGCACGTGGTTCTCGACGGTCTTCGGGGCGATGTGGAGCTGCTCGCCCACCTCGCGGTAGGTGTAGCCACGCGCCACGTGCTGGAGGACCTCCCGCTCCCGAACGGTCAGGGGCTGGGTCCCGGTGGCCTCCCGGGCCATGCGACGGAACTCGCCGAGGACCAGCATCGCCAACGACGGTGAGAACACCGGCTCCCCCGCCGCCGCACGCAGCAGCTGGGCCCGCAGCTCCGGACCGGGGGTGGACTTCGTGAGGTAGCCCACCGCGCCCGCGGCGACCGCATCGAGCAGGTCCCGCTCCTGCTCGCTGACGCTCAGGACGACGACCCGGGTCCGCTCGCCGCACGCCTCCGCGACGGCCAGACCACCCCCACCCGGCATCTGCAGGTCGCAGACCACCAGATCGGGGGCGTGGACCTCCACGGCCGCGATGGCCTCCGCCGCGCTGCCGGCCTCCGCCACCACCTCGAAGCCACTGCCCAGGTCCGCACGGACGCCGTCGCGCCAGATGGGGTGGTCGTCGACGAGCACGACGCGGATCGGAGGTCGCCGCGGGCTCGCCCGTCCGGTGGTGTCGACCACGCCACCCTCCCCCTCACCTGATCCTCCCTCACAGCCTAGGCCGGTACCCCGCCACTGGCAGCGGGACCCACTAGCGTGCCGCCCATGCCTGGAACGGTGCAATCCATCGAGCGGGCGGCCGCGGTCCTGCGGCTGCTCGCGCAGAGCACGCGCCCGCTGGGGGTGGTCGAGATCGCGAACGCGCTGTCGCTGCCGAAGGGCACGGCCCACGGCATCATCCGCACCCTCCACACCGTCGGTTTCGTCGACCAGGACGACCGCTCCGGTCGGTACCAGCTGGGCAGCCAGCTCGTCCGGCTCGGTGGCCACCAACTGGATCGCAACGAGCTGCGCTCCTGCGCCATGAACTGGGCCGACAGCCTCGCCTCACGGACCGGGGAGTCCGTCCGGATCGGGGTGCTGGACCAGCCGTCGGAGGTCATGGTCGTCCACCACGTCTTCCGGCCCGACGACAGCGTCCAGGTCATGGAGACCGGGCGGGTCCTGCCGTCCCACGCCTGCGCGCTGGGCAAGGCGATCCTGGCCCACACGCCCGGCAGCAGCGCCTGGTGCAAGGGCAGCACCCTGGAGGCGTTCACCGCCCGGACCGTCACCGACGGCCGCGCGTTGGTCGGCCAGTTGAGCACGGTCCGCGAACGTGGCTACGCCTCGGATGTGGAGGAGCTCACGAACCGCGAGGCGAGCATCGCCGCCCCGATCCGCGACCACGGCGGCGTGGTCGTCGGCGCCGTCGCCATCACGGGGGCGATGCAGGCCCTGTGTGACACCGGCCGTAACCCCCGGCCGCGGCTGGCCGCCCGGGTGATCGAGGCGGCGCGCGCGATCACCGGCGAGCTCGCCACGCGACGGGAGTGACAACGTGAAGCGGGAGTACATCGCCGCGATCGACCAGGGCACGACCTCGACGCGTTGCATCCTGTTCGACCACGCCGGCCGCCTGGTGTCGGTCGCCCAGCGCGAGCACCGGCAGATCTTCCCCCGTCCTGGCTGGGTCGAGCACGACCCGGTCGAGATCTGGCGCAACGTCGAGCGGGTGGTCCCGCGGGCCGTGGCGCAGGCGCGTGCCGAGCCCGAGCAGATCGCCGCGCTCGGGATCGCGAACCAGCGGGAGACCGTCGTCCTGTGGGAGCCGCGCACGGGGCGGCCGGTCGGCAACGCGATCACCTGGCAGGACACGCGGACCGCGAGCCTGGTGGACCAACTCGCCGCCGATGGCGGCGTCGATCGGTTCCGAGAGCGGTGCGGGCTGCCGCTGATGACCTACTTCTCCGGCCCCACGCTCAAGTGGATGCTGCGCCAGGACCCGATCCTGCTGGAGCAGGCCGAGCGTGGCGAGCTGCTGTTCGGGACGATGGAGACCTGGCTGATCTGGAACCTCACCGGCGGCCCGGACGGTGGCCTCCACCTCACCGACGTCACCAACGCGTCCCGCACGATGCTGATGGATCTCAGCACCCTGCAGTGGGACGAGGAACTCCTGGACGCGTTCGGGGTCCCGGCCGCGATGCTGCCCGAGATCCGCTCCAACGTCGAGGTGTACGGCACGGCGACCACCGTGCTCCCGGGGATCTCGATCGCCGCTGCGCTCGGGGACCAGCAGGCGGCGCTGTTCGGCCAGACCTGTTTCTCACCGGGTGAGGCCAAGTGCACCTACGGGACCGGCGCGTTCCTCCTGCTCAACACCGGACCCGACCCGGTGCAGTCCAGCCACGGCCTGCTCAGCACCGTCGGGTACCAGGTCGCTGGCGGTGACCCCACCTACGCGCTGGAAGGCTCGATCGCGGTCACCGGCTCCCTCGTGCAATGGCTCAGGGACCGCCTCGGGCTGATCGACTCCGCTCCCGAGATCGAGACGCTGGCACGGACCGTCGAGGACAACGGCGGCTGCTACATCGTCCCCGCCTTCTCCGGTCTGTTCGCCCCCCACTGGCGGAGCGAGGCGCGCGGGCTCATCATCGGACTGACCTCCTACATCACCAAGGGCCACCTCGCCCGAGCCATCCTCGAGGCCACCGCCTGGCAGACCCGGGAGGGCGTGGACGCGATGAACGCGGACTCCGGGCTGGACCTGACCGGGCTGAAGGTCGACGGTGGGATGACCTCCGACCACCTCCTGATGCAGACGATCGCGGATGTGCTCGACGTTCCGGTCGAACGCCCCCTGGTCTCGGAGACGGTCTCGCTCGGAGCGGCCTACGCCGCTGGGCTGGCCGTCGGCTTCTGGCCGGAGCTCAAGGGGCTGCGCCACCACTGGCACCGGGCAGCGAGGTGGCTGCCGGAGATGTCGGCCCACCGGCGGGCCAGGGAGTACGACAACTGGCAGCGTGCCGTGGCGCGGACCTACGACTGGATCCGCAACGACGACGAGGACGGCCCCGGGGCGTGAGACGCTCCCGGGGCCGTGGGGGGTGCCTGCGGCTCAGGCGAGCGCGACCACGTCCGGCGCCTCGCGCCGGGCCTCCTGCGCCTCCTCGTCGGTGGGCGCGGCGTTGGCCTTCAGCTCCGCGTCGATGCGCGTGAGGTAGGCCTCAAGCTCCGCGTCGCGCTGCTCGTCGGACCAGCCGAGCTCCTTGGCCATCAGGTCCGCGACCACCGGTGCCGCCGCCCGCCCGCGGTCCTGGACCTCGATGTTGATGTGGCTCCGGCGGACGAGCACGTCCTCGAGGTGCAGCGCACCCTCCTCACGGGTGGCGTACACGACCTCGGCCTTGAGGTAGGAGTCGGCGACCGGCAGCGGCTCGAGCAGGCTGGCGTCCTCCTCACTGAGGGCCAACACGTCCTCGCTGAGGGAGCCGTACCGCTTCAGCAGGTGCTCGATGCGGCCCACGTGGAGGCCGGTCTTCTCGGCCATCAGCTCACGACGGTTCCACGCCGCGTGGTAGCCGTCCACCCCGACGATCGGGACGTCCTTGGTGATGCAGGGCCCGGCCTGCTTGCCCATGGACTCCAGCGCCGCGTCGACGGTGTCGTAGGCCATCACCCGGTAGGTGGTGTACTTCCCGCCGGCGACGACGATCATGCCGGGGGTCGTCTCGATGACGAGGTGCTCCCGGGACAGCTTCGCGGTCGTGTCGGCCTGGCCGGCGACCAGCGGACGCAGGCCCGCGTAGGTGCCGACGATGTCGTCCTTGGTGAGCTTCTGCTTCAGCACCCGGTTGGCCTGCCCCAGCACGTACTCGATGTCCTCGGCCGAGGCGGTGGGATCGGCCTTGTCGAGGTCGTACTCGGTGTCGGTGGTCCCGATGATCCAGTGGTTGTGCCACGGGATGGTGAACAGCACGCTCGTCGGGGTGCGCAGGATCATGCCCACCTTGGCCTTGATCCGGTCGCGGGGCACCAGGATGTGGATGCCCTTGGAGGCCTTGACGGTGAACTCCCCCTCCTCGCCGAGGAGCTCCTGCATCTCGTCGGTCCAGACGCCTGTGGCGTTGATCACCGCGCGGGCCCTGACCGTGTGGTCCTTGCCGGTCTCGAGGTCGCGCACGACCGCACCGACCACGCGGCCGGCGTCACGGAGCAGCTCGGTGACCTGGGCGCGGGAGGCGACGTGGGCGCCGTGGGAGGCAGCGGTGCGGGCGAGCAGCATCGTGTGGCGGGCGTCGTCGACCTGTCCGTCGTAGTAGCGGATCGCGCCGACGCAGACGTCCGGGTCCAGTCCGGGGAACAGCTTCATGATGGTGGACTTGGACAGGTGTTTGTGGTTCGGCACGCCCTTGGACGCACCATTCTCCCTGGCCATGACGTCGTACAGGAGGATGCCGGAGCCGACGTACAGCCGCTCCCAGCCCTTGTGGGTCAGTGGGTAGATGAAGGGGATCGGGCGGGTCAGGTACGGCGCCAGCTTCTGCATGACCAGGCCGCGCTCACGCAGGGCCTCGCGCACCAGCCCGAAGTCCAGCATCTCGAGGTAGCGCAGGCCACCGTGTAGGAGCTTCGTCGAACGCGAGGAGGTCCCACTCGCCCAGTCACGCATCTCGACGAGACCGGTGTTCAGGCCACGCGTGACCGCGTCGAGTGCGGCCCCCGTCCCGGTCACGCCGCCGCCGATGACGAGGATGTCGAGCTCCTCGGTCTCCATGGCCTCGAGGGCTGCCGTCCGTGTGTGGGTGGACATGGGTGTGATCGCCACGTTCTACTCCGTCGGTCGTGCCCGGCGCCTGGGTGGCGGCTCGGGCGTGGTCGCGACGCTGCCGGCGGGGAGGCGATGCTGGCGCTAGGGGGGCGCCCGTCTACGGCAGCCGGTTCGCGCCGCCTGTCTGCGGTGATGATGCCCGACCCTGCATGGACCGCAAGGCCGAACGGACGGGCCCTCCGGCCCGAGTGTCCGGGGTGCTAGGTAGCCAACGTTCGTATCCGGTGCGAACTGCGGGTGGGGTCCCGACGTGCGGGACCCCACCGTCGGTGGAAGGACGAGCGGTGCCTCAGTCGACGTCGACCCACCCGAAGGTGCGCTCGACGGCCTTGTGCCACTGCGCCAGGCCGGCCTCACGCTGGTCGTCCGTCCACTCCGGCTCCCAGCGCTTGTCCTCGACCCAGTTCTCGCGCATCTCGTCCTGGCTGTTCCAGAACCCGACCGCGTAGCCGGCCGCGTAGGCCGCACCCAGCGCGGTGGTCTCGGCGACCGCCGGCTTGTAGACCGGGACACCGAGGACATCGGCCTGGATCTGCATCGCGAGGTCGTTGTTGGTGACCCCGCCGTCGACCCGGAGCGCCTCGACCGGCACGCCGGAGTCCTTCTCCATGGCGTCCGCGACGTCCTTGGTCTGCCAGCACATCGACTCGAGCGTCGCGCGAGCGAGGTGGGCGTTGGTGTTGAAGCGGCTGATCCCGACGATCGCGCCACGAGCGTCGGAGCGCCAGTACGGCGAGAACAGACCCGAGAAGGCCGGGACGAACACCATGCCACCGGAGTCCGGCACCTGGCGTGCCAGGGTCTCGGTCTCCGCGGCACCGCTGATGATGCCCAGCTGGTCACGCAGCCACTGCACGGCCGAACCGGTCACCGGGATCGCACCCTCGAGGGCGAACACGGCCGGGTCGTCACCGAACTTGTACGCAGGCGTCGTGAGCAGGCCCGCCTTCGAGTGGACGATCTCCGTGCCGGTGTTCAGCAGCATGAAGTTGCCGGTCCCGTAGGTGTTCTTCGCCTCACCTGGCGAGAAGCACACCTGACCGACGGTCGCTGCCTGCTGGTCACCGAGGTCACCACAGACGGGGATCGCGCCGCTGAAGGGACCGGACTCGGTCGTCATGCCGTACAGGTCGGGGTCGGAGGACGGACGGATCTCTGGCAGCATCGCCCGGGGGATGTCGAAGAAGCCGAGCAGCTCCTCGTCCCAGTCCAGCGTCTCCAGGTTCATCAGCATGGTCCGCGAGGCGTTGGTCACATCGGTGATGTGCTTGCCGCCGCGGGTCCCGCCGGTGAGGTTCCAGAGCACCCAGGTGTCCATGTTGCCGAAGATCGCGTCACCGCGCTCCGCCGCTTCGCGGACGCCGTCGACGTTCTCCAGGATCCACTGGATCTTCCCACCCGAGAAGTAGGTCGCGGGCGGCAGCCCGGCCTTGTGCCGGATGACGTCGCCCTTGCCCTCGCGCTCCAGCTTGCTGGCGATCCTGTCGGTCCGGGTGTCCTGCCACACGATGGCGTTGTAGTACGGACGACCCGTGTTCTTGTCCCAGATCACCGTGGTCTCACGCTGGTTGGTGACACCCACGGCCGCGAGGTCCGAAGCGCTGAGCTTGGCCTGACCCAGGGCGGTCATGATCACCGCGGAGGTCCGCTCCCAGACCTCGACCGGGTTGTGCTCGACCCAGCCGGCCTGCGGGAGGATCTGCTCGTGCTCGAGTTGGTGCTTGCCGATCTCATTCCCGCCGTGATCGAAGATCATGAAGCGGGTCGAGGTGGTGCCTTGGTCGACGGAGCCGACGAAGTCTGCCATGGAACATCTCTCCCTTGTCGCTTGCGAGCGGTGCTCCTGTCACGCAGGAGCGGCGGACGGGGATGCGCTCCCCGTCGAGCGCGTCGGATGCGACCCGGGGCGGTGCGTCGAGGTGGTCGACGCCCCGCCCGGACCGACCCGGAGCATCAGATGGGGATGAAGCTGCCGTACGCCTGGTCGATGAGACCGGCGATCACGCCGCCGATGATCGGCCCGACCACCGGCACCCATGAGTAGCCCCAGTCACTGTCGCCCTTGCCCTTGATCGGGAGGACGGCGTGGGCGATACGTGGACCGAGGTCACGAGCAGGGTTGATGGCGTACCCGGTCGGACCACCGAGGCTGGCGCCGATACCGAGGACCAGGAAGGCCACCGCGACCGGGCCGAGCTCGTTGGGCGAACGACCGAACTGGAGGATGACGAACACCAGGACGAAGGTGCCGATGACCTCGGTGATGACGTTCATCGCCGGGTTCCGGATCTCCGGGCCGGTCGAGAACACGGCCAGCTTCAGACCGGGGTCCTCGGTGGCCTCGAAGTGATCCTTGTAGGCCAACCAGGCGAGCGAGGCTCCCACGAAGGCGCCGACCATCTGGCCGCCGAGGTAGGCCGCGAACTCACCTGCGGTGAAGGCCACACCCGCAGCCAACAGCCCGAAGGTCACGGCGGGGTTGATGTGGGCGCCACTCGAGGCGCCGACGAACACACCGGACATGACGGCCAGGCCCCATCCCACGTTGATGAGGATCCAGGCTCCGCCGCCGCCACCACCGTTGCCCTTGGTCTTCGCGAGCACCACGTTGGCGACGACACCACAGCCGAGCAGCAGCAGCATGCCGGTGCCGGCAACCTCCGATACGAAGATCTGGCCTACTGATAGGTCCATGTCTCACTCCCTCGTCCGGACGCTCCAGGTCGGTGGGCTCCCGATGCTGGCGTCGGCCGCCAGCCCCTCCAGGTCGCACCGGTGCCGGACCGACCGGTGACATCTGGATGCAAGACGCTCGAAACACCGACGACAACATCAGTCGTTCGGCATCGCCGAACCATTGCCGGGCATGTGCGGTGGTCGCCCACCCAACCGCTCGCCTCCGACTTCCCGTGACGGCGCTCGCGAACCTCAGCAGACCCCCGCGAACGGCTCGGAGCACCCCACAGAGGCCTCCCCGGCAGCAGGGGAAAGCTACGATTCGGTGCGTAGGAGGTCGACATAGCCGAACGCAGACGAGTGAAGCTGCGGGTGATCGGCGGTCACGGAGCGTCCACCGGGGCCCACAGACGGACCTCGACCCCGCGAGCCGGCGCCGCCGAGACCTCGACCCGGCCGCCGACCAGAGCCAGTCGGCCCCGCACGGAACGGGTCAGCCCCAGTCCCTCTGCGACCTCCGCCGGGTCGAAGCCGATGCCGTCGTCTCGGACGGAGACGAACACCCAGCCGTCCTGAGGTTCGGCGTAGACCACGACCCGGCTCGCCCGGGCGTGCTTGCCGACGTTGGTCAGGGCCTCGCCGACCGCGTCCGTGACCGCCTCGACGACCACCGGTGCCAGGGCGGGGAGATCATCCGGGACGAGCACCTCCGTGCGGACGCGGTCGCGTCGCTCGAACCGGTCCGACACCCCTCGCAGGGCAGCCCCGAGGGTGAGGGTCGGGGTACCGGCTCCGGCCGAAGCGTCGGGGGGCGCCGGATCGAGCAGGTAGCGGCGCAGGTCCCGCTCCTGGTCCCTGGCCAGGCGGGCCAGGTCCGCGTCCTCGGCCCGCCGTTCGACGATGGCCAGGGTCTGCAGGACACCGTCGTGGAGGCGGCGCGCGACCTCCTCACGGGCCTCGAGGGCGGCGACGGTCCGCTCAGCTCGGCTCAGCCGCTCCTCGGCCCGCGCCAGCAGCCGGGTGGCGTGACCGGCCACCCCGCCGGCCACCGCGTACAGCACCGTGGTGGTCACCAGCGACAACCCCTGTTCCGGCGTCAGCGGCCCGATCCAGGGCTCGCTGGCCGGGACCACGTGCAGGATCGACGAGGCGGCGCGGGCAGCGCCCAGCAGGACCCCCGTCAGCGCGCCGACCGTCGGCCCGAGGGCGACGCCCGCGGCCAGCACACCAGCGATCGGCCAGGCGACCCCGAGGGGTTGCTGGGTCGTGAAGACGTGGGGACTCGCGTAGACGAACCCGTCCGCCAACTGCAGGGCGACGCCGACGCCGACCTCGACGCCGACGGCTGGTCCCCGCACCAACCGGTGTGGTGCCGTGGCCAGGAGCCACGTCAACCACAGGGTGACGAGTCCGGCCACGCCCACCAGCAGCCCGGCCGTCGCGGGTGCCACGAGGTTGCCCCGGGCCAGCACGAGGACCGCGGCCATCCACAGCCAGGCCAGCCACCGGAAGGCCGCCAGGCCGCGCAGGATCGTGCGTCGCATCTGCTCCACGCGCTGCACGTTAGGCCGTGGGGGCGGCGGGAGGAGGGCGGGCAGACAGAGACCGGCCGCGGAGCTGCTCGCCGAGATGGCGGCGCTCCGCGGCCGGAGGCGCGGGGCCGCACCCCCCACGCCGGTCGTGCCGACCACCGGTCACCGCTGTGGCGAGCCCCGGGGGCGCACCCGGGTGACCGGGGTCGTGTCGTGTCAGGCGGTGCTCGCCGGACCGCTCACCTCCATCGCCGCGTGGGCCGCGGCCAGTCGGGCCACCTCGATCCGGGAGGCCGAGCAGGACACGTGGTTCATCCCGACCTTGTGGCAGAGGTGGATCGAATCCGGGTCACCACCGTGCTCGCCACAGATCCCGGTGACCAGGTCGGGCTTCACCTCGCGGCCCTCGGTGACCGCCAGCTCGACCAGACGACCGACTCCAGCCGGGTCCAGCGAACGGAACGGGTCGACGGGCAGCAGCTCCTGCTCGAGCGCGGCCGGGATGTAGCTGGCCTCGACGTCGTCGCGGGAGAACCCGAAGGTCAGCTGCGTGAGGTCGTTGGTACCGAAGGAGAAGGCGTCGACCTGTGGCGCCAGTTCCTTGGCCCGCAGCGCGGCCCGAGGCGTCTCGATCATGGTCGCCGTGGTGTAGTGCACGTCCACGCCGGACTCGTCGATGACCTCCCTCGCGGTGTTGTGGATCAGCTCGATCCCCCACTTCAGCTCCTGCGAGGTCGCCGTGAGCGGCAGCATGATCTCCGGCCGCGGGTCCCCGCCAGCCTGCTTGCGGGCCACCGCGGCGCCGATGATCGCACGGACCTGCGCCGCGTACACGTTCGGACGCAGGATGCCCAGCCGGATCCCACGGACCCCGAGCATCGGGTTGTGCTCGTGGTAGAACTCCGCGGCCTCGAGCAGCTTCTGCTCATCGGCGTCGAGCCCCTCCGACGCCTCCTTGAGGCGGAGCTCCAGCGGGTCGGGCAGGAACTCGTGCAGCGGCGGGTCGAGCAGGCGGATCACGACCGTCTTGCCGTCCATGACCTCGAGCACCCCCTCGAAGTCCTCCTTCTGCTGGGCCTCGAGCGGCTCCAGCGCGGCGAGCTCCTCCTCCTCGGTCTTGGACAGGATCATCTGGCGGATCAGCGGCAGCCGGTCACCCAGGAACTGGTGCTCGGTCCGGCACAGCCCGATGCCTTCCGCACCCGCTTCGAGCGCCCGACGGGCGTCCTCGGGGGTGTCGGCGTTGGCCCAGACGTGCAGCGTGCGCTGCTTGTCGGCGTAGATGAGCAGCTTGGCGACGTTCGGGTCGTCGTCAGGAACCTCGAGCTCCACCTCGCCGACCACGACCTGACCGGTGGTGCCGTCGATCGAGATGATGTCATCGGCGTGGATCACGGTCCCGTTGACCGTGATCGTGCCGGCCTTGGCGTCGATCTTGAGCTCGTTCGCGCCGCAGACCGCCGGCTTGCCCAGACCACGGGCGACCACCGCGGCGTGGCTGACCAGCCCACCGCGGGAGGTCAGCATCCCGGCCGAGGCGACCATGCCCTCCAGGTCCTCCGGGGAGGTCTCGGGACGGACCAGTACGACGGACTCGCCCGCCTCGCCGCGCTCCTTGGCCTCCTTCGAGGTGAGCACGACCTTGCCGACCGCAGCACCAGGAGATGCCGCCAGACCGGTGGTGATCGGCTCAGGAGCGTCGGGGCCGAAGCGCGGGTGCAGCAGGGCTTCGAGCTGCTTGGTGGTGACGCGCTTGAGCGCCTCCACCTCGTCGATCAGGCCCTCATCGACCATCTCGACCGCCATGCGCAGCGCTGCGGTCGCCGAACGCTTCCCGACGCGCGTCTGGAGCATCCAGAGCTTGTCGTTCTCGATCGTGAACTCGACGTCGCACATGTCGCGGTAGTGCCGCTCGAGGGTGTCCAGCGTCTCCTCGAGCTCCTCCTGAGCGTGCGGGAAGCTGTCCCCGAGCGCCGACAGCGGCTCGACGGCCCGGGTGCCCGCCACCACGTCCTCTCCCTGGGCGCCGATGAGGAAGTCGCCGTAGTGGACGCTCTCGCCGGTGGCGGGGTCGCGGGTGAACGCGACACCGGTCGCCGAGCGGTCGCCGAGGTTGCCGAACACCATCATCTGCACGTTGACGGCGGTCCCGAGATCATCCGGGATGCCCTCGATGCGGCGGTAGGCCTTGGCGCGGTCGCCGTCCCAGGAGCGGAACACGGCCTCGATCGCCAGCCGCAGCTGGTCGTGCGGGTCCTCGGGGAGCTCCTTGCCGGCATCCGCGATCGTCTTGCGGTGCTTGGCGACCACCTCGGCGAGCTGCTCCACGGACAGGTCCCGCTCGCTGGCGACCCCGGCCGCCTCGTTGGCCTGGTCGACGTTGTGCTCGAGCAGCTCACCATCGACGCCGAGGACGACGCGTCCGAACATCTCAAGGAAGCGCCGGGTGGCGTCCTGGGCGAACCACTCGTCGCCCATGGCCGCGAGGCCGGGAGCGGTGTGGGGCATGGCTCCGAGGTTGAGGACGGTGTCCATCATGCCGGGCATGGAGAACACCGCGCCAGACCGAACCGACAGCAGCAGCGGCGACTCCGGGTCACCGAGCTTGCGGCCGACCTGGGCCTCGAGCTCCGCCAGCGCCTCGCCGACCTGGTCGAACAGGCCCTCAGGCGAGCCACCTTCGGCCATGTACTGGCGACAGGCGTCGGTGGTGACGATGAAGCCCGGGGGCACGGGGAGCCCGATACGGGTCATCTCGGCGAGGTTCGCGCCCTTGCCCCCCAGCAGGGACTTCTGGTCGGCGCTGCCCTCGCTGAAGGGCACAACGAAACTCTCAGTGGTCATCA
>PWWI01000250.1 GCA_003561535.1 Nitriliruptoraceae bacterium
CGCAGCCGAGCTTCATCGCGGTGTCGATCTCCTCGGCGGTGGCGTAGTGGGAGTCGAGCATCTTGACCGCGTCGTTGAGGTAGGGGAACAGCAGGGTGTTGACGATGAACCCCGCCCGGTCACCACACAGCACCTCGGTCTTGCCGACGCGTGCGACGAACGCGCGCGCGAGCTCGGTCACCGCCGGGTCGGTCCGCACGGTGGTCACGACCTCCACCAACCGCATGATCGCGGCGGGGTTGAAGAAGTGCAGCCCCAGCACCCGGTCGGGACGCGTGGTCGCCACCGCACACTCGACCACCGGCAACGACGAGGTGGTGGTCGCGAGCACCGCCCCGGGGCCGAGGACGCCATCGAGCTCGGCGAACAGCTGGCGCTTGATGTCGAGGTCCTCGGCGACGGCCTCGACCACCACGTCGCAGTCAGCGAGCTGGTCGAGCTCGGTGACCGGAGCGATGCGGGCCAGGATCCGGTCGCGCTCCTCGGCTTCCAGCCGCCCCCGGTCGACCTGACGACCGAGCGAGGATGCGACCTTGTCCCGAGCGGCAGCCGCCTTCTCGGCGCTCCGCCCTCTGAGCGACACCTCGAAGCCGGAACGGGCGCACACCTCGGCGATGCCGGTGGCCATGGTCCCCGTCCCGATCACGCCGACGTGCCGCCACCCCTCGACCAACGCCGGGTCGGCGGCGGGACGCAGGTCGTCCTCCACGATGGTGCGTGAGGCACCGGGCTCCTCGTAGCGGTAGAAGCCGCGGCCGGCCTTGCGACCGGTGTAGCCCGCCGAGGCGAGCTGGCTCAGCACGGGCCGTGGCGCGAAGCGCTGGTCGCCGAACTGGGCGTGCATCGCGTTCATGATGCCCACGAAGGTGTCGATGCCCACCAGATCGGTCAGCGCGATCGGCCCCATCGGCAACCCCGTGCCCAACCGCATGGCGGTGTCCACGTCCTCCTTGGTCGCGTACCCGCCCTCGACCATGCCGACGGCCTGGTTGAGGTAGGGGAACAGGAGCTGGTTGGCGATGAAGCCGCGCCGGTCGCCGACCACCACCGGGACCTTGCCGATGCGCTCGGCGAAGCGGCGTGCCACCTCGACGACCGACTCGTCGGTCACCACCGTGCGGACCAGCTCGATCAGCTGCATGACCTGGGCGGGGTTGAAGAAGTGGAAGCCGAGCACCCGGTTGGGCCGCTTGGTCACCACGCCGATGTCCATCACCGGCAGCGAGGAGGTGTTGGTCGCGATGATCGCGTCCTCGTCGACGTAGCGGTCGATGACCTGGAACGCCGCCTGCTTCTCTCCCAGCGCCTCCGGCACGGCCTCGACGACCAGGTCGCAGGGGGCGAGCTCCGCGGGATCGGTGGTCACCGTGATGCGGGCCAGGATCTCCTCGCGCTCCTCCGGGGTGAGTCGCTCGCGGCGGATCTGGCGGTCCAGCGATCCGGCGATGCGGCGCTCGCAGGCCACGACGGCCTCGTCGTCGATCTCGACCACCGTCGCCGGCACCCCGTGACTGGCGACGAGCTCGGCGATACCCGCCCCCATCGTGCCGCCACCGACGATCCCGACCTGCTCGATCTCCACCGTGCTCACGTCCGACACCTCGTGACCTCCCGACCGGTTCGGGCCACCGTCGTGGCCCCCCGGAGAGCCTACGCGTCGGGGGCCCGCCGACCGGTGGTGGCGGCCGCACGGTCCAGCGCCACGCGGGTGGTGTCCTCGGGGAACGGCGACATGACCAGCACGCTGGCCGCGGACCGCACCCCTCCCAGGGCCTCCCGGCACAGGGCGGCGAGGTGGGCGTGCTGCTGGCGCCGGATGGACAGCAGCGCCTGGGAGGTGGGTGCCCCGTGCCCGGGGACCACCACCTCGGCCTCCAGGGCCTCCAGCCGCGCGAGCGTGGCGGGCCACTCGAAGGGGAAGGCGTCCTCGAAGGCGGGGGGTGCGCCGACCTCGACCAGGTCACCGGCCAGCACGGCGGCGGCATCGGGCACGTGCAGGACCAGGTCGTGGTCGGTGTGGCCGTGCCCGAGCAGCAGCAGGTCCACGTCCCGGTCGCCGAGGTCGATGCGGTGGCGGGCCTCGACGAGGTGGTCGGGGACGGGGATCGGACTGGCTCTCAGGTGGGCGTGGTGCTCCTCGTCCAGCCATGACAGCCACCGTTCGCGCTCCGCGACCCCGTGCCGGGTGAGCGTCTCCCGGCAGCCCCGACTGGCGTAGAGCGGCAATCCCGGGAAGGCGCCGGCACCGAGGCTGTGGTCGAGGTGGGCGTGGGTCAACGCGACGGCGGTGGGAGCGGTCACCGGGAGCTCGGCCAGGTGCCGACGGACCTCGGCCGCCTCGTGGAGCGAGGTCCGGGTGTCCACGAGCAGCACCCCGTGGGTGCCGGCGACCACCGTGACGTTGACGTCGAAGGGGTCGTAGCGACGGACCCAGATCCGGTCGGCGACCTCGTGCCAGGCGGTGACGGCGGGCATGGTCAGGCCACCACCGGCTGGAACCGGTCGGCCTCGTCCGCGCCGAAGGGCCCGACCAGCGCGAGGTCCCGGGGACCGGCCAGCACCCGTCGGGCCACGGCACGGACCGCGTCGACGTCCACGGCGGCGATCCGGGCCAACGCCTCGTCGACCCCGATCGGATCGAGACCGGTCACGACCTGCTTGCCGAGCCGGGACATCCGCGATCCCGTGTCCTCGAGCCCGAGGACGGTCCCACCGGACAAGGCCCCCTTGGCACGTGCCCCCTCGGCCTCGTTCACGTCGTCGGCGAGGCGGTCGAGCTCGTGGTTGAGCACGTCCAGCACCTCGTCGACCTTGCCGGGCGCCGTGCCGACGTAGGCGCCGAGCAGGCCTGCGTCGGTGTAGGTGGCCGCGTAACTGAAGGTCGCGTAGGCGAGCCCCCGGGTCTCGCGGATCTCCTGGAACAGCCGCGAGGACATCCCGCCGCCCAGCACGGTGTCGAGGACCTTGAGAGCGAAGCGGTCGTCGTCGCGGTGGTGCAGCCCGGCACCACCGAGCACCAGGTGTGCCTGCTCGCTGGGGCGGTGGCGGATCGTGACGGCCCCGGTGCGGTAGCCCTCGACCCGGTGACGCTCGGCCTGCGAGCGACCCGGTCGGCCCAGGTCCCCGAGCAGCCCGTCGGCCAGAGCGACGACACGACCGTGCTCGACGTTGCCCGCCGCGGCGACCACGAGGGCCTCGGGCCGGTAGCGGTCGAGGTAGTAGCCGTGGATCGCGTCCCGGTCCAGCCCGCTGATGGACTCGAGCGTCCCCAAAGTCTCCGCCGCCAGGGGGTGATCACCCAGGACCAGCTGGCAGAACTCGGTGTGGACCAGCTCGTCGGGCGCGTCATGGAGCGCATCCAGCTCCGACAGCACGACCTGGCGTTCGGCCTCGACGTCCTCGGGGCGGTTGCGCGCAGCGACCAGCATGTCGGCCAGCACCTCGAAGGCCAGGGGAAGGTCGGTGTCGAGCACCCGGGAGTAGAAGCAGGTGAGCTCCTTGGAGGTGAAGGCGTTCAGTTCCCCGCCCACGCTGTCCAGCGACTCGGCGATGTCCCGGGCCGAGCGGCTGGCGGTGCCCTTGAACAGCGTGTGCTCGAGGAAGTGCGAGCAGCCGGCCTCGCCGGGCTGTTCGTCCCGGGACCCGACCGCCAGCCACAGCCCGAGGGTGACCGACCGCACGGAGCTCATCGTCTCGGTGACGACCCGCACCCCGGAGGGCAGGGTGGTGGACTCGTGGGGCACGGGTGACCTCGTGGAGCGACGGGCAGCTGTCTGGCGTGAGGGGAGGGTACGCGCCCGGCGCCGGCCGGCCCGACATGACGGCGGGCAGCCCGACATGGCGGCGATACCGCTCGAACCCGCAGCGGATGCCCAGGCGCGCCGTGGCGCCCTCCCAGGCGTGCCGCATCACGTCGAAGGAGTTCACGAGCGTTCCGTCGAGATCGAAGGAGACATGGCGGGTGGCCGGGGACATGACCGGCGTGACGGGCGGCGTCATCGGCTGTGTCATCGGTTGCGTCATGGGCGGGCCACCGCGATGC
>PWWI01000300.1 GCA_003561535.1 Nitriliruptoraceae bacterium
GCCGACAGCTCCCGAGCCGGTTCGTCGCGCTTCTTCCACAGGCCCAGTTCCTCGAGGAGGCGTTCGACCTGTGTGGCGGCATCCCGGCGGGGGAGTGCGTTGATCGCGGCGTAGACCTCCAGGTTCTCGCGCGTGGTCAGGAAGTCGTCCAGCGCCGGGTACTCGGTGAGGACCCCGGTGGCGCGCCGAACGAGGTGGCCGTCAACCATCGGGTCGAGCCCGGCGACCCGCACCTGCCCGCCATCGGGCCGCAGCAGGCCGTTGATGACACGGATCAGGGTGGTCTTGCCCGCGCCGTTGTGGCCGAGCAGGCCGACGATCTCGCCCTCCTCGACCTCGAAGCTGACCGCGTCGACGGCAGTGAGGTCACCGAAGCGGCGGGTGACCGCCTGTAGTTCGATCGCGGCCAAGCCGAGCCCCCCGTCGGTCACACGCGGTGTCCCCTCGGTCCGAGTTTGCTGAGCTGGTACGTCGACCGAGGGTCATCGGAAAGATACAGTCAACAACGAGTTCACCACCAAGCGGGTGACGCTGGGTGGCGGAGATACCGACGGGAGCGACATCGTGCTGCGGGTGGTCGTGGTGTCCAAGCAGCCGATGCCCGTGCTCGAGGTGCTGCGCACCAACCTGCCCGGTTGCCTCCCACTGGCCGTCCCGTCGGTCGAGGACGTCGCGCAGGAACTGCGACCGGATGCCGTGGTCCTGCTCGACCTGGGTGATGGCGACACCGGGGTGACGGCCGCCCGACAGCTGCGCATGGGTGGGGTCGGTCACGGCATCGTCGTGGTAGGGACCGCCGACACCGGCGGCATCCCTGGCGTCCTCGGGCTGGAGCCGCCCTTCCGTCTCGGCGACCTGACCGACGCCCTGCAGCGGGCCCACCTGCAGCAGCGGCGGCTCCGGGTCGTGGTGGTGTCGCGGCAGCCGCTGCAGGTCCTGGACGTGCTCAGGACGCGACTGCCCGGGTGTCTACCGATCGCCGTACCCACCGTCGATGACGTCGCTGAGCAGCTGCGTGACGGCGCGGTGGTGCTGCTCGACCTCGGCGAGGATGACGAGGGTGCCCAGGCGGCCCGGGACCTGCGGGTTCGGGGTGTCGAGCATGGCATCGTGGTGGTGGGGAAGACGCCGGTCGAGGACCTGGCGGCGGTGATCGTGCTGCAACCACCCTTCCGGCTCGGTGAGCTGGCGAGCGCGTTCCAGAAGGTGCGGCAGGACGAGGATGGCGAGGAGCCGCTGGAGCAGCCGGCGTTGTTCGACCTGCCGGGACCGGAGGCTCCGCCGGTCCGCCCGACTGCGGAAGCGCCGCGAGCGATCGCGGGTCCACCACCGCCGCCGTCCACCTCGCCGTCAGCGGACGCCGGTGCCGAGGTTGCTGAGGCGCCGGTGTCCCCGGTGGAGCCGGCGGCATCGTCGGAGCCTGCGGATGCGCCTGCATCCGTCGGTACGGACGGCGCCCCGCCGCCGTCGCCGGGGGATGCCACCCAGGCCCCGCTCCGCCGCGGTCCGACACGGTTCGTTCCCGACATCGCACGACCGGCGACCACGTCGGCCGATCCGGCACTGCTCGGTGGCCACCGTCCGTCGCACCCCGGAGCACAGCCGGACGCGAAGCAGCACGGTGCCGGCTCCAGCCTGAAGGGGGCGGTGGGACGTTGGCGCCAACGCAAGGCTGGCGACGGGGCCACCGGGTCGCAGGATCCCAAGCAGGACGAGCTGTACGGGCGTCTGGTGCAGATCTTCGCGGCCACCTCGCAGGTCCAGATGCTCGTCGACGAGCTGCCGCTGGTCGCGAACCGTCCGGCCCTGTACCGGGCCATCGTGACGGCCGTCGCGGAGGAGTTCGACGCTGAGACGGTCGGGCTGTGTCGGCGAGGCGAGAACGGTTGGATCATCGTGGCCGAGCACGGGTTGACCCAGCGTGAGGTGCGGTTCCCCGCTGGACTCGACCAGCCGTTGTTGCAGGACATCAGTGACAACACGGGAGCGATCCTGCTCGACCCGGCACCCAACTTCCAGGGGTTGCTCCGCGATATCGCCGGCGCCCACACGGACTCCTTCATGACCGCCAGCATCACCGCGGGATCGGCATCGTTGGGAGTCGTGACGGTCGGGCGGGACCGGCCGCTCCGCGAGCAGGACCTCGATCGTCTGGTCGAGATGGCGGTCGAAGCAGGCGTCGGCATCGGCGTGGCCGACCACATCCTGCAGATGTCGGAGCTCATCGACCGCAGGGGCGGGGGGACCGGCTCCGATGAGCTGCGGCGAAGGCAGTGGCGGGAGGCCCTGATGGACGACGTCGCGGAGGCGTGGCACGCGTCCTCAGACCACCACGTGGAAGCCGACGGCGGAGGCGGCGAGGCCGGTGGTGAAGGCGCGCGGGTCTCCTTCCTGAGTCCTCAGCCGTCGGCGGAGGAGGGGCCCGCTGGTCAGGGGCCCGAGAGCCCCCAGGACGATGAACCGGAGTCGGTGATCGAGCTCTCCGACAGGCTCGAGTCCCGCCGCTGAGCGATGAGGTGTGACCGGTCAGGCGCGCAGCCCTGCCCCGACCGACGCTCCGCTATCGTGTCAAGCTCAGGGCAACGTGGTAGGCACAGTGTTGCGGCTGGCGCGGGAGCGGGCACCTCGCCGGTCATCGAGGTGATCGGCGAGTGACGAGACACGGCATACGGAGACGGACCGACATCGAGGTCACGGTGCTGTCGATGCGCACCGACATCGATGTTGCTATCTCGACCTGGGTTCCCGGGTACGTGGCGCAGCGGGTCGACGACCTCGAGGTGGCGTTGGCGGCTGCACGGGAGGGAGAGGTCGTGGTCATCGATCTCGCCGGCGCCCGGGGACGGGCCTGGTCCGAAGAGATGCGTAGCAGCCCCACCACCACGCCCGTCGTCGTTCTCCGCCCTCGCGACGATGAGGACTTCGCGTTGCCGGGCAGCGTCGAGGTGTCGTCACCGCTGACACTGGATGGCCTCGTCGTCGCCTTGGAGGAGGTCCGTTCGCCCGAGCAGGGCTCGCAACGGACCTCTACGGCTACCTCGGCACAGGCGACGTCGGATGCTGCGGGTTCGCTGGCGTTGGGTGGTGGTGTCTCCTCGCTGGCCCCGAGCGACGGTGGCGATCGTCCCCGCAGGTCTGAGAGTGCGCGTGGTCGCGCGGACGGTGCTCGGTCACGGAGGTCCGGTCCGGCTGGTGACGCGGCGGAGTATGGACGTCCCAGCACCGAGCTGCCTGCTGGCGGCCGCGGCCGCAGATCCCAGCGACGCGGTGCTGGCGCACGCTGGTCGCTCTGGCGACTGAACCGGCGTCGGACCGCTGAGAGCGCGGTCCTGGAGACGCGACGCGAGCAAGGGCAGCGCTGGAAGGCGTGGGCATCCCGCCGTCTGGACACCGCACCACCGTTGTGGGACGGCGGCAACCTTCGAGCGGCGCCAGCCGAGTCACCTCACGATGCCTCGGCGCGACCCCGAGCACTCGAGGACGCCGAGCTGTTCCTGTGGCATCCGAGCCCACCGGGCGGGACCTCAGGTGGCGACGATGATGATGACCGGCAGGGTTCGGGGCCATGACGGATCGCCGCGCCGGGCCATCCCGACCCTGACAGCGCGACGAGCGTGACTCGGCGGCCATGAGCGGTGGTCTCAACCGGTCGGCGTCGGTCACCTCGGTGTCGCGGTTGGCGTTGGGGGAGGGGTTGGGCGCGGTCGTGGCGCCGCTGGTCGAGCCCGGCTGAGCCCCGAGGTGCCGTGACCGGCGGAGGCGCTCCTGCCGCCGCCGGACCCGGCGAGGTCAGCGACGGGTCACCTCGACGTGTAGCCCGCGTCGACCATGAGCACCGCACCGGTGATGTAGGAGGCCGCGTCGGAGCAGAGCCACACGTTGGCCTCGGCGACCTCGCTCGGTTGGCCGAACCGCCCGAACAGGCTCAGTGCCGGGGCGAACTCCTCCTCCGTCGAACCCATCGTCTCCAGTGCCCCACGCAGCATCGGGGTGTCGATCGCGCCAGGGCAGACGGCGTTGACCCGGATCCCGTCC
>PWWI01000075.1 GCA_003561535.1 Nitriliruptoraceae bacterium
CTACTCCGCCGCCAAGCTCGGGCTGGTCGGGCTCACCCGCACGCTCGCGATCGAGGGCGCGAAGTACGGGATCACCGCCAACGCGATCGCGCCGGTGGCCAAGTCCCGGATGACCGAGGACATCATGCCGGCCGAACTCCTCGACCGGCTCGAGCCGGAGTACGTGTCGCCGCTCGTCGCGTACCTGACGTCGGAGGCCTGCACCGACACCGGCCGGATCTTCTCCGTCGGTGGCGGCTACATCGCCCGCGTGGCGCTGCTGGAGGGCGCGGGGGCGACCTTCGACGCCGTCCCGACACCTGAGGACGTCGCCGACGCCTGGTCGCAGATCGCCGAGGTCGGGCCGGGCTCGCGCGAGCTCACCCAGGGCGTGATGGAGCAGACCGGCAAGCTCGTCGAGGCCCTCGGCATCGAGATCGGCTGAGCTCCTCGCAACCGCGCGAGCGACCGGTACGGCGCGAGCGACCGGTACGGCGCGAGCGACCGGTACGGCGCGAGCGACCGGGGCGCCTGCCACCACCGGGTGGACGACGTCAGCCCTGCAGTCGTGCCGCCACCTCCTCGAGGATGACCTCCACCAGTTCCTCGGTGGTCGCCTCGGTGGTGTCCAGCACGACGTCGGGGCGGACCTCGGCCCGGTGGGCGCGGAGCTGCGCGACGGCCAGACCGCGGGTGCGCGAACCGACTTCGCGCTCGCGGTCGTCGAGCACGTCCGGGTCGCAGACCAGCCCGACGTGCACCACCTCGAGGCCCTCCAGTGCCACCTCGAGATCCACCACCGTGGCGTGGTTGAACAGCGAGTGGTCCATCGCAACGTCCATGCCAGCCCGGGCCCAGGCCGCTGCGACCCGGTGCATCCCGGCGACCAACTCCCGACCGAGCGGCCCCCAGGTGATCCGGGGATGCTCCGCGTCGGGTGGAGGTGCGCTCGGAAGGACCAGCTCCGCCCACCGACCGGCGCTCGGGCCGAAGGCCGCCAGCGCGCTGTCGAGCCCGGCCTCCAGCAGCGGCCCGGAGCGCACCCGGGGCCACGCGCGCTGGAGGGCGTGGAGGGTCGTGGAACGCCCGACCATCGTCGGACCGTCCAGCACGAGGACGAGCCCGGGACCACTCACTGCGGTGCTCCTTCGCTCAGGGGCGAGGCGGTCACAGCCCGTAGATCTCCGGCTTGGCCTCGCGCGACATCAGGAGCCCGACCAGCTCCTTGGGATCGTGCCCGGCATGGCACACCGCGACCACACCCTGCGTGATCGGCATGTCCACGCCGGCCCGCTCGGCCAGACCGAGCAGCGCCCTCGAGGACTTGACCCCCTCGGCGACCATGTTCATCGAGTCGATGATGTCCGACAACGCCTCGCCGCGGCCGAGCCGCTCGCCCACGGTCCGGTTGCGTGACTGCGGGGAGGTGCAGGTCGCCGCCAGGTCGCCGACCCCGGCCAACCCCCCGAAGGTCAGCGCCTTGCCACCGAGGGCCACCCCGAGGCGGGTCATCTCCGCCAACCCCCGCGTCAGCACCGCAGCCTTGGTGTTGTCCCCGTACCCCATCCCGTGGGCCATCCCGGCCGCGATGGCGATGACGTTCTTCACGGCCCCCGCCACCTCCACACCGATCTTGTCCTCGTTGGTGTAGACGCGGAAGTAGGGGGCCATCACGGCGGCCTGGACCCGTTCCGCCCGCCACAGCTCGGGGCTCGCCGCGACGCTGGCGGCGGGCAGCCGCGCCGCGCACTCCCGGGCGAGGTTGGGGCCACTGACCACCACGACCCGCGCGGGATCGCATCCCAGCGCGTCGGAGATCAGCTGGCTCCCGAACCGCAGGGTGTCGACGTCCACACCCTTGATGAGGCTGACGAGCGTGGCCTCCGGGGGGATCAGCTCCCCCCAGGCGGCCAGCTGCCCCTCGATACCCACCGAGGGCACCGCCAGCACGACCACCTCGGCGTCGGCCAACGCCGCAGCCGGGTCGTCGGTGGCGGTGAGACCCGACGGCAGCGTGATCCCTGGGAGGTAGCCCGCGTTGGTGTGCTGCTCGTTGATCTCCGCCGCCACCTCGGCGCGACGGGCCCACAGTCGGACCTGTTCACCCGCATCGGTCGACATCGCCGCGAAGGCCGTGCCCCACGACCCCGACCCCATGACAACGACCTGCCCCATGCGTGACCTCCCACCGACGCTGGCTGAAGGGGACCCTACAGCTAGCCTGCCGGCCATGGACCCCACCGTCGCGCTCGTGCCCCTGCGGGCCCCCGGCGAGGGCAAGTCGCGGCTCGCGGACGTGCTGGACCCGGAGCAGCGAGCCGCCCTGTCGGTGGCCATGCTCGACGACGTCGCCGCCTCCCTGGCGGCCGCCGGGCTGTCCGACATCGTCCTCGTCGCGGGAGGCCGGGCGGCGGCGGTGGCCGGACGTGACCTCGGGTTGGACGTGCTCCTCGACCCCGCCGGGTGCCGCGGGTTGGACGACACGCTGGCCGCTGCCTCCCGCCACATCGGCCACCATCGGCACATCCTGATCGTCGCGGCCGACCTGCCCCGGCTGCGCCCCGAGGACGTGCAAGGGGTCCTCGAGCCCGACGCCGAGGTGGTGATCGCCCCGACGGCCGCCGGCGGGACGGGTGCCCTGCTGCGCCGTCCGGCCGCCGTGATCGGCACCGCCTACGGCCCTGGCTCAGCCATCGCCCACCGGGCACTCGCGGTCGCCTCCGGGGCCCGGACGGCCTGCGTCGACCGCGACGGCATCCACCACGACGTGGACACCTTCACCGACCTGGTGGCCCTGACCGAGGTGGAGCTCGGGCCGGCGACCGCCGCGGTCCTGCCTCAGCTGCTCGGTCCGCGCCCGCTACGGCGCCAACCGGTCGGTTGATCGCTCAGCGACCGCCGCCCTCGTCCTTGCCGCGTCCCTCGTCCTTGCCTCGGCGCTCGTCCTTGCCTCGTCCCTTCTGCTTGCCCTTGTCCTTGCCGCGCTCCGCGGTGGCCTTCCGGGCCCGACGGACACGGGTCACGTGGAGCTCGGTCAGGATGGCGATGACGGCACCGGCCACGAAGGCGCCGACCAGCAACAGGATCAACGGCACACCCCCGGTCACCTCACCGGTGGGACCCTCCCGCACCGTCGTCTCGCCGAAGATCCAGGAGAAGTCGACCCGTTGGCTGTTGGCCACCGCGAAGACCCCGAACAGCACGGCGAGGACGACGATCGTGACCCGCCCGAGCTGCTGCGTGAAGGGCACCGGTGGCGTGACCTCGGGCTGGCTGGCGTCCTCGCCAGCACGACCCGAACCGACCGCACCCCCCGAACCGGTCGCACCCGCCGCACCGGAGGAGCCGGGACGATCCCGCTCGGCACCGGTGCCTCCGGCAGGATCCGCCCCTGAGGAGCCCCTGTCATCACCGCGGCTGCGAGCGCGGCCTCCTGCCTCATCAGCACCGCCGTCCGTCCCCGGTCGTCGGGGGTCGTGCTCAGGGCCTGGTGGTGTGGGTGTGGGCATGGCAGCTCCTGGCAGCAGGCTCTCGACGCTCCACGGCTATCCTGCCGCAACTGACGCGAGGTCGCGAGGAGCAACGATGCCGCAGGGCACCATCAAGGGGTTCGACCCCGCCACCAGTGAGGGCTCGCTGCTCTACGACGGGTTGCGCGAGCTCTCCTTCGATCGCGAGGCCTTCGTCGCCTCCGGCCTGCGTGAGCTGCGGATCGGGCAGCGGGTGCGCTTCGAGCTCGAGGGCGATCAGGACGACCCGCGGGTCAGCCACCTGAACATCGTCAGCCTCTAGCGCCGGGCGACACCCACCGCGGTTCAGGCGACGTGGTCCGGGAGTTGGTCCAGCACCGCTGCGGTCCGCGCGAACAAGCCCTGCCCGTGCTCGAGCCCCTGGTCGTCCGCCCAGCGGCGGGTCTCCTCCAGCACTTCCCGTAGCCGCGCCGTCAGCTCCGGTGCGGTGGCGGTGTGCTCGGCCAGGACCGCGCTGACGACCTTGTCCGGGTCCATCTCCACCAGCTCCCGGATCAGCCGGTCGGGGTC